>NZ_JBLIYX010000010.1:0-183861 GCF_057480955.1 Pseudomonas sp. P65(2024)
TCGGGGCGCATCATCGTCGGCAGGCTCCAGAAAGAAATCGGGAGCACAGCATCGGGGATCAGGTAAGCGCTTTGAATGTGGGGTTCATGGAGCGCTTACCGACCTGCTCTATCTCGGCCAAGAAACGCTCATGGCGGGTTTGCTTGCGCTTACCGGCGTACTCGAAACCGGAAAAGCTCATCTGACTCATGGGCAAGGCTTGTAGGGGGCTGAACGGAGGGCTATTTCAGCACAGGTCGAGCGGCCTGTTCTGACTTGATCGGAGAATCCCTAGACGATCATCGCATGACCTAAATTGCCAGTGCGCCACCATCGACGGCCAGGCTGTGCCCCGTCGTGAACGCCGCGCCATCGCTGCACAGGTACAGCACCGCGCTGGCGATCTCTTCAACCTTGCCAATGCGCCCGACCGGGTGCATCGCCGCGGCGAACTCGGCCTTGCGCGGATCGGCCTCGTAGGCGCGGCGGAACATGTCGGTGTCGATCACCGCCGGGCACACTGCGTTGACCCGGATGCCCTTCTTCGCATACTCGATGGCCGCCGACTTGGTCAGGCCGATCACCGCATGCTTGGACGCCGCATAGATGCTCATCTTCGGCGCCGCCGACAACCCTGCCACCGAGGCGGTGTTGACGATGGCGCCGCCGCCCTGGGCCAACAGCAGGGGCAGCTGGTACTTCATGCACAGCCACACACCCTTGACGTTGACCCCCATGATCGCGTCGAACTCCGCCTCGCTGCCCTCGGCCAAGCGCCCCTTCTCGATCTCGATACCGGCGTTGTTGAAGGCATAGTCGAGCCGGCCATAGGCCGTGATGACCTGCTCATGCAACTGCCGCACGTCGTCGTCGCGGGTGAGGTCGCAGGCGACGAACAGCGCCTCGCCGCCAGCCTGGCGAATCAGCGCCACGGTGGCTTCACCGCCGGTCGCGTCACGGTCGGCCACCACCACCTTGAGCCCTTCGGCGGCGAATGCCTGGGCCGTCGCCCGGCCGATACCCGCCGCGCCACCGGTGACCAGGGCAACCTGGCCGGAGAAAGTCATGCTCATCACTGGCTCCTGCAAAAGGATGGGAAGTCGTGGCTGAGTCTAGTCAGGGCACCGCTGGGCTGGGCAGCATCATCAAGGGCACGGTTGGACTACTATCGTTCGCGGTGATCTTGCGTGACGCGGCCCATTCAACCCGCCGATCATCAGCCCCTCACACTCGTTCAGGAGAACCCGCCATGCCCCACACCAACCGCCGTTTCCTGCTGACCAAGCGCCCGGTCGGCGCCGTGCGTCGTGACGACTTCACCTACGAGCAGGTGCCCGCCAGCGAGCCGGGCGAAGGCCAGGTACTGGTGAAGAACCTCTACCTGTCGCTGGATCCGGCCATGCGCGGCTGGATGAACGAAGGCAAGTCGTATATCCCGCCCGTGGGCCTGGGCCAGGTCATGCGTGCCCTCGGCGTCGGCGAGGTGGTCAGCTCCAAGCACCCGGACTACAAGCCCGGCGACCATGTCAGCGGCGCCCTTGGCGTACAGGACTACTTCACCGGCGAACCCCAGGGCCTGCACCGGATCGACCCGCGCGTGGCGCCCTTGCCCCGCTACCTGTCCGCCCTGGGCATGACCGGCATGACCGCCTACTTCGCCCTGCTCGATGTCGGCCAGCCCAAGGCCGGCGAAACCGTGGTGATCTCCGGCGCCGCCGGCGCGGTCGGCAGCATTGCCGGGCAGATCGCCAAGCTCAAGGGCTGCCGCGTGGTGGGCATCGCCGGTGGCGCGCAGAAGTGCCAGTACCTGCTGGATGAGCTGGGCTTCGACGGAGTCATCGACTACAAGGCCGAGGATGTGCTGGCCGGTCTCAAGCGCGAATGCGCCAATGGCGTGGATGTGTACTTCGACAACGTCGGCGGCGATATCCTCGATGCCGTGCTGTCACGCCTGAACTTCAAGGCCCGTGTGGTGATCTGCGGCGCCATCAGCCAGTACAACAACAAGGAAGCGGTCAAGGGCCCGGCCAACTACCTGTCGCTGCTGGTCAACCGTGCGCGCATGGAAGGCTTCGTGGTGATGGACTACGTCAAGGAGTACGGCAAGGCCGCGCAGGAAATGGCCGGCTGGTTGGCCAGCGGCAAGGTGAAGAGCAAGGAAGATGTTGTGGAGGGACTGGAGACCTTTCCCGAGACGCTGCTCAAGCTGTTCAGCGGGGAGAATTTCGGCAAGTTGGTGCTGAAGGTCTGAGATCAGCGTTGTGGGAGCGGGCTTGCCCCGCGATGGCGATTGCCTGAGCTGACGCCATCGCGGGGCAAGCCCGCTCCCACGATCCCTGATCAACCGCGGATTTCAGCCACCACGGCAGCCAGCGCCTGGGCCGGATCTGCCGCCTGGCTGATCGGACGCCCGATCACCAGGTAATCGGAGCCGGCGTCCAGTGCCTGGCGCGGGGTCAAAATCCGGCGCTGGTCATCCTGGGCGCTGCCCGCCGGGCGAATACCCGGAGTCACCAGCTGCAGCGACGGGTGCGCCGCCTTCAGTGCCGGCGCTTCCAAAGCCGAACACACCAGACCGTCCATGCCGGCCTTCTGTGCCAGCGCCGCCAGGCGCAGTACCTGCTCCTGCGGGTCGACATCCAGGCCGATGCCGGCCAGATCCTCACGCTCCATGCTGGTCAGCACGGTCACGCCGATCAGCAGCGGCTGCGGTCCGCTGCGCTTGGCCAGCTCTTCACGGCAGGCCGACATCATGCGCAGGCCACCGGAGCAGTGCACGTTGACCATCCACACGCCCATCTCGGCCGCGGCCTTGACCGCCATGGCGGTGGTGTTGGGGATGTCGTGGAACTTGAGGTCGAGGAACACTTCGAAGCCCTGGCTGCACAGGGTTTCGACTATCCCTGAGGCGCTGCTGGTGAACAGTTCCTTGCCCACCTTGACCCGGCACAGGGCGGGATCGAGCTGGTCGGCCAGCTTCAGGGCGGCGTCACGGGTGGGGAAATCCAGGGCGACGATCAGGGGCGTCTGGCAGGCGGACATGGGCAGGGTCTCTTGGCAAGTCGTAAACGGCGCGCATTGTAAACGAAGTGGCGCGGGGTTTGGGGGCCGTGGGTCATGAGAATTGGCCCGGCCGCGGGCGACTCCTATAATTGAACCAACGGCTGCGGCAATGGCTCGAATGCCATGTAAGCGGTGCCCTGTACGCTTTCAGGAGAATCTCGATGCCTTGGTATGCCTGGTTGATACTGCTTGTTGCTCTCGGGTCGATTGTCGGCGGGTTGATGATGCTGCGGGATACGGCGAAGAAGTTGCCGTTGACCGAGGAGCAGTTGAAGAAAGTGCATGAACGCAATGCCGAGGCGGATGCCAAGGATGCGCAGGATCGCTGATATCCCCTTGAGGTCGGCCGATGCAAGATCGGCCGGCTTGAACTGATTGAAGCTATTCGACCGTCAATCTTTCACGATTGCGCTCCAGCAAGGCGTTGCCAATACCCGGAATCTCCAGTAATTCATCCACGCTGGCAAACGGTCCGTGCGTCTCGCGGTACTGCACGATGGCCTCGGCCTTGGTCTTGCCGATGCCGTTGAGCGCCTTTTGCAGGGTAGCGGCGTCTGCGTTGTTGAGGTTCAGTTTTGTAGGTTCGGTGGCGGTGGCCAGACCAGTCGCCACCACCGGCGCGGGATCGACAGGCGTTGCCGCAGGCGCGGCAGTGGCGGAAAAAGCCAGGCTTGCAAATAGCGGAAGCAGCAGGTGGGAAAGGACAATATTGCGCATCATGTTCACTCCTTTGGCTCAATGGGTAGGCAGCGTTTCCGTGGCTGCCCGCTCAAGCTAGCAAGGGGTGAATCCGGAGGCGACGGCGCAAGTGTTGCAAAAATCAACGTGATTGAAGATGCAGTTCACCGGGCAAAACCCGCCTGGCAGGGCATGCGGACGAGGAGCTGTCAGGCAGATTTGCCGCCTCCTACACCGCAGGACTCACTGTCATCGCCCTTCAAGGGAAACAACTGACGACAGCACGCATGGTTTCTACGCACCGTCTCCACGAAAACCGAGATGGGTACTGGCTATGGCAACTGGAGTAGCAGACGAGGCGCCGCGCGAGCGACGCTCCATCTCAACAACACGCAAGGCTATCGCTCGGCATCTTGGCAATCGTGTGAAGACCACTCACACAGACTCACGCACCGGCCAGCGCCGAACCATGAACGTCTGCGGTGTCGGCCGCTGCATTGGCTCGAGCGATGTCGAGCCCCACCAGCAGCGCAGCCAACGCGATAAACATTTCGTAGATAAAGCCCACGTTGAACAGCACCACATCGACAAAGATGAAGAACACCGAGTGGAGCAGGAAAAATGCGAGGAAACCCACGCTGGCAACGGGCATATCGCGTAGCAAGTTCAGCGATTTGAACGCACCTGACATCTTCACCAGCGGCAGTCCCAACCAAAGGCCGGACAGGAAGAGGTAGAACAAAGGATTGAGCAGGTGCGAAACATTTTCCAGGTAGTAGTAGTAGGTCGCCTCACGGCTGAGACCGAGGATTTCCGCCACATTGATATTGTGTAGATTGGTTTCGCCCTGGGCATTGTGCGTGGTCAGCAAGGGTACTGCGTCAGCGTAATTGAACCAGTGGTAGCCCCAGCTGGTTTCCTCACCGAACGCGAACAAGCTCACCGCAGCGTAAAGGGCCAGCCAGCAGCGTTCCACGGTGGAGCGGGAGCGCATGAACAGGCTGCAGAACACACCAAACGCAACGGCCCATAGCACCGCCGACAGCACCTCGAGGAAGGAGTCCTCATTCGTGCTCAGAATCTGTTCGGTGACGAGCCATTTCAAGGTCGAGGATTCGAACCAGGCGCAGTTATCAACAGCGCACAGCACGTACAACGCCACTACAAATACAACGGAAGCCACCAGATAGGGGGACTTCGACAGCCACTTCGACATCATTGAATCACTCGTCCATTTCTCGCGCTACTTGCTCACGCGGTATCCATTGAATCTAACTCTGTATCGGCAGCCTTGTGACAATCTTGAGACTTCAAGACACACCGATACAAATGAGATTTATTTTTATTTGAAATATGATGCCAAAATGCCATGAATCATCAAGGCGTCGCATCATACACGTAATGCACAAGTTTGAGCGATCAATGGTAAGGGATCCATCATCCCCACATTCCAAGCGCCCACCTGATTCCCGATGCTGCTCTCCCGATTTCATTCTGGAGCCCGCCCGCCATGATGCTACCTGACAGCAAAGTCGAAAAAGTCTACCTCTACCCAAGCCCGTGGACTTTCGAAAGTCCATCGATGGCCTCACCGCTCTGGTCGAACTGGATATCAAGGTCGGCGTGGTCGACCCCGTGCTTTTTGTTTTCCTTAACAAGGCCCGCAACCGCATCAAGGTGTTGTATTGGGAGCGCAACGACTTCTGTCTTTGGCTCAAACGCCTCGAAGCCGAACACTTCAAAACATCCCCCGATGCCACCGATGAACCCATTGTGCTGACCGTCCAGGAACTGTCGTTGCGCCGACCAAGCGACGCGGCAAACGTAAACCCCTATCGGCTGACCTGCCACGCATTGAAATCATTCACGACTTGCCCGAGCACGAGCAGACCTGTGCCTGCGGTTGCCGCAAGCATGTGATTGGCGAGGAAATCAGCGAGCAGCTCGATATCGTGCCTATGCAGATCCGTGTGCTCAAACACGTACGTAAGGTCTACGGCTGCCGGGGTTGTGAAAGCGCGCCGGTCACTGCCGACAAGCCAGCCCAGTTGATCGAAAAGAACATAGCCAGCCCCAGCGTGCTGGCCATGCTGCTGACCACCAAGTATGTCGATGGCCTGCCGCTGCACCGCTTTGAAAGCGTACTGTCCCGGCACGGCATCGAAATTCCACAGCAAACCCTGGCCCGCTGGGTGATCCAGTGCAGCGAGCATTTCCAGCCGCTGCTGAATTTGATGCGCGAGCGCCTGCTTGAAAGTCCGGTGATTCATTGCGATGAAACGCGGGTGCAGGTGCTCAAAGAACTG
This sequence comes from Pseudomonas sp. P65(2024), assembly GCF_057480955.1. Taxonomy (NCBI): domain Bacteria; kingdom Pseudomonadati; phylum Pseudomonadota; class Gammaproteobacteria; order Pseudomonadales; family Pseudomonadaceae; genus Pseudomonas; species Pseudomonas sp. P65(2024). The sequence goes on from NZ_JBLIYX010000010.1 coordinate 6,027, forward strand.
GATCGCGATCTACCCGTCAGTCGTGGATGTGGGTGCAGGCCAGTGGGTCGCCCGATCGACAAGTTGTACTATTCGACTACACCACCAGCCGTGCGCAGGAGGTACCACTGCGCCTGCTGGAGGGCTACCGCTGTTATGTCATGACCGATGATTACGCCGGTTACAACGCGTTGGCGTTACAGCCCGGCATTGAACGGCTGGCGTGCATGGCGCATGCCCGGAGCAAATTCGTCGAGGCGCAGAAGGTGCAACCCAAGGGCAAGACCTAGCGAGCCGATGTGGCGCTGACCATGATCAACAAGCTGTATGGCATCGAACGCGAACTCAAGGATGCCAGCGATGAACAGCGGTTCATCGGTCGACAGGAAAGAAGCCTGCCGATTCTCGGAAAGCTGAAAAGCTGGCTGGATAAAACGCAGCCCCAGGTCACACCGCAAAGTGTTTTGGGCAAGGCGGTGCATTACCTGGCGAACAACTGGAGCCGGTTGAAGCGCTATGTCTAGGTTGGCCATTTGCCGATCGACAACAACCTGGCGGAGCGTTCGATAAAGCCGTTTGTCATCGAGCGTAAAGCCTGGTTGTTCAGTGACACGCCCAAGGGAGCTACGGCCAGTGCGCAGATCTACAGCTTGGTCGAGACCACCAAGGTCAACGGCCAAGAGCCCTATACGTGGCTGCGCCACTTACTGGAGCGGATGCCGCATGCCTCGTCGGTAGAGGATTACGAAGCGCTGCTGCCGTGGAACTGCTTACCGGAGATGCCACGGTAAACCGAGCCCCCATCTGGCGGTAGGTGGGGTTCATGGATCGCATACTTTTAAATCTCGGAGTGGTGTGTCAGCGATACACATTGGGCCCGCAGTTCCACGGCAGAAAGGCTTCGTAATCCTCAACCGAGGACGCCTGCGGCAAGCATTCCAGTGCGTGGCGCACGCCAAGCATAAAGTTCTTGGTCGTTGGCTTGGCAGTTTCGATCAAGCTATAAAGATGTGCGCTGGCATCAGTAACGCCTGCAGTGCTCGCTGTATTGAATCAGGCCGATCGGCCGTTAGTTTCATCTGTTGTACAGCTATCACAAAACCTGATGGTGAAACACGGTGCAGCACTACAGGGAACCCATGCATCTGGTTCACCGTCTTGGTTCGGTCGCGGATCAATGATTCACGCATCCGATGAGAAACAGAGAGCGTTTGCTGCTCAGGCGATTTTGGCGTCACAAAGCGCATGGAAGGCCGGGAAGCAGCTTCGTAGATGGCTTGCGCATCAACGAAGTCGTTTTTGTTGCTCTTGACGAAAGGCTTAACAAACTGAGGCGAGATCAGCTTGGCTTCATGCCCCATCGCCGTGAGTTCTCGAGCCAGATAGTGCGAACCGGCACAGGCCTCCATCACCACCGTGCAGGGAGGATGATTGGCCAGAAACCGCATCATCTGCAACCTTGAGCACTTCTTGCGCGATACCTCTTTGCCGAACTTGTCCTGGGCATGCAGGTGGAAGGTATGTTTGTCGATGTCGATGTCGATGTCGATCAGTGTCACGGTGCTCATGATGACGGTCTCCGAAGAAAAAACACCCTGCAAAAGCGTACGCCTCGCAGGGTGCCGGGGTGACCATCTCATTAAGTAATCACTGGTTGCATGTGATACCGGTCGCAGTTGAACACCAAGCGGTCGTCAGCTCTTGGGAGTCCAGCACCACCACAAAGCAACTGAGTGGTAGCCTCGATCGGAGACGAACATGCGACATCACCTATGCAACCGGCCTCAGGTAGGGAGGTAGACGCCTTTCACTCCCAGCCCATTCAAAGAGTTGAGATCGTGGCGCGGACAGCCTAACTTAACGTGCCGAGCGCACCTTGAAGGCCGCTATCTGGTCAAAGACGCATGCTGGACACCATTGGCAAGCCTACATGGCGACCATCGGCGTCGCCCTTGTAGTTTATGCAGCGGAAAAAGAAGAAGGATGGAGCAATGCGCCGCCCACATACCGCCGAAGCATACGAACTCCCTGAGACGCTCGAAGCTTACCGCCTGTACCTCGTGGTCGCAGGTAATTGGGACAGCGAAATATTCCCTGCCCCAAAAATGCGTTCAGTACCCACTCACCGAGCGATACAGTGGAGGTCGCAAAACTGCCTAAAATGAGCTCAGGAGTCCGCCCCCCACTGTAGGCCCACCCGAACAAACGTAACACCCGCGGGTGGGTTGCAACATACAGTTAACGAATTTTCTCTTGAAGTAATCGCTTAAGATACTGGCCATAGCCATTTTTACCCAACGGCTCAGCGAGCCTCTCAAGCTGGGTATCTGTGATCCAATGTTGGCGATAGGCTACTTCTTCAGGGCAAGCCACTTTAAGCCCTTGACGGTGCTCTAAGGTGGCAATGAACTGACTGGCCTCCATCAAAGAATCATGGGTTCCTGTATCCAACCAAGCATAACCTCTGCCCATGATCTCAACCGATAATTTCTGACAATCCAGGTAGATCCGGTTCAGATCGGTAATTTCAAGTTCACCGCGCGCCGAAGGCTTGATTGCCTTGGCTATATCAACTACATCCCGATCGTAGAAGTACAATCCTGTTACGGCATAGTTGGACTTGGGCTGTGCGGGCTTTTCCTCAAGGCTGATCGCCATGCCTTGCGCATCGAACTCGACCACGCCATACCGCTCAGGATCATGCACGTGGTAGGCGAACACGCTTGCCCCCACCTCACGCGTCATGGCACTGCACAGAAGGTGATGGAAATCATGGCCATGGAAAATATTGTCACCCAGCACAAGAGCTGAAAGATCATTTCCAATAAATTTTTCACCAATCAGAAATGCCTGAGCCAATCCATCCGGAGAGGCCTGGACAGCGTAACTGAGATTTAGCCCCCAACGCTCGCCATCTCCCAAGAGCTGCTCAAAACGCGGAGTATCCTGCGGGGTAGAGATGATCAGAATGTCCTGGATACCCGCCAACATCAGAGTCGTCAACGGATAATAGATCATCGGCTTGTCATAAACCGGTAGCAGTTGCTTGGAAATTGCAAGCGTTGCGGGGTGCAGGCGTGTGCCCGACCCTCCTGCCAAAATAATGCCTTTACGCTTCATGTGCCTCTATTTCCCGTTAATTTCTATAAGCATCCTTGCCACCCCGAAACGCCAGTCAGGTAACTTGAGGTGCAAAGCAGCCTGCAGTTTACACGTATCCAGACGTGAATTCGCGGGCCGCTTGGCGGAAGTTGGGTAAGCATTCGTGGATACGGCTTTCAGCGAATCAGCTGTCACTTTGAGAATTAAGCCATCAGCCACCGCTTGCCGCAATACGAATGCGGCATACTGATACCAATTCGTCTCACCGGACGCAGAGAGATGGTACGTACCGCTCAGGGACGGGTTACGAAGCACCTCACGGATAGCGTGTGCAGTCACATCTGCAATCAGGTCAGCACCAGTAGGTGCTCCATACTGGTCATCAATAACTGATAGCGACTCTCGCTCCGCCGCGAGCCTGAGCATGGTTCGAGGGAAGTTCCCCCCCCGCGCAGCATAAACCCAACTTGTCCGGAAGATCAGGTAACGGCACCCCGCCTCCTCGATAGCCTGTTCTCCAGCCAGCTTGCTCTGCCCGTAAACATTTATCGGTCCTACAGGATCATCCTCTCGCCAAGGGGTATCACCCATCCCAGTAAAGACATAGTCCGTGGAGTAATGTACTAACAGCGCACCACAGAGACACGCCGATCGCGCAAGAGCCTCGACCGACTTGTGATTGACAAGGAAAGCAAGTTCCTGCTCACTCTCTGCCTTGTCCACAGCAGTGTAGGCCGCAGCATTAACGATCACATCCGGTTGCCATGTCTGTACAGTAGCAGCAACACCTTCGGGGTCGCTTAGATCGCCGCAATAGCCCTGGCTGTTCCTGCCCAGGGCCAGCACTTCCCCCAAAGGCGCCAGGCTTCGCTGCAACTCCCATCCTACCTGCCCGTCCTTCCCGAGCAAGAGAATCTTCACTTCGCGCGCCCATCATAGTTTTTCGCAACCCAGTCCCGATAACTTCCTGATTGCACGCCCTCTACCCAGGCCTGATTTTGTAGATACCATTCCACCGTTTTGCGAATGCCGGTTTCAAAGGTCTCTGCGGGCGTCCACTCCAGCTCACGCTCAAGTTTCCGCGCATCAATGGCGTAACGACGATCGTGACCTGGCCGATCGGCAACAAAAGTAATCTGCTCAGCATAACTACCACCGTCGCTACGAGGCTGCAGCTCATCAAGCAAATCACAGACTCGCTTAACAATCTCCAGGTTAGGCTTCTCGTTCCAGCCCCCCACGTTATAGACCTCCCCCACAATGCCAGCTTCCAACACACGCCGGATTGCACTACAGTGATCCTTGACATACAACCAATCGCGAATCTGCTGGCCGTCCCCGTAAACGGGTAGTGCCTTGCCCGCCAACGCATTGACGATCATCAACGGGATCAGCTTTTCCGGAAAATGGAAAGGACCATAATTGTTCGAGCAATTAGTAGTCAGCACGGGCAGCCCGTAAGTGTGATGATACGCACGGACAAGGTGGTCGCTAGCGGCCTTACTAGCCGAGTATGGACTGTTCGGCTCATATCGATGAGTCTCGGTAAACGCCGGATCGCCAGCCTTCAACGAACCATAGACCTCATCGGTCGATACATGCAGGAAACGGAAATTTGCTCGTTCCCCATCATCTTCAAGCCCACTCCAGTATGCACGAACCTCCTCTAACAGGTGGAACGTACCGAAAATATTGGTCTGAATGAAATCTTCGGGACCATGGATTGAGCGATCAACGTGTGACTCTGCTGCGAAATTAAGGACGGCACGCGGCTTGTGTTCGTCCAACAGCTTGCGCACCAGCGCCCTGTCGGCAATATCACCATGCGCGAAGATATACCCTGTATTACCACTCAAGCTGTCCAGCGTCTGCAAGTTCCCAGCGTAAGTAAGCTTATCAAGATTGATAATAGGCTCGTTTGATAACGCGAGCCAATCCAGAACAAAGTTTGCACCAATAAATCCGGCGCCACCGGTTACTAAGATAGCCATATTTTCCAGATCATTCCTATGATGTCGACAGTGCGTTTTTTCTTGAGGGTTTTGAAATCCGATTCGGCTGCAGCGCCTGGGAGTCTGACGCACAGCCAGCCTCACAAAGCCTTGTATTGTACAGGTATGTCCCTGCTCGGCAAGATACGCGTCGTAAACCCCGCGCACCAGCAGTCAGGCATCGCCAGATCAGATCGACCACAGCCACCCGCCTACCGACTGCCCCCCACGCACGTGGTAACATGGCGATTTTCACCATGACCGGGTATTCACGAATGGATTTGCAAAATGACCGCATCCGCTTGGCAGTCATAGGCAAAAGGATGATGAGCAACGCCACCCAGATACTCGTCGCACATTCCTGGCACATTACCATCGCGCGACAGGAAGGAAATCGCATTTCACTCGTCAGAAGAGTGATCTCGCAGCCAAAACCTACACAAAAGCACTCGCCCAGGCATGTTTTTTGCAGAAAATTCTTGACAGTCGATAGCAGCGCCTCCCGCATCGCAGCCCCTCACCCTGCGACCAGTGAAACGATCCACACCCCGGCGCCAGAGGCGGCAACCGCTGACGACATTGGTTTGGCGAAACATCTAGTAGGTAGTAGGCGCCCCATCCTACTGAACGCTGTGAGGCAAGCTAGCGTTGCGCACATTAGGTTAGTAGGATGGTACTAGAGCGTCAGCCCTTCACTAGGCGACATTTGTATACCCTAGCCTCCGGCATCGTGACACAGCCCAGACAGCCAGAGCACCCGACAGTTTACGCCACACTCAGAAAAACAGGATCGAGCGTTCCCTTTAATGCAGAATTACTCAGCCTCCCCACTGGAAATGGCCAAGAGCTTTTGGCGTAATAAATCTTTGATCGTGCAGTTGAGCCGACGAGAAGTCCTTGATCGCTACCGAGGTTCGATCCTAGGCCTGTCCTGGTCCTTCTTCAACCCGGTCTTGATGCTACTTATATACACTTTTGTATTCTCAGTTGTTTTCAAGGCGCGCTGGGGGACATCATCCGAAGAAAGCAAGTCGGATTTTGCAATCATTCTTTACATTGGACTTCTCTTACACGGACTTTTTGCCGAGTGCGTGAACCGCTCACCTAACCTGATCACATCCAATGTCAGCTATGTGAAAAAGGTAGTATTCCCACTCGAAATCCTACCGTACGCAGCCTTTTTATCAGCTTTATTTCATGCAGCCATCAACTTTGTCGTCCTCTTGCTGGCCATGCTGCTACTTAACCACTCCATTCCAGCTACCGCCTTGCTTTTCCCAATCGTACTTGCCCCCCTGGCCCTCGCAACCCTCGGCGCCAGCTGGCTGATTGCATCCCTTGGTGTCTACCTTCGAGACGTCAGCCAAATCACAGCAATGCTAACTACTATTTTGCTGTTTATGTCTGGCGTATTCTTTCCCATTTCAGCTCTCCCACCCGCATATCATGAATGGTTACGAATCAACCCACTGGCAGCGCTCATTGAGCAAAGCCGAAACGTTCTCACATTCGGCATAATGCCGGACTATTCCGCTCTTGCATGGCTTTATTTACTGGGCACACTGATGGCTATTTGCGGCTTTGCCTGGTTCCAAAAAACCCGCAAAGGATTTGCCGATGTACTCTGAAGCCGTTATCAAGGTCAACGACCTCTGTAAACGTTACGAAGTTTACGAGAAACCCCACCAGCGCCTGCTGCAGATGCTAAGCCGGGGTCGCCGCAACTATGCCCAAGAATTCTGGGCGGTGAGAAATGTAACATTTGACATTAAGGCAGGAGAAACTGTCGGTATTATCGGAAGCAACGGCTCAGGAAAATCGACATTACTGCAAATGTTATGCGGCACACTTAATCCTTCATCAGGAAAAATTGCCATTGAAGGGCGTATCGCCGCCCTTCTAGAGCTGGGTGCGGGATTCAACCCAGAATTCACGGGACGGGAAAACGTTTACCTCAACGCCGCCATTCTCGGATTGAGCCGAGAGGAGATTGATCTACAGTTCTCCGCTATCGAAACCTTCGCGGAAATTGGTGAGTTCATCGACCAACCGGTGAAAACCTACTCTTCAGGCATGTACGTCAGGCTTGCATTTTCAGTAGCAATCCATACGAAACCCAGCATACTGGTGGTTGACGAAGCTCTTTCTGTTGGAGATGCACGCTTTCAGGCGAAATGCCTGGATCGCATCAAACAGATGAAAGCATCGGGTGTCAGCATCCTATTCGTCTCGCACGACGTTGCTGCAGTGCGCACACTGTGTGATCGTGCGATTTGGCTCGACAAAGGCACAGTAAGGGGTATCGGCGACGTATTCATGATTACTGCCCTCTACACTGAGCACCTGTTCAGCGATAACGAACCAGGCACAATTGCAACGGGCGCGGTTACTGCTGATCCCTCCCCTTCGGTCGTGTCGCGGCACCAACCGATCAATCACTGGGGCTCCCATGTCGGCGTAGTGCTAAGCGCAGGACTGTTCGATTGCGATGGCGCGCAAAAGAACGTTTTCAGCGATTATGAACCCATGCAGGTAAAGATCCGTTTCCGCCCTGATATGCTACCCACCTGCGAGGGACTCTCAGTATCGTTCTCACTTAAAAACCTGGCCGGCACCGACCTCATCGTTGGCAGCACCTGGAACCATGACCAGCATTTCGGCCAGGTCAACCTACCACAAGAAGTCACCTTCGAGTTTGAAAACTCCTTGATATCCGGGGAATACCTGCTTGTTGCTGCAGTGGAGAACCGATCGTCTGCTAGCATTCATTACTACGAATATGTCGAAGGCGCACAATATTTCTCGTCCGCATTCCCCAGCAATCCATTTGGCCAGTTCATGCCAAAAATGGCTCTTGCAATAACGTCGAACCCAGTCGACTAATAGGATAACGCACGCCATGAAACCTACCAGTGAAACCGGTTCTTCTACCGACGAAGTTAACTCTTTAAACTATTGGGACTATAGGTTCTCTAATGACTGGGAAGAGAATCAAGGGCGAGAACAAAGCCAGTTCTTCAGCACCATAGCAGCTGAACTCATGCCGTCTTGGTTCTTGGATTACAACGAAAATAGCCACATGAGCATCTGTGATTGGGGTTGCGCTCAAGGCGATGGCACGGACAGTCTAGCCAAGATACTAGGGATCAAAAACATCACTGGCGTTGATTTCTCCCATGAAGCAATAAGCAAAGCGCGCCAAACCTACCCCCAACATGACTTTCTATGCGCCGATTTCCTGAAAGAGGAAACAGATGATTCGTGGGACATTGTATTTTCCTCTAATACTCTGGAGCACTTCGAATCACCCTGGACGGTCCTGAGAAAGGTAGCGAACCGCGCCAGACAATTTGTAGTCCTGCTTCTGCCCTTTCGGGAGCACGAGCGAATAAAAGAACACTTTTACACATTTGACTACAACAACATTCCCTTTTTCATCGGACCATGGACACTTGTCCATTGCCGCACCACAAGCACCGCAGATAGGATACCCAGCTACTGGCCAGGCGAGCAAACCCTGTTGATTTACACCACCAACAAAGGACTACTCGCCTCTGAGCAAACACTGGGACAGATTGAAATCGAAAGCACCACAGGGACGCTGATGAAATCCAATGATCTGGATATTCTCCAACAAACTCGGCATACGCTCGACCAATTAAACCAAAGCAATAAGGAGCTCGCTCAGGCACTGGCTGCACTTGACGCGTCATCTGAACGAGAGAAAACTCTCCAGGATCAACTGACCCATCTATCGAGCCAGCATGCTCAACTGCAGCAGCAACACCAACTGATACTGAACAGCCACTCCTGGAGCATTACCTCCCCCCTGCGCCTTGCCGTACGACTTGCAAGACACGGTGTACAACCGCAAGACCGGCTCAAGCTCAAGCAAGTCCTGAAACGTGGCTTTAAGGCAATGCCAATGCCAGCTAGGGTGCGAAATCAGTCCCTCTCGCTATATCACAAGCTTCGTGGGCACTCAGCACCGATCCTCGGCACAGCAGTAGCTCTTCACGACACCGTCAGGCCAGGGATCCAGCCAGCTCCACAGATGCATGACGTACCTGACTACATATTCTGGGGGGTGATCGACTGGCACTTCCGCCACCAGCGCCCGCAACAACTGGCCCAAGCACTGGCAAATGCGGGCCGACGGGTCTTCTACATCTCCGTCAACCTCGTCGATACAGCTGAAGACGGCTTCAGCGTCGAACAGCTGGATAACGCCGGTCGATTGTTCCAGATTAACCTGCACGCCAAAGGCGCCCCAGCGATTTATTATAATCCGGCGGGCGTCGATACTACAGAGCAGCTTCGAGGTTCAATTGGCCGCATGCTTCAATGGGCCGACACAAACTCGCTAGTTTCGGTCATTCAGCATCCATTCTGGTATGAGACAGCGGTTGTCCTGCCCAATAGCAAGGTGGTCTATGATTGCATGGACCATCATGAAGGCTTTGGGAACGTCTCGGAAGAGATGCTGGCCATCGAAAAAGCGCTGGTGGTCCACTCCGACCTGACAATTACCACGTCATCCTGGTTGGATGAGCTCGTCGGCAAGAGTACATCCAAGCGCGCCTTGATTCGCAACGCAGGCGAGTTTGATCACTTCGCCAATGCACCTGAACATGTTTATCGAGATCCTGCTTCGAAAAGAATTATCGGTTATTATGGAGCCATTGCAGAATGGTTCGATGTTGAACTGACTGAAAAGCTGGCACAACGTTTCCAGGAACACACGATCCTGTTGATCGGCGCAGACACCGTTAATGCAAAGGCACAACTTTCCAAATACCCAAATGTCGTATTTACGGGTGAAAAACCTTATGCTGAATTACCCGCATACCTACACGCCTTCGACGTATGCCTGTTGCCATTCAAGGTCATCCCGCTGACGCTGGCGACCAACCCGGTCAAAGTTTACGAGTACCTGAGCGCAGGCAAGCCTGTCGTATCCGTTGACCTACCAGAAATTCGCCAGTTCGAAAATCTGGTACACGCAGCCGCAGATCACGACGCCTTCTTGGCTGCCATCAGCCAGGTTCTGGACAACGCTGAAGAGCCTCAGCACATACTTGAACGCCAAGCATTCGCCCGTAATCAGACATGGTCCCATCGAGCAGAATTACTGATTAAAGAAATCGAAAACCCTGCCGACCAAGGGCCCCTGATCAGCGTCATCGTAGTGACCTACAACAACTTGGAACTGACCAAAGCCTGCCTAGCGAGCCTAGACACACATTCAAACTATACTAACCTAGAAATCATTGTCGTCGATAATGCCTCTGCCGACGGCTCGCCCGAATATCTTCGCAACTGGGTCGATCGCGCCGACAACCGCCGCCTGCAGTTGAATAACGACAATCTGGGCTTTGCAGCTGCCAATAACCAGGGCTTAGCGATAGCCCGCGGCGATTACCTGGTGCTTCTCAACAACGACACCTTTGTAACCCCTGGCTGGGTGAGCACCCTCTATCGCCACCTGGAACGCGACGCCACACTTGGCATCATTGGTCCAGTCACCAATAATATTGGGAATGAAGCACGAATTCAGATCCACTATTCAACAATGGAAGAAATGATCTCAGAATCGCAAAAATACACCCGCGCACATATTGGCCAACTACATAAATTGCATACAGCTGCTTTCTTCTGCGTCATGCTACCACGCAGCATTTATGAAAAAGTAGGGCCACTGGATGAAGCCTTCGGCCGTGGCTTCTTCGAGGACGATGACTATTGCCGCAGGATTCAACTTCTCGGCTACTCCGTCGTTTGCGCCGAAGACGTTTTCATCCACCACCACCTTTCTGCCTCCTTCAACAAACTGCGCAGTGCCGACAGGCAAGCGCTTTTCGAGCAGAACAAAGCTATCTACGAGGCTAAATGGGGTGCCTGGGTTCCCCACAGCTATCGGTCGGAAGAGAGCAAATAAGCAATGAGCTCACCAGTACATCTTAACCTGACCACCTACAAATACGCTGGCGCATTCGTCATTACTGCTCTGGTATTTTTCTGGATGACTTACTATTCGGTGTCCCCCATAGCACCGAATTCCTTGCCCGTCCATCACGACGACTACTCCAACTATTCCCTTGGAGCACTCCCCTTCGAGTGGAGCTGGATTCGACCACTGTCGACCTGGCTTATTCATTTTTTGTCAACACTGGGACCGGACTATCTGATTTGGACTGTTCGCCTACTTACCATCCTCTATGTGTTTTTTGCATGGAAAATCATCAATGAACTAATCGACACCCGGCACTACCTTCTAACCACTGGGGTATTCGCCATTGCCACACTATCAACACCCATCATCGCCGAGTATGCGCGATATACAGGCATGATAACCCATACATTATCGGGGTGCCTTGGCTTGGCGGCGGCCTACCTGCTCTTCGTAGACTCGCGAAAACAGGGAAACGCCTATCTTTATCTATCTGCCGTACTATTAATTCTGTCAGCCCTAGCCAAAGAGGACTTTATCCTCTTCTATGTATTTACACTGGCTTACCTCCTGCTGAAAACCGCTAAGCCTCTGGCAAGGCGCGCAGCCATCGGCATCGGCGCCGTGCTGATATCCCTAGCGGTCGTTGCCGGTGCGAAGTTTATCGCCGCATCCAGCTTCCTGGGAGAAACAAACACACAGTCTTCGTACTTTATCGATACCTCGCCTCTCGGCGTTACCAGCACCATCATCCATTACCTGCTAGGTGCATCTCACCCGGCGATGCTCCAGCATGGGTATGTCATTCTAGGCGCATTCATATTCTGTGCATTTGGCGCCCTTGTTCTATGCATCCGCGAGCGCAATCTCGCCAAGACCCTTTACCCAATTGGCGCAGCGTTGACAATTATGGCGCCCTACTCTGTGCTCCCCAATCACGTCAATGCCTATTACGAAATAATCTGGACTCCGTTCATCGTTGGCGGGGTTTATGCGACTGTCCTCGAAATGAGCAAGGGCCTGACCACGGCACGCCGAGACCTATTTTCCCTCATCACCTTAGCAATTTTGGCCGCAGTGCTTTACGGCACAGACACGCCTGGTCGCAAGAGCATTGCATCCTGGTATGACAACGTTGCAGGCGCCAACCGCCTGTCTTTTGAACAACTGCTGTCCAACAAGGCGGCCATCAATACTTCGCCCATGACCTGCATCATCGGCGCCAGCCCTTTTTCCCCTTGGTATATGCACAGTTCACGCTACCTGTCGTTTGTCTTGGATCTGCAGACCGTTTGGCACATTTCGCTTGATGCTAACTCCCCCTATTACCCCGGCATGCAGCAAGGTGCTGCAGCATCCAATGGTAAGGTCGTGATTGAACCCACCCCCCCCACTGACTGCCTGACAATCAGACTCGGAGATAACTCATAAATGAAGACGTTAGGGGACTTGTTTGTCGGCAAGGAAAACAACCTTACATTCATTCGTTTGGTGGCTGCACTGGCAGTGATTTACGGGCATACCAACGCCATCGTTGCGACGGCCGGCCCAGACTGGGTGACACGAACCACAAACTATGCATTCGCCGGTGGCGTTGCCGTGGATCTGTTCTTTCTGATTAGTGGCTTCCTGGTCACAGCCAGCATATTGAAAGGCGGCGCTATAAACTACATCATCTCGCGTGCATTACGAATTTTTCCGGCCCTTTGGGTAAATTTGTTCTTGGTCACCTTTTTACTAGGGGCCATAGTGACGACACTTCCGATTCGTGATTACCTGACCCATGGTGAGGTCTGGAGTTATTTCAGTGGATTGGCATTGGCTTATAAAGGTGGTTTTTTCCTGCCAGGCGTTTTTACTGAAAACCACAACCAAGCAGTCAATGGGTCAATCTGGTCGGTCCTAATTGAGGTTTGGCTGTACATCGTGCTTCTTGGGGCATTCCTGCTTGGTTTAATGCGCAGCAGAGCAATATTCAACAGCGTATTTTTTATCGTTATAGTCGCTGGTTGGAGCAACTACTCAGAGCTTATAGCCTACATCAACAACTCCACAATGTATCACGTATGCCTTTTCTTCTACATTGGTTCGTTTCTCTACATGAACCGCATGCACATACCGGCAAGCCCCTACTATCTGCTGATAGCATTATTCCTTGCTGGCATCACTATTAATACAGACCGTTTTGCATTTTCCTATATTATCGTACTGGTCACTTTCTTCTGCTCGGTCAGCTTTCTCAAACAGTTTGCCTGGCTTGATCGATTTGGAGACTATTCCTACGGAGTCTATCTCTACGGTTGGCCGTGCCAGCAACTGGTAGCCTGGCTCTTCCCTGGGTTCTCCGGCCTGCAGAACTGTGCGGCATCGATCACCTTGGCCCTGCTTTGTGGCGTCTTGTCTTGGCACTTGATCGAAAAAAAGGCTATGCGACTGAAACGTCTTATCCTACGCCCTGCTAACAGCCTGCCGCTCAGCCCCTCTCCTATTCCACAGCAGCAGGGATCGTGATACCGTTATTCGAAAACCAATAGCGAACGCTGATTTATATTGCTTTCGCTCATAACACCCAAGCGAATTCCTGGGCATTTCGCCTCGACCTCCGCCGTCGGCAAAGCAGTTTGACGACGGTTACCGGTTGCGAAAGCCATACGCTGCACATGAAAAGGAGCATTCAGTTTTGCTAAGTTTGATTATCCCCGTCTATAAGAACGAAGGGTCATTACCAGACCTTCTGGCAGCGGTTAGCAAGCTGAATCAGGAAGTCTCGTCCAATTTCGAAGCAGTCTTTGTTGTAGACGGTAGTCCTGATCGCTGCTATGAGGTTCTACGTGACCAGCTCCCCAGCCAGTATTTCTCCTCAAAACTCATCCTGTTGACCCGTAATTTTGGCTCCTTTCCCGCTATTCGAATCGGCCTGCAACACGCCAGGGGTGACCGCTTTGCTGTCATGGCCGCCGATTTGCAAGAGCCGCCGGAGTTGGTCATCAAGATGAATGAAGAGCTACTGACAGGCGCATATGATGTGGTGCTGGGCGTCCGAGAGGCACGAGACGATCCATTTTTCTCCCGTTTGGCGGCAAAGACGTTCTGGGGACTTTATCGGCGCTATGTCGTGGCGGATATCCCAGAAGGAGGCGTTGACGTATTCGGTTGCAACAAGGCCTTCCGCGATACCTTACTGACCTTGGATGAACGCCACAGTTCGCTGATCGCACAAGTGTTTTGGCTGGGATACCGACGCAAGACCGTTACATACTCCCGACTGAAACGTCAACATGGCAAGTCAGCGTGGACGTTTTCGAAGAAATTTAACTACATGATGGACAGCATATTTGCGTTCACTGACCTACCAATTCGTGTGCTTACAAGGCTAGGGGCAGCCACGACAGTCGTGGCTGCCGCCTTCGGAATCATTGTTGCCATTGCCCGACTACTTGGCCTGATCACGGTTTCAGGTTATGCCATGACCATCAACGTTATTGTACTCCTCGGCGCCGCTAACCTGTTAGGCCTCGGCATAGTTGGCTCCTATGCTTGGCGCACTTATGAAAACACCAAAACCCGCCCTATCGCGATCGCGCTGAGAACAGAGGCGTTCAACAATGAAAAATGAACAGGCGACTTATTTCATTCACCCCGCCAGTCTTTGTGAAAGCAGGGATATTGGTGACAATACGCAAGTACATCCGTTTACGTTCATACATGCCGGATCCCGTATAGGTTGCGAATGCGTAATTGGTGAACATGTCGTCATTGAAAATGATGTCATATTGGGTAACCGAGTCACCATCAAGTGTGGCGTCCAGCTATGGTCCGGCATCCAGATAGCCGATGATGCCTATATTGGTCCGAACGCCACTTTTTCGCCCGAGCCGTCTGCCACCTCCTCGATCGCAGGCTGCGCAATTAATGTGGGGAAAAAGGCGGTCGTGGGAGCCAATGCCACGATTCGTGAGGGTGTGACACTCGGTGAAAACTCGATTATCACACCTGGTTCCGTAGTTGAACGCACCGTTCCTCCCTTTGCAATCGTTTCCGGAAATCCCGCGAAGATTGTCGGCTATGCGAACTCTTCCAACACCGCCTCTCTCAAGGAGGAGGCAACAAAGTCGGCAGAGGCCGGCCTGGTAGCCACCCGTGTCAGAGGTGTAATGCTGCACAAGTTTAAATCGGTTACTGATTTGAGAGGCAGCCTTTCGGTTGGTGAGTTTCCACGCGATATTCCCTTTGAACCCAAACGCTACTTTCTCGTTTACGATGTTCCCACTGCGGATACTCGAGGTGAGCATGCCCACCATCGCTGCCATCAATTCCTTATCGCGGTCAAGGGGAGCATTAGTGTCGTCGTCGATGACGGAATGGTTAGAGAAGAAATAACTTTGAACAAGCCGGAACTTGGACTATATTTACCACCAATGACTTGGGGCATTCAGTACAAGTACTCTTCTGATGCAGTGTTGCTAGTCTTTGCTTCCGAGCCCTATGATGCAGCCGACTACATTCGTGAATACAGCGAATTCAGCAGACTCAGCCGTGCTTCCCGTGAGTAGATACCTATGAGCCGACAGTCTCTGTCCGTCGAATCCGCGAAATTCCTGCTCGGCGGCGGCCTGAATACGGCATTGACCTATGCAATTTATTATATTTTGCATTTAACATTACCCTATCAGTTCGCCTACGCCGCTGCCTACCTTTCGGGTATCGTTTTTTCCTATTGGATCAATGCCACATTTGTCTTCAAGACGCCTATGACTTGGCGAGGTCTCTTTGCCTACCCAGTGGTCTATCTGGTTCAATATCTCATTTCGGCCTTGCTGCTGGGCACTCTTGTCGAACAACTTGACGTGCCAAAAATACTCGCTCCGCTGGTCGTCATATTCGTAAGTATCCCTCTTACGTTTATCATGACACGCTGGATACTCCGCCGCCCCTGAACAAATAGACAATAGGTTCTTTAATGAAAATCATCTGCACGGTCGGCACTCGGCCTGAAGCCATTAAGATGGCTCCGGTTATCCTCGAACTCAAAAAACAATCCTGGGCACAAGTCCGTGTACTTGCTACCGCGCAACACCGTGAAATGCTTGATCAGGTCATGGCATTCTTCGATATTGTTCCTGATATCGATCTCAATATCATGAAACCCAACCAGAACCTTACGGAACTCACCGCCCGCCTGCTGCTTGAGCTAGACAAAGTGCTTGTCGATGAGAAGCCAGATGTGGTAATCGCCCAAGGCGACACAACAACCGTATTTGCAATGGCCCTGGCCTGTTTCTATCGTCGCATTCCTTTTGGGCATGTCGAGGCAGGCCTACGTACTTGGGATATGCAGAATCCATTTCCGGAAGAAGCCAACCGCGTTCTGGCGGGGCGACTGACCCGTTGGCATTTTTCCCCCACCGAAAGTTCAAGGGAAAATCTGCTGCGTGAAGGCATATCTTCTCAGAATATTCACGTCACCGGTAACACAGTGATTGACGCGCTGCTCATGACTGCGCAAAAAGACTTGCAAATTGGAGTCGAAACGGATCCAAGCAAACGACTTGTCTTGGTTACCTCTCACCGTCGCGAGAACTTTGGTGAACCGTTCGAGAATATCTGCCGCGCACTGAGAGACCTTGCCGAACGCAACCCGGACATCCAGATTCTCTACCCTGTGCACCCCAACCCTAACGTCAAGGATGTCGCGCACACCATGCTGGGAAACATCGAAAATGTTGTCCTCTGTCAACCTCTGGACTACGCTCCATTTATCGCTGCAATGAAGCAGGCTTATCTGATCATTAGCGACTCGGGCGGTGTTCAGGAAGAGGCGCCGGCACTGGGTGTTCCAGTACTTGTCTTGCGTGACGAGACCGAACGACCGGAGGCTGTAGATATTGGCGTAGTAAAACTCGTCGGGCCAAACCATGAACGTATCCTCGCTGAAGCTCAGACCCTGCTTGACAACCCTGTCGCCTATAAAGCGATGGCACGGGGCGTCTCCCCCTATGGAGATGGCAAGAGCTCTGCGCGCATAGTTGCCGTATTGAAGAAGCACTTCGCCTGATGCAGCTGGTCTATCTATCTCCTGTCCCTTGGAGCAGCTTCGCGCAACGTCCCCAGAAGTTTGCTCGCTGGTTCCACTGCATTACCCAAGGTAAAGTGCTTTGGATAGACCCCTATCCGAGTCGCTTACCACGGGTGAGCGACTTGTTGCAGGCGCGCGGCCACGACTCGGGTATCGAAGCGTCGGAGCCATGGGCGGAGGTAATTCGGCCCCGCTCGCTTCCAATCGAGCCCCTACCTTTCTCCGGCGCGATCAATTACCGTCTGTTCTGGACATCGCTCATCGAGACCGTGGGGTCTTTTGCCAAACAGCAGCAGACATTGCTTGTAATTGGAAAACCTTCCGAATTGGCATTGAGGCTAGCCGCCGAGCTAAAATTCAGTGATGTAATCTATGATGCGATGGATGATTTTCCGGCATTTTTCTCTGGACTATCTCGTCTATCAATGCGCCGTCGCGAGAATAAGATAGGGGCGCAAGCCACAACCGTGCTGACCTCATCAACACTGTTAACCGAAAAGTGGCGATCGCAGCATACGGACGTACGCTTCATAGCAAATGCGCTCGACCCCGAACTGATGCCTAAGCTAGCCAAACAGAAAGGATCTAGCCATCGGAAGATATTTGGTTATATTGGCACAGTCGGCGCATGGTTCGATTGGGAATGGATCGTAAAACTTGCCATCGCTCGCCCACAGGACGCAATCTTGATCGTCGGCCCTCTTAGTAATCGCTTCAAAGGCACCCTTCCAAGTAATGTATCTATACACCCGGCTTGCAGTCATCGTGAGGCTCTAGAGCTCATGCTCACTTTCGACGTAGGGCTCATACCGTTTCGGCAGACCCCTCTCACGGCTGGTGTTGACCCAATTAAATATTATGAGTATATCGCGACTGGTCTTCCAGTCATGTCGACTCGTTTTGGTGAAATGTGTTATCGCGGCGACAAACTGGGCGTCTATCTATGCGATCACCACGACTCGATGCTGACGCTGTCAGAAGCGGCCCTGGCTTATACGCCTCCCTCTCCCTCTTTTATAGAGAAATTCAAAGCGGAAAACAGCTGGCATGCACGCTTCAATGACACTAATCTTCTGAAGATCAACGCAGATTTGTAGCATGATCAGAAATTAAAATATCTACCACTTAAAAGGAAAGCGCAGACAAGCTGGGTCTTGGCTATACTTATCAGACAACCACGGAGCACGGACCACAGCCTGTCACTAAACGTCTTTATTGCTACACAATTTCAATAACACTATGCCCGGGAGCCCAGCTGGACAACGCTCGTTTCGCATTTACCTTTATTATTGTAAGCGCTACCCCTCTCGACATGCACCGACTTAATCTGTGTATGGAAGCCCCCCTTATCCGTGGTTTGGTTACCTTCCTCACATCATACCGCTTTAACAAAAACTATTGCAGGCTTCAATCACCGCTGCAACTTGGCCATCATCCATGCAGGAGCTCATTGGTAAACTGAGAATTTGTTCATGAATCGCTTCAGTAACAGGGAGATGAAGGTGATTGAATTGCACGTATGCCTGCTGCCGATGTGGTGGTATCGGATAGTGAATAAGCGTCTGCACACCCTTGTCCTGCAAGTGCTTTTGTAGTGCTGCACGAGCATCACTACGGACAACGAAAACATGCCAAACATTACTCTCTGCCATGGCTTGCTCAGGCGGGCAAGGCATGATCAATCGCTCATTATCAATACCCCGAAGGTATCGTTTGGCCACAGTTCTACGATGATTAGTCTGTTGATCCAGATACTTCAGTTTGACAGACAGTATCGCAGCCTGCAGCTCATCCAGACGACTGTTTACTCCTGGCATGATATTTTGGTACTTGATATGAGAACCATAATTGCGCAGAGCCTTCAAGGTTCGAGCAAGTTCTGCATCATTGGTGGTGATGGCACCGGCATCCCCCAAAGCACCAAGGTTTTTACCCGGATAGAAACTGAATCCCGAAGCATCACCCCAGCTCCCTGCTCTCTTTCCATTAAAAGCTGCGCCGTGAGCTTGCGCGGAGTCCTCTAGAACCAGAAGGTTGTGCACATCGGCGATTTCACGAATAGTGGCTACATTGGCCAAACGTCCATATAAGTGCACAAGCAGGATGGCCTTGGTTTTAGCGGTGATCGCTGAGCGCACCCGCTCTGGACACAAATTATAACTAGCGATATCAGGCTCAACTAGCACAGGCACCAACCGATTTTCGGTGATAGCGAGGATACTGGCGATATAAGTATTAGCCGGAACGATAACTTCATCACCCTCACTGAGCTTACCCATCAATTTCCAAGCTCGTAAAGTCAGGGTTAAGGCATCCAGTCCGTTCGCCACACCAAGACAATGATCGACGCCGCAATAATCCGCAAACTGACTTTCGAACACCTCTAATTCCGGCCCCGCGATATACCAGCCGGAGTCAATCACACGCGTACTGGCGGCCACCAACTCGTCGCGCATAGCTCCATTAATTTTCTTCAAATCCAAAAAAGGCACGCTCAAAATAGCTTCTCCAAAATGACACGCAACAAAGCTCAATGTCCGATTTCGCCAACAAAAAGCTGGCCCTGTCCTTGCGATTAATTATTAGTTATAACGTCATAGGTAGTTCAACAGAAGGCGATAGCGTTAAAGTTAACACTACCACCACGCTCATTAGCACACAAATAATCACCCATCTCCTAGTGAGCGCGAGTGCGACACTCCGTTTTCAGAAAATGTGAGCATAGTCTAGGGTCTGTATGAAACTTATCTGCACTCGCCCTTACTGTGTTGAAACGGGGCTTAGAATACTCATGAACTCCAGTACAATCTGCTCCCTTACCCCGTTTCGCCTTGGCTGGCCTTCGCGCAGGCACATTTCGTACAGCCCCTAAGATCCAAAGCATCCTGGCAATAGCTGCCCAGAAGTCGCGTCGCACCAATTAGTTACAATCCCCTTGAGGATTTCCTGATCGAGGATCAATAGTTCTGCCAAGGTGAAACGAGGCACGTTCGCCAGCTACACATCGCTGCGTGCCTCTAACTAGACTCAACCGAGATACTGCCGGTGTAGAAAGCAAACCGGCAAAGCTCAACGCTGATGTCGACGCTGCTGGTAAATCCAGTCGACAATTTCGCCCTCGGGAGCATAACCACTGACCATTTCCCGGAGCGTCTGCCGAACTTGAGTATAGTCATCTGTATCAATGGCTTTGAGCAGGACGCTCAGGTGCTCTTTCAAGCGATCCCACATCAGAAAATCTTCTTGAGCGCTCATGATCATCGGATGCCGGGTGCCCAATACATTGTCCCCAATCAGCAGCTCTTCATAGAGCTTCTCGCCAGGGCGCAAGCCGCTGAACTCGATGGCGATGTCGCCATGCGGGTTACACTCGGAACGCACACTCAAGCCGGAAAGATGAATCATCTTTTCCGCCAACTCCACAATCTTGACTGGCTCGCCCATGTCCAGCACGAACACATCGCCCCCCTGCCCCATGGAACCCGCCTGGATCACCAGCTGGGCCGCCTCGGGAATGGTCATGAAGTAACGAGTGATCTTCGGATGGGTCACGGTCAGCGGACCACCGGCCTTGATCTGCGCGTGGAACAACGGAATCACCGAGCCGGACGACCCAAGCACATTGCCAAACCGCACCATGGTGAAGCGGGTCTTATTGACTTGGGCGACATTGCCGACATCTCCCATGAGCCTTGGTGCGCGCTCATTGCTCAAGGCTTGCAGCACCATCTCGGCCAAACGCTTGGTACTGCCCATGACATTGGTTGGGCGCACGGCTTTGTCGGTGGAGATCAACACGAAATTGGCGACCTGGGCCTGCAGTGCCGCCTGGGCGGTGTAGAGCGTACCGATGACGTTGTTCTGCACACCTTCGGCAATGTTGTGCTCGACCATCGGCACATGCTTGTAGGCGGCGGCATGATAGACAGTGTCGACCTTCCACGCCTGCATGATGTCCAGCAGCTTTCGCTGATCTCGCACCGACCCCAGGATCGGTATCAGTTGCACACCAAGCTGATCCTGACCGATGCGTTCTTCCAGCTCCTTGGCGATGCTGTACAGGTTGAACTCGCTGTGTTCGTACAACAGCAGCGTGCGCGGCCGCTGGCCAACGATCTGCCGGCAAAGCTCCGAGCCGATCGAGCCACCGGCGCCGGTAACCATTACCGTGTTCCCGGCAATGCAGCGCGCCAGCAGGTCTTGCTGAGCGGGCACGGCATCGCGCCCTAGCAAATCGGCGATATCCACTTCCTGGATATCATCCACCTTGACTCTACCACTCGCGAGATCCATGAAGCCTGGCACGCTACGTACATGCAGCGGATAGCCTTCAAGCAGGTTGAGAATCTCGCGGCGCCGGCTTCGGCTTACCGAGGGCAACGCCAGGAGGATTTCCTCGGCGCCAGTGGCGTCGATCATGCGCTGCAGATTCTTGGGAGCATAGACCTGCAACCCAGCGATCATCCGGTTGGTCAGGCTGGCATCGTCATCAATGAACGCTACCGGGCGCATGGCCTTGCCCATCCGCAGGGCGGCCATCAGCTGGTTACCTGCCGCGCCAGCGCCATAGATAGCGACCCGCGTGGACGCCTCGCCCTGGTTGGAGCGCCCTCCCTGCGTCGCTGCGCTGTTGAACCAGTCGCCCAGAAAGTATTGGCGCATCAGCAAGCGCAGCCCACCGAGCATGATCATGCTCAACCACCAATAGTTGAAGGTGATCGAGCGAGGCACCACATTCTCTTTGTTACCCACCCAATAGATGAGCAGCCCCAATACCAGCGCCGACAGCGTGACCGCCTTGATGATGGTGATCAATGCGTCATTACCGAAATAACGCAGTACCGCCCGATACATGCCGACCCGGATGAACAAAGGAATAGCCACAAGCGGCGCGCAGATGAACAGCCATGAATGATCACGCAGCGGGTCGATCACATCATCGATACCCAGCCGCACCAGGAATGCCAGCCACAGCGCGACCCACACCAGCACCACATCCGCCGCGACCTGCAGCAGACGCTTGTGCCGACGAGACAATCCCAGCAATCGGGCACGCAGCCTATCCATAAAACCCCTGCAAGTGTTGTCTGACACTAAAACATTCCCTATTCATCTCACTTTGCCGGATGCTCGAGCGCACCGGCGCGCCAGCGCACTGCCAACAACACCAGCGGCAGGTAGGCAATCACCACGCCCACTGCACCATCGAGGCCAAACAGTGCCACGCACAATGCCACTGGCAGCAGCCAACCCACATTGATCGCCGTCACCGCCAACGTCACGGGCAAGTGCCGACCATAGTGGCGCGAAGCGAACTGGTAGCCGTGACTACGGTGCGCTTCGTATACCTTGTCACCGCGCAACAGGCGACGGAACAGGGTGAACGTGGCATCGACCACGAATACGCCCAGCAATATAAGCCAGCACCAGAACAGCTGCGGCGAATGCCAGGCCGCCTGCAGCGACAGGCCCGCCAGAACGATACCGAGAAAACCGCTGCCGGCATCGCCCATGAAGATCTTCGCCGGCGGGAAGTTCCAGAACAGGAAACCCGCCGTGGCCGCCGCCAGCAACAGGGGCAAGGTCATAAGCTCGGGCGCACCGAGCAGCATCGCGATCACGGCCATGCCGATACCGACGCTGATGGCCTCCAGACTGGCGATGCCGTCGATACCGTCCATGAAATTGTAGAGGTTGAGCATCCACACGCTATAGAACGCCGCCAGGAGGTAACCAAACCACTGCAAGTCCAGGTGCAGGCCCGCGAACACCAAGGGGGCCAGCCCATCGAGCCAGAACAACATCCAGGCCGCGGCGGCGAAATGGCCAAGCAGGCGCCAACGCGCCGCAATATGGCCATGGTCGTCCATAAAACCGATTACCGCCACCAGCGCGCCAGCACCGCCGATACCTATCAGGACGGCAGGCGGCGCCCAACCGAGCACACCCAGTACCGGCAGGCATGCAAGGAAGGTTACCACGATCGCTACACCGCCGCCGCGGGGCGTGGGGACGGTGTGCGAACTACGGGCATTGGGTAAATCGATGATCTGCCGGTTCAAGGCGTAACGTCGCAGGGCTGCTGTCAGTAGCAGAGAGGCCCCGACAGCCAAAGGAAGCAACCACCATCCTGTCATTGTTCACGCTCTTTCAAAAAATGTTCGGCAGTCGCCTTGAATGCCTGTTCGACGCCTACCGGTGGCGCCCAGCCCAACAGCTCGCGGGTCTTGCCGATATCCACCTGCAGCGAGCCGCACAGACGCTGGGCCAGTGCGCCCTTGCCGACCAATATGGCTGCACCGCGCAACCACGACGCCGGCACTGGCAGCAACCGCGCAGGTTTGCCAAGCGCCACGCCAAGGCCCACCAGCAGCTGAGTCGTGGAGAGGTCTTGCCCGTCGCTGACCAGGAAGGTCTGGTTGGCGGCGGCTGGGTGATCGATGCAGGTCACCAGCAGGTCGACCAGGTTGTCCAGCGCCACCAGGCTGCGTGCATTGTGGATCGCGCCAAAGGGCAACGGCACACCTTTGCCCAGCCAGCCAAGCATGCTGCGAAAATTGGCTTTGACACCTGGACCATACACCAACGGCGGGCGCACGATGACCACTTCCAGCGAGGTGTCGCGGGCCAGTTGACGTAACGCCTCTTCGGCCTCGTGCTTGGAGATGCCATATGGGTCCTGCGCAGCGGGCTGCTCATCGGCGGTGAACGGCCGGCGGCCATCGGTGGTCTCGCCATTGACCTTGACGGAACTGACGAAGATAAACCGCTTCACCCCAGCCCGCGCTGCCGCGCGCGCGACGTTGAGAGTGCCCTCGACATTGACTTTGCGAAACGCCGCCAGGGGATCCTGGGAGGTCTCGTTCATCACATGCACCCGCGAGGCGAGATGGATGACGGTGTCGACGCCAACGAACACTGCCTGTTCCGAGGGGATCGTGCACAGGTCATCGATCAGGCAGTATTCGATACCTGGGCGTTCACCCTCGGGGATGCGCCGTACCAGCGCCCGCAGCGGTGCTTTGTCTTCGCGTAGCAACCGACGCAGGAGCGCGCTACCGACAAAACCGGTAGCGCCGGTGATCAGAAGTCCTGCGCTCATTTGCTCGCCCCGACCATAGCCAGAGCCAGGCAAAACACGGCGAAAGACAACTGGTCCCTGGGCCGACGCCTACACTGGCGCCCCTTGCAAGCCAGTCTCAACAGGGCGCTGCGATCCAAGCGTTGCCATTGCCTGACGAAAGGATCGTCAGCCAAACCGACCAGCCGGGCAATCAGATGAGACTGCCCCAACCACCAGCCATTGAGCACCTTGGCCAGGCGCGCCTTGTAAGCACTGATTCCGCTGTTTACACCGACCTGGTTGCTGGCGTGTTGTCGGTAGCGCATGAGCGCCTGGTCATCTATATGCCAGCGGAAGCCATTTGCCCTGGCGAAGGCATAGATGTACCAGTCATGCAGGCTGACCCGATGCAAGTCCTCGCCTTGACTGCGCAGGTTTGCCTGCAACGCTTTCATCAAGTTGCGATCAAGTATGTAAGTGCAGCCAGGCCCGGCTGCCTCGAACAAATGGTCGTGGGCGACTTGCGGCTGCGACTTCCTGACGATCCGCTCGCGGCCATCAGCCCAGAATGCCAGAACGTCCGATGAAAAACCGTGAACAGGCTGTTGCTTTAAAACCTCGCAGCCGCGGGCCAGCTTGCCATCAAGCCAGATATCATCCTGGTCGGCCAGGGCAAAGAAATCATGATCGTCTGCTGCCGCAGCCTCGATCAACCTGAAAAAATTCGGGGCAGCGCCACCAAAACGCAGACCGTGAGGCAGCACCTTGACGCGTGGCTCGGACCGCGCGAGCTCGTCGACCCAGGCTTCGGTGCCATCGGTGGAGCAATCGACACTGATCAGCAGACTCACGGACACACCGCGCTGATCAAGGATGGAGCGAACCTGTTCCTCGATGAATTCGCGGCCATTATAGGCGGCGAGCAGGACTAGACATCTCGGTGTCATTGCGATTCACGCCCCCGTTCAGGAGCCCCTTCTAGCAGTTGGTTCAAAATTCCGTATCCACAACACTTGAAAATGACTTATCTGGGGAACAAGGCCGCGGCGGCCATGACAGCCGCCATATTCGGCATCACTGGAAACGCCCTTTGCCCATGCGCTTTCGCACCCCGTCCCCCACCGCGCCGAGCAACAGACGCAGAGCAAAAGCACGCTTGGCTGAATACCACGAATAGCAACACAGGTAATAAGGAACCTTGAATACCAGTTGCAGCCTTGTCGCGACCGAGAGCGAACTCCACAAAGCCAGGAACACGGCGTTTCGCACGATGAAGTAGTTCCTGAAGTCCGAGTGCAGCAACACACGTCGCCCCATCAGGATGACGAATTCATCACCGATACTGTGCTTCATCGTCACCGACGGGACAAGGTAGCACCCATACCCCGCCAGCGCGGCCCGCTCGCCCCATTCGATATCGACAAAGTCGATGAACAGGTTGTCCTGCATACCGCCAATGCGTTCAAGCACGGACAAGCGGATCAGCGAACCCGACGCAATGATATAGGTCGAGCGTACCGGCTCTTCCCCCGCAAGGTCGATTGGCGCCTTCCGGGGGCCAAACAACCCAGGTACGATGGCCGGGGCCGGCTCACCCGTCTTGCCATCGACAAACACCGGCCCGACTGCGGCAACCGCGCTACCAGCCTCAAGCAGGCGCGCCTCATGCTGCAAAAGCCGCGACACGGTTTCAGGCTCGAGTTCGCTGTCCTGGTCCATCAGCAACACGTGACTCAATCCGTCGTGCCTGGCAAGCTCGATGCCCCGGTTATGTGCAGTGGCGATCCCGAGGTTGTCGTTCAAGGGGTGGTAGATAACGTTGGCGGCGCCCAGGAGCGTTCCGTAATCGTCGCACCGCCCACCTGGGGTGTTGTCGATGACATACACCACTTCGACTTGCCCCACCACACTCGTGACAAGCCGTTCCAACAGGCCATGATCAGGTCGATAAAGCACCACGATAGCGCCAACACCTCGGACGGCGGCTTGGTCACGCGGCTCACTGAGTAGTTGCACCATGCTCATGTCAGGCCGCCTCAGCAAAATAAGCGAGCATTTTTCGCGAGATCCGGGCCCAGTCGTACTCGACCACTACCTCTGCGGCCCGCGCCCTCATCGCCTGGCGCTGGGATGGCAGCATATCGAGATATCGCTCGAGGGCCGCGGCGATGACATCGGTACTCACCTGCTGTACGCAGATCGCAGCGCCTTCACGCGCCGGGCCGTAATTGGAAATCACCACACAACCGCTGGCCATGGCCTCGAGGCATGGGTAGTGAAAGCCACCATCCTGCAATAGCCCTGTGGCCACAAAGACATCGGCCTGCCGATAGAACGACGCCAATGCCCGGTCGCCATGAGGCTGGGAAAGCCGCACGAACCCATACTGCGCAAGATCGACTCCTTCGGGCAGTTCGAACGCGATATTCAGTACCAGATTGCGGCCCGTCGCCTGCCGTACGCGCTGCACCGCGTCGATGATTTCCCGGGTGCCCTTCCAGGCGAGCGTGCGGCCAATGCAGCCAACCACGATCTCATCCTCGGCAGCTTGATGTGGCTGATGCACATACACCCCCAGATCGATACCAGGCTCAACGACGCGCTCGGCCTTGAGCAACTTGTAGTTGCGGTAGATCGCACCGTTGACCACCTTGTGCACAGGCAGGAAATAACTGAACCCGGCAAGCGCCCGCGAAATCAACGTCCCAGGCGTGCGCCCTGGGAAAAACTCCGGCTCGTAGGCTTGGATGTAATACCAGGCTTTGCCGGTGCCCAGGGCTCCCAACCAGACGGGAAAGGCTGTCAGGCAGAAGTTGGCAAGGAACACGTCGAAGCGTCGACGGTTGCGCAGCACGAAATACAACATGCCCAGCAGATTGAACAGCCCGCGGATCACCGGCACATTGGGGAAAGGGCTGCGGTACGTCTCGATCTTCGCCCGGGTCGGGTAATAAGGCTCGTTGATGGCCTGCGAGGCGAAAAACACCACCTCATGCCCTTGCGCAAGAAAATCATCGGCCAAGCGGGACAATACCCGCATACCACCAGCGGCCGAAAATCCCAATATAGGTATCGCTACTTTCATGATGCGTTCCAATACTCAGGCCTGACCGTCGACAGGTTTCGTTCGGTGCGATGTCCTGAGCACGAATGCAACGCTCACCACCATGAAGATCCAGTAGACCAGGTAGTTCAATGCATAAGCCTTGACTACCCCCTGCAAGCCGTCACTTCCCGTAAACCAGACGGTCAGTCCGTAAAAAAGCGCAGCGAAAACAATTTCGCTGACGATATAAAGCTTGAACATCGCCTTGCCCAGCATGACGAAAGCGAAAAGCCAGCTGCCAATTTTCAGTACATCGCCCAGCAACTGCCAGGCGAACAACTCACGCATCGGCAGGAAGTCCGGCGTGAACAGCAGGTGGATAATGAAATCGCGCAGCAAATAGACAACCAGGGAGCACACTGCCGCCACTGGCAGGATCAGCGCATAACCGCTGCGGATCTCACCAAAGATCGCCCGCGCGCCCTTCAACTCCGACAAACGCGGCAAGTAATAGACGCTCAGGGTCATGGTGACGATCATCAGGTAGGCACTGCTCAAGCGCCACATGGCCTCCCAGTAACCGGCCGCATCGATGCCAAAACGGTGGGTCAGGTGGTTTCGAATCAACACCTGGGCAACCGGAAGGCAGATTGCCGTGGTCACGGCCATGGCCGCGAACTTGGACAAGTCGAGCAGGATTGCCGGCTGCCATCGACCGAACAGCAGGTGCATCTTGAACCAGGACGCTCGCCTGCAGACAACGACAGTGGCGAAGAAGATCACCGCCTGACCGATACCGATGGACAACAGCGCACCATACAGGCCGAACTGAAAGGCCAGCCAACTGGTCAACAGCAGCGAAACCAGACTGCCGGCGATATTGGCAATGACATAACGCCCCACATCCTTGCGGCCATTGAGAATAGCCAGCAAAAGCGCGTTGAGGGTGAAGAACAGCAGCGAACAGGCCACGGCGATGAACACACCGTAGAAACCCTCATCGTGCAGGAAATACGCCGCCAATTGCCGACTGAATACACCAACCAGCAACGCCGTAAGCAAAGAGCCTGCCGCAGCCAATGCCGTGGCCGACTGCCAGACTTTCGACTGCCGCTGCAAGTCGTCGGCGTACTCTGCCGTGTATTTGGTGACACCGGTGTTGACCGCCCCGCTCGACAACGTGGTGATCATCGTCAGCGCATTCTGCAACTGGCCGATCGCGGCGTAGCCGGACGGCCCCACGTAAACAGCCAGTACTTTGTTCAAGACGAACATGCTGAGCGTCTTCACCAACACGGCGATGCCATTCAGCAGACTGGTCCTGACCAGCGACATCAGCCAGCTACCACCGGCTGAAACGCATTGCAGGCCGCAATGACACGGTCAACCTCCTGCTCGGTCAGCGTCGGCCCCATTGGCAGACTCAACACCTCATCATGCAATCGCTCGGTGAGCTCGAACGACAGGGCGTTGAATTGCGGATAGGCCTCTTGCCGATGCGGCGGAATCGGGTAGTGGATCAGGGTCTGGATCCCCTGGCTCGCCAGGTACTCTTGCAGCGCTGCGCGCTGCGAAGTGCGCACCACGAAAAGATGCCAGACGTGCTGTCCGGGCTGACCAGCGTCCGGCAGCACGATGTGTGGATTTTCAATACCCGACAGATAGCGCTGGGCAACCGCTTGCCGTTGCTCGGTCTCCTTGTCCAGGTAAGGCAGCTTGACCCGCAACATCGCGGCTTGCATTTCATCCAGGCGGCTGTTCACGCCTTGATGGATATTCTGATACTTGGCGTGCGAACCATAGTTGCGCAACGCCCGCAAGGTAGTGGCGAGCGCTTCGTCGTTGGTGGTCACCGCGCCAGCATCACCCAAGGCGCCGAAATTCTTGCCCGGATAGAAGCTGAATCCGGAAGCATCACCCCAGCCCCCCGAACGCCGACCCTGCAACTGGGCACCATGGGATTGGGCGGAGTCCTCCAGTACCAGCAGGTTATGCTCCTGGGCGAACTGCATGATCGGCGCCATATCAACCAGGCGACCATAGAGGTGAACCGGCAGGATCACACGGGTTCGCGGCGTGACAGCCTTGCGCAGCCCATCGACGTCAATGTTGAAACTGTGCTCATCAGGCTCAACCAGTACCGGAACCAGATCATTCTCGGTAATTGCCAGAATACTGGCGATATAGGTGTTGGCCGGTACCAGCACTTCATCGCCCGCCGACAGCTTGCCCAGCAATTTCCAGGCTCGCAGGGTGAGGGTCAGGGCATCCAGGCCGTTGGCCACGCCGATGCAGTGAGCGGTGCCACAGTGCTGGGCGAATGCCGACTCGAACTGCGCCAGCTGTTCACCCATGATGTACCAACCGGAGTCGATGACATCGGTACAGGCCTTGATCAAAGCCTCTCGGTACTGAGCGTTGACCGCTTGGAGATCGAGAAATTTGATCACTGTTCAATTGTCCTGATAACGCGCGCGGGATTGCCTACGACTACGGCATAAGCCGGAACATCCCGGGTGACGACTGCACCGGCACCTACCATTGCATGCTCACCAACCACGACACCTGGTAGCAAAGTCGCATTGGCGCCAATACTCGCTCCCCGCTTCAAGGTCACCCCTTTAAATGCTTCAGGGTAAACTTTGGAACGTGGCATAGGATCATTCGCAAACGTCGCGTTCGGACCAATGAATACATCATCCTCAATTCGCGTGCCATCCCAAATATACACACCCGATTTGACGGTCACACGATCACCAATAACAACATCACCCTCGATCAGTGAATGCGCGCAAATATTACAATCACGACCGATACGCGCGCCTGTCAAAATAACGACATACTGCCAAACGCGAGTACCTGCACCAATCTCTTTACTTTGAACATCCGACAGATCGTGAAAATTAGGCATGTCGCACCATTTCTATAAATTGCTTATAATTACGGATATAATCCGACTCATCGTAGTGAGCATCTGCAAGCACCAGCAGAACACAGTCATCACTAAAATCATGCATTTCATGCCAGACCATGGGCGGGATAACTATCCCCTTGTCAGATGCATCGAGCCAGTGCTCGATACGCGTCGTACCATCGTCCATTAGCATCCTGCAACGCCCTGAAACGCACACGGCCAGCTGTATCAATTGTCGATGAGCATGAAAACCACGAGACACGCCCGACTTTGTACCAGTCAGGTAATAAGCGCGCTGGATGGAAAACGGTACATTGTCATTGACCTGCAGGGCCACAAGCGCACCTCGATCATCTCCCTTGACCTCGAGCTGTATCAGCGCTGAAGGCGCCGGCAGCTGACGTGCGAGCCTCTCCACCATTAACTCCGCATACCTTTGCGCCTCGCGGTCTTTTTCACTGATGATCACGCCATCCTGCATCGGCCATTCAATGGCAAGATCCGCATCATCCCAGCGAATACTGCCCTCGCATTCCTTGTGATAGACATCGGTGGTCTGGTAGAGGAAATGCGTGTTGTCCTCCAGCGCCACGAAACCGTGTGCAAACCCTTCCGGAATCCACAACATGTGATTATTTTGGGCGCTCAGTTCCACACCGACCCACTGCCCCGCGGTTGCCGAACCGGGACGGATATCAACGGCGACGTCGAACGCCGCCCCTTGGGTGACCCTCACCAGCTTGCCCTGTGCATGGGGGGCATGCTGAAAGTGCAATCCTCGAAGAACGCCCTTTTTCGAGACCGAATGGTTGCCCTGGACAAACGCTCGCGGCGCGGGCAACCCTAACTTGCCAAGCTCGGCATGAAAGCGCGGCTCATTGAACGACTCCATGAACCATCCTCGATCATCGGTAAACACCGTAGGTTCGATCAGTACGACATCGGGAATGGACAACTGGGTTAATTTCATGAGCAGCCTATTACTGTGAAGTTTCTCCGCAGCACACCCAAGGCGAAACGGCAGGCCCATCCGAGCGACCACCGACCAAGCTTGATCCGTACCGAGGCGATTCAATCATAAGGAGCCAGCCTTCCACTCTTTACCCGACCTCAAGGTACTGCCAGGGGGCGTGGAATGCCTCATCCGAAAAGGCGCTATTTAAGCACAACCAGGCCGTGCTGTGCTTGCTCATGTACATGAAACGGCGCGTCAGAGCGCCGCCTCAAACATTACAGAATCGACCCGTTAAGCAATCGACACCACCATCCCCGAGCCTTGCGCATGCTGCTCCAGCGCTTTTGCCAAGGCCTGCTTGGCCCCTTGCTCGCCATGCACCAGCACCACCTGCCTGGCCGGCCGCTCGCGACACAGGGCGAAGCGAACCAGTTCATCCTGGTCCGCATGCCCCGAATACCCCGCAAGTGTGGTCACCTTCGCCCGGATTTCATACATCCGCCCATCCAGATCGATCTGCACGAACCCCTCTGCGCCTTCGCTGGCCTGGATCACCGCACCGGGCGTCCCTTTGGCCTGATAGCCCACGAACAGCACCTCATGCCGGGTATCGCCAAGCATTGCCTTGAGGTAGTTGACAATTCGCCCACCCGAACACATGCCATTGCCGGCAATCACGATAGCCGGACGACCGGTGCTCTTCAGGTAATTCACCACCTGCTGATGGCGCGCATGGGTATCGACGACGATCAGCTGGCGAAACCCCAACGGATCGCGCCCCTGAACCAGCCGATCCCTGGCCTCGTGACGCCAGAACTGATGCAGATCCCGGTAGACATCGGTAATACGCCGGGCCAATGGGGAGTCGAGGATGACCGGCAACTGCGACCACTCGGGGAAATCACCCCGCCCTCCCACCGAAGGCTTGTTCAGCAAGGCCTTGCGATGCAGGACCTCCTCTATTTCGCACAGTATTTCCTGTGTTCGCCCCAGGCTGAACGCCGGAATGAGGATCGTGCCATCATCGACCAAGGCTCGATCAATGGCCCGCTCAAGCCGCTGGCGACGCTCACCCCGGCCATGATGCAGACGACCACCATAGGTACTTTCGAGCACCATCAGGTCGGCCCGCTCCGGCACCACCACCGGCCGCAGCAACGGGTTATCAGGCGCCCCAAGATCGCCGGAAAACACCACGCGCACACCGTTGCCAGAGCAGGTCACCTCGCACTCAACATACGCGGAACCCAGCAAGTGCCCAGCCCGCTGCAAACGAATCGCACAATGCAGCGCCGGACTCTCGAGGGCGACATGCCAGCACTCGAATGGCAAGGGAGCGATATGCTGCCGCACGAACGCCAGATAGCGAGCGACCTGGGCGGGCTCGCTACTGACCGTCAGCCGGTAAGCATCCTCGAGCACCAGCGGCAACAATTGCGCAGAGGGCTCGCTGCAATAGATCAACCCACGAAAGCCCGCCGCGAACAGGGCTGGGATTCGCCCGACATGATCGATATGGACATGCGTGATGACCAACGCCTGAACCCCGGCGACGTCAAAATCGATCGAACCGAATGCCGACCCAGCCCCAACATCCACACCCTGCTCCAAACCGCAATCGATCAAGAGACTGGTGGCAGGACCAAGATGGAGTTGATGGCAAGAACCGGTGACACCGCGCGTACCACCGTGAT
Organism: Pseudomonas sp. P65(2024); assembly: GCF_057480955.1. Taxonomy (NCBI): domain Bacteria; kingdom Pseudomonadati; phylum Pseudomonadota; class Gammaproteobacteria; order Pseudomonadales; family Pseudomonadaceae; genus Pseudomonas; species Pseudomonas sp. P65(2024). The sequence goes on from NZ_JBLIYX010000010.1 coordinate 38,797, forward strand.
GGGAAAGGAATGGATAGGTCATTGCGCCAGGGCCTCGAATCAGAGAAAGAGACGCACCATTAGGTCACGCCCTTCATCACCGACACAGCACCCGAACGCGCCGCTTCCTGTAAGAAGCGTCCTTAACGCCCGACCAAGGCATCCTGGCGGGCACTCGCCCGAATTTTACGCTTTGCGCGCATCAGACCGTAGAACCCCAGCAGCGGGCCAACTGCCAGGCCAAGCACCAGCGCCGCAATAACCAAAACAGCCACTGGCACTGCCGGAGCCGTCCAGCCAAACATCACGAGGGAAACGGTTTGCTGGTTCTCCAGCACGAAGAACAACACCAAAGCCGCCAGCAGCAGCACGAACAGCGCCACCAGGGCGCGCTTGAGATTACGCATCAGCCTGCTCCTTCATTCAGAGGTCCGCGTGCTCGTCTTCATTGACCCGATCACGCAGCTCCTTGCCGGGCTTGAAGTGCGGCACATACTTGCCTTCGAGGCTGACCGACTGGCCGGTCTTGGGATTGCGCCCTACCCTTGGTGCGCGGTAGTGCAGGGAAAAGCTGCCAAAGCCACGGATCTCGATGCGATCCCCGGTCGCCAGGCACTGCGACATCTGCTCAAGCATGGTCTTGATGGCCAACTCGACGTCCTTGGACGAGAGCAGCCCCTGATGGGTGACAATACGTTCGATCAGCTCCGACTTCGTCATATTTTTCCCTTCGTTATCAAGCAGCTAGATCATTGCTTAATCAGTTTGTAGCACGCTCTGGCGGATTTGAACAGGGTGGTTCTTGACTAAACAAAAAAATTCAAGATAGACACCAGCGAAGGCAAAGCCCATCGATACCAACGCAGCCGTACTGCGGCATGGCATGCATGCCAACCGCAAGAGCTTATCGCCCGCATACCGCGCACGGCCTCAGAAATATCTACAAACCTTGTGGGAACCAACCTTTAAATCGCAGACACAAAAAAAGGGCGACCCGAGGATCGCCCTTTTTACCGATCAAACAGAACTCAGTTCTGCTTGGCCATTGCTTCGCGCAGCAGCGCAGCCATGGTGGTGTCGGCAGCCGCTTCCGGAGCGTTTTTCAGGCTCTGGATGGCTTCGCGCTCTTCAGCATCGTCCTTCGACTTGATGGACAGGCTGATAACGCGGGACTTGCGGTCGACGCTGATGATCTTGGCTTCGATCTCTTCGCCTTCCTTCAGCACGTTACGGGCGTCTTCAACGCGGTCACGGCTGATTTCGGAAGCCTTCAGAGTAGCTTCGATGTCGTCGGCCAGGGTCACGATAGCGCCCTTGGCGTCAACTTCCTTGACGATACCTTTGACGATAGCGCCCTTGTCGTTGACAGCAACGAAGTTGGAGAACGGATCGTCTTCCAGCTGCTTGATGCCCAGGGAGATGCGCTCGCGCTCTGGGTCAACCGACAGGATGACGGTTTCCAGTTCGTCGCCCTTCTTGAAGCGACGCACGGCTTCTTCGCCAGCTTCGTTCCAGGAGATGTCGGACAGGTGAACCAGACCGTCGATGCCGCCGTCCAGACCGATGAAGATACCGAAGTCGGTGATCGACTTGATGGTACCGGTGATCTTGTCACCCTTGTTGAACTGGCCGGAGAAGTCTTCCCATGGGTTCGATTTGCACTGCTTGATACCCAGGGAGATACGACGACGCTCTTCGTCGATGTCCAGAACCATGACTTCCACTTCGTCGCCAACCTGAACGACTTTCGACGGGTGGATGTTCTTGTTGGTCCAGTCCATTTCGGAGACGTGCACCAGGCCTTCAACGCCTTCTTCCAGTTCAGCGAAGCAGCCATAGTCGGTCAGGTTGGTGACGCGAGCCATGACGCGGGTGCTTTCTGGGTAACGGGCTTTGATAGCAACCCATGGGTCTTCGCCCAGTTGCTTCAGACCCAGCGAAACGCGGTTGCGCTCGCGATCGTACTTCAGGACCTTGACGTCGATCTCGTCACCAACGTTGACGATTTCCGACGGGTGCTTGATACGCTTCCAGGCCATGTCGGTGATGTGCAGCAGACCATCGACGCCGCCCAGGTCAACGAACGCACCGTAGTCGGTGAGGTTCTTGACGATACCTTTGACCTGCTGGCCTTCCTGCAGCGATTCCAGCAGAGCTTCGCGCTCGGCGCTGTTTTCGGCTTCCAGGACGCTGCGACGGGAAACGACAACGTTGTTGCGCTTCTGGTCCAGCTTGATGACCTTGAATTCCAGCTCTTTGCCTTCGAGGTGGGTGGTGTCGCGCACTGGGCGGACATCAACCAGGGAGCCCGGCAGGAACGCACGGATGCCGTTAACGTCGACAGTGAAGCCGCCTTTAACCTTACCGTTGATAACGCCCTTGACCACTTCTTCGGCAGCGAAAGCAGCTTCCAGAACAATCCAGCACTCGGCGCGCTTGGCTTTTTCACGGGACAGCTTGGTTTCGCCAAAGCCGTCTTCGACCGCGTCCAGCGCAACGTGAACTTCGTCACCGACCTTGATGGTCAGCTCGCCAGCTTCGTTGATGAACTGCTCGAGCGGGATGACGCCCTCGGACTTCAGGCCAGCGTGAACGGTAACCCAGTCGCCGTCGATGTCGACAACGATACCGGTGATGATGGCACCCGGCTGAAGATTGAGGGTTTTCAGGCTTTCTTCAAAGAGTTCTGCAAAGCTTTCGCTCATTTTAATTCCTGTAGATTCGGGCGAAACAAACGCCCATAGCCACATTCCAGACAATGTGGGTTTCGTTAAGTAAAGAAGAACTGGCAGGACGTTGACTGGTGCCCCTGCCCGCTCTCCTCTCCATCAGGCCAGGTCGCGCAGGGCGAGCTCGCTTCTGATGCGTTGCAGCACCTGCTCGATGGACAACTCCGTGGAATCCAGCTGAATGGCATCGGCCGCCGGCTTAAGCGGGGCCACTGCGCGCTGGGTGTCACGCTCATCGCGCGCACGGATCTCATCTAGCAGACTTGACAGACTAACATCTTCACCCTTGCCCTTCAACTGCAGGTAGCGGCGACGGGCACGCTCCTCGGCGCTGGCGGTGAGGAAGACCTTGAGCGGCGCGTCGGGGAACACCACGGTGCCCATATCGCGACCGTCGGCAATCAAACCCGGCGCCTCGCGGAAGGCGCGCTGACGCTGCAGCAGCGCCTCGCGCACCGCCGGCAGCGAGGCGACCATCGATGCGCCGGCACCGACGGTCTCGGTACGGATGACATGACTGACATCCTCGCCCTCGAGAATGATCTGCTGCAATTTGCCCGGCTCGGCAGCGATGAACTGCACGTCCAGATGGGCGGCCAGGGCCTTGAGCAGCTCTTCGTTGGTCAGGTCGACGCCATGATTGCTGGCATTGAACGCCAGCAGGCGGTACAGGGCGCCGGAATCGAGCAGGCGCCAGCCCAGCTCGCGGGCCAGCAGGCCCGCCACGGTACCCTTGCCCGAGCCGCTCGGCCCGTCGATGGTGATGACCGGTGCTTGCGAATTCACGACTTGCCCTCTTCGGCGACGCGGATTCCGACTTCCTTGCACAGCGCCAGGAAGTTGGGGAACGACGTGGCGACGTTGGCACAGTCATGGATCACGATCGGCGCGCTGGCGCGCAGCGAGGCGATGCTGAAGGCCATGGCGATGCGATGGTCACCGTGGCCGTGCACTTCGCCGCCGCCGATCGGGCCGCCGTCGATGATAATGCCGTCCGGCGTCGGCTCGCACTTCACGCCCAGGGCGATCAGGCCGTCGGCCATCACCTGGATGCGGTCCGACTCCTTGACCCGCAGCTCTTCGGCGCCACGCAGCACCGTGCGCCCTTCGGCGCAGGCAGCGGCGACGAACAGCACCGGGAACTCGTCGATGGCCAGCGGCACCAGGTGCTCGGGAATCTCGATACCCTTGAGCTTGGCGCCGCGCACGCGCAGGTCGGCCACCGGCTCGCCGCCGACTTCACGCTGGTTCTCCAGGGTGATGTCGCCACCCATCAGGCGCAGGATGTCGATCACGCCGGTGCGGGTCGGGTTGATACCGACGTGCTCCAGGACCAGCTCGGAACCTTCTGCGATGGAGGCCGCCACCAGGAAGAATGCCGAGGAGGAAATGTCCGCCGGTACTTCGATGCGGGTAGCGGTGAGCTTGCCACCAGACTGCAGGGAGGCCACCGGGCCGTTCGACTCGACCGCGTAGCCGAAGCCGCGCAGCATGCGCTCGGTGTGGTCACGGGTCGGCGCAGGCTCGGTGACGGTGGTGGTGCCCTCGGCGTACAGGCCGGCCAGCAGCAGGCAGGATTTGACCTGGGCGCTGGCCATCGGCAGCGTGTAGTTCAGCGCCTTGAGCTTATGACCACCACGGATGGTCAGCGGCGGACGGCCTTCAGGGCCGGTCTCGACCACAGCGCCCATTTCGCGCAACGGATTGGCCACGCGGTTCATCGGGCGCTTGGACAGCGAGGCGTCGCCAGTCATGGTGGTGTCGAACGGCTGCGCCGCCAGCAGGCCGGACAACAGGCGCATCGAGGTACCAGAGTTGCCGACATACAGCGGGCCGGGTGGCGGCTTGAGGCCGTGCAGGCCGACGCCATGGATGGTCACGCGTCCGTGGTGCGGGCCTTCGATGACCACGCCCATGTCACGGAAGGCCTGCAAGGTGGCCAGGGCGTCCTCGCCCTCGAGGAAACCTTCCACCTCGGTGGTGCCTTCGGCCAGCGAGCCGAGCATGATCGAGCGATGGGAAATCGACTTGTCGCCAGGTACGCGGATCCGTCCGGACACGCGGCCACCCGGTTGGGCCAGGAAAATCAGATCGTTGGCGTTCATAGCGTCCACATAGGCCCGGCGGGCCAGGATTTTACTGAAATGCTCGCGGGCAACCCGGGCGCGGGTGAACACACCCAGCAGTTGGTGCCCGTCCCCAGCATCGACCGCGTCGCGCAAGGCGTCGAGGTCGCTGCGAAATGTATCGAGAGTGCGCAGGACCGCCTCGCGGTTGGCGAGGAAGATGTCGTGCCACATGATCGGGTCGCTACCAGCGATTCTCGTGAAATCGCGAAAGCCCCCCGCAGCGTACCGGAAGATCTCCAGGTTTTCATTGCGCTTGGCCAGCGAATCGACCAGGCCGAAGGCCAGCAGGTGCGGCAGGTGACTTGTGGCGGCCAGGACTTCGTCATGGCGCTCCACCGGCATGTGCTCGACATCGGCGTCCAGCGCGCGCCAGAGGCGGTCAACCAGGGCCAGCGCCTGCGGGTCGGTTTCCGCCAGCGGCGTGAGAATCACCTTGTGGCGACGGAACAACGCGGCATTGGAGGCCTCAACGCCGCTTTGCTCGGAGCCGGCGATCGGGTGCCCCGGCACGAAGCGCGGCAGACGCTCGGCGAACGCTTCGCGCGCTGCACGCACGACGTTGCCCTTGGCGCTGCCCACGTCGGTGATCACCGCGTCACCCAGGTCAAGCTGGGCCAGGCGGGCCAGGACTTTCTCCATGGCCAGGATCGGTACCGCCAGCTGGATGACATCGGCGCCGACACAAGCGACGGCCAGGTCCGCCTCGCAACGGTCGACCACGCCCAGCGCCACGGCCTGCTTGCGCGACTCGGCATCCAGGTCGACACCGACCACCTCGCGGCTCAGGCCGCTTTCACGCAAGCCCTTGGCGAAGGAGCCGCCGATCAGGCCGAGGCCGACCACGACCAAGCGGCCGACAATCGGTGCGGATTTGTTTGTTACAGCATCAACCACGAGTGCGAACCCTGTTCAGAAATCTAGGCAATCTGCGAGACCCACTGGGGCTGCGTTGCAACCCATCGCGACGCAAGGCCGTTCCCACAGGACTCAGTACAGCTTCAAGGCCTGCACAATACCTGTGGGAGCGGCCTTGTGTCGCGATGGGGCGCGAAGCGGCCCCGGCAATCTCAAATCAAAGCACCGCCTTCGGATACGAACCCAGCACCTTCAGCGCCACAGCCTCCTGGCTGATCTGCTCCAGCACCGCCTTGATCAGCGGATCGCGGTGATGGCCGACGAAGTCGATGAAGAACACGTAGGTCCACTTGCCGCTGCGCGACGGACGGGTCTCGATGCGCGTCAGGTCGATGCCGTTCTCGTGGAACGGCACCAGCAGCTCATGCAGCGCGCCCGGCTTGTTGCTCATGGAAACGATGATCGAGGTCTTGTCGTCGCCGGTCGGCGGTACTTCCTGGCTGCCGATCATGAGGAAGCGCGTGGAGTTGTCCGGGCGGTCCTCGATCTTCTCGGCCAGGCGGGTCAGCCCGTACAGGTTGGCCGCCATGTCGCCAGCGATCGCCGCCGAGTTCCACTCGCCCTTGACCCGCTTGGCCGCCTCGGCGTTGCTGGAGACAGCCACGCGCTCGACGTTCGGGTAATGGGCGTCCAGCCACTTGCGGCACTGAGCCAGCGACTGGGCATGGGAGTAGATGCGGGTGATGCTGTCGGTCTTGGTGTTCTCGCCCACCAGCAGGTGGTGGTGGATACGCAGCTCCACCTCGCCGCAGATCACCATGTCGTGCTCGAGGAAGCTGTCCAGCGTATGGCTGACCGCGCCTTCGGTGGAATTTTCCACCGGCACCACGCCAAAGTTGACGGCACCGGCCGCCACTTCGCGGAACACCTCGTCGATGGCCGCCATCGGGCGGCTGACCACGGCGTGACCGAAGTGCTTCATGGCGGCCGCCTGGGTGAAAGTGCCTTCCGGGCCGAGGTAGGCGACTTTCAGCGGCTCTTCCAGGGCCAGGCAGGAGGACATGATCTCGCGGAACAGCCGCGCCATCTCTTCGTTGTCCAGCGGCCCCTTGTTGCGCTCCATGACACGCTTGAGCACCGCGGCTTCACGCTCGGGGCGATAGAACACCGGCGCCTCGCCTTCGGCCAGCGACGCGGTCTTGACCTTGGCCACTTCCTGGGCGCAACGGGCGCGCTCGCTGATCAGCTCGAGGATCTTCTCGTCGAGGCTGTCGATGCGCACGCGCAGGGCCTTGAGTTCCTGGTCGGACATCAGCCGTGCTCCTTCTCGAATTCAGCCATGTACTGCACCAGCGCCTCGACGGCCTCCAGGCCCAAGGCGTTGTAGATCGAGGCGCGCATGCCACCCACCGAACGGTGCCCCTTGAGGTTCAGCAGGCCACGGGCGTCGGCGCCAGCCAGGAAGGCCTTGTCCAGGCGCTCGTCGGCCAGGCGGAACGGCACGTTCATCCACGAACGGGCGTTGTGGCTGATCGGGTTGGTGTAGAACTCGCTGCCGTCGATGAAGCCGTACAGGCGGTCCTTCTTGGCACGGTTGCGCTGCTCCATGGCCTCGACGCCACCCTGCTCCTTGAGCCACTCGAACACCAGGCCCGAGAGGTACCAGGAATAGGTGGCCGGGGTGTTGTACATAGAGCCGTTGTCGGCCGCGATCTTGTAGTCGAGCATGGTCGGGCAGCTGCTGCGGGCGTGACCCAGCAGGTCTTCACGGACGATCACCACCACCAGGCCGCTGGGGCCGATGTTCTTCTGCGCGCCGGCGTAGATCAGGCCGAACTGCGACACGTCGGTCGGGCGCGAGAGGATGTCGGAGGACATGTCGACCACCAGCGGGACGTCGCCGGTCTCGGGCACCCAGTCGAACTGCAGGCCGCCGATGGTCTCGTTGGACGCATAGTGAACGTATGCCGCGTTCTTGGTCAGTTTCCACTCGTTCTGGCCTGGGATGGCCAGGTAGTCGTAGGGCTTGGCGCTGGCGGCGACGTTGACGTTGCCGAAACGACGCGCTTCCTCGATGGCCTTCTTCGACCAGATGCCGGTCTCGACGTAGTCGGCGGTGCCATTCTCCGGCAGCAGGTTCAGCGGAATCTCGGCGAACTGCTGGCTGGCGCCGCCCTGCAGGAACAGCACCTTGTAGTTGGAGGGGACGGACAGCAGGTCGCGCAGGTCCTGCTCGGCCTTTTCGGCAATGGCCACGTAGTCGTCGCTGCGATGGCTCATTTCCATTACCGACAGGCCCTTGCCGCGCCAGTCCAGCATCTCGGCCTGGGCACGCTGCAGGACAGCATCGGGAAGCGCGGCGGGGCCGGCGCAGAAGTTAAAGGCTCGTTTGCTCACATCCACTCTCGCTCTGCCAAATAGAACAAATCGTCACTCACAGACCCCGCCAACCCCTGCAGGAGCGAGCGTTGCCTGTTCCAATCAGTCAAACGGGGCGACCTTGGTCGCCCCGTTCGGGTTGTTGCTTCGGTTATTCCTGAGGTGCCTCTTCGGCGCCTGCGGTGTCCTCGCCCACTGCATCGAGCGGGGCGCCCTCCTCGTCCGTCTCGACCAGGTCGTCGAGTTCTTCCTCGGATGGCTCCTGGACACGCTCCAGGCCCACCAGTGTTTCGTCCGTGGCCAGCTTGATCAGCGTAACACCCTGGGTGTTACGGCTCAGGCTGGACACTTCGCCGACCCGCGTGCGCACCAGGGTACCCTGGTCGGAAATCAGCATGATCTCCTCGCCTTCCTGCACCTGGATGGCGCCGATCAGCAGGCCGTTGCGCCCCTTGGTGCCCATGGCGATCACGCCCTGGCCGCCACGACCGCGACGCGGGAACTTGGACAGCGGGGTGCGCTTGCCGAAGCCACGCTCGGAGGCAGTGAGGATCTGCGCGCCGGACTCGGGGATCAGCATGGAGATGATCTGCTGGCCCTTGCCCAGTTTCATGCCGCGCACGCCACGGGCATTACGACCCATCTCGCGCACCACGCTCTCGGCGAAGCGGATCACCTTGCCGGCGTCGGAGAACATCATGACTTCCTTGGCGCCATCGGTAATGGCTGCGGCGATCAGTGTGTCGCCTTCCTTGAGCTTCAGGGCGATCAAGCCGTTGGAGCGCGGACGGGCGAACTGCACCAGCGGGGTCTTCTTGACGGTACCGGAGGCGGTGGCCATGAAGATGTAGGCGCCGGTCGGTTCGGCGGCCCACTCTGGGGTGTCGCCGTCTTCCTCGTCGATCTCTTCGGCCTCAACCAGCTCGCCTTCAATCACGCTGTCATCGCTGTCTTCCAGCTCTTCCTCAGGGTCTGCGTGCTGCTGCAGCGCTTCCAGGTCGATCTGCAGCATGGCGGTGATGCGCTCACCCTCCTCCAGCGGCAGCAGGTTGACCAGCGGACGACCGCGGGCGGCGCGGGAGGCCTCGGGGATTTCGTAGGTCTTCTTCCAGTACACCTTGCCCTTGCTGGAGAACAGCAGCAGGGTGGCGTGGCTGTTGGCGACCAGCAGGTGCTCGATGTAGTCCTCGTCCTTGACGCCGGTGGCCGACTTGCCCTTGCCGCCGCGGCGCTGGGCCTGGTAGGCGGACAATGGCTGGGTCTTGGCGTAACCACCGTGGGAGATGGTCACCACGCGCTCTTCTTCCGGGATCATGTCACCGTAGTTGAGGTCGTGGCTGGCGTTGAGGATCTCGGTGCGGCGGGCATCGCCGTACTCGGCGCGGATCGCTTCGAGTTCTTCGCGGATCACTTCCATCAGGCGCTCGGCGCTGCTGAGGATGCGGATCAGCTCGCCGATCTGCTCGAGGATCTCCTGGTACTCGGCCAGCAGCTTCTCGTGCTCCAGGCCGGTCAGGCGGTGCAGGCGCAGCTCGAGGATGGCCTGGGCCTGCTCCGGCGACAGGTAGTACTTGCCTTCACGCAGACCGTACTGCTCCGGCAGGTCTTCCGGACGGCAGGACTCGGCGCCGGCGCGCTCGACCATGACCTGCACCGCGCTGGACTCCCAGGCGGTGCTGATCAGCGCTTCCTTGGCTTCGGACGGGGTCGGCGAGGCCTTGATCAGGGCGATGACCGGGTCGATGTTGGACAGCGCGACCGCCTGGCCTTCAAGGATGTGGCCACGCTCGCGGGCCTTGCGCAGCTCGAACACGGTGCGGCGGGTGACCACTTCGCGACGGTGGCGAACGAACGCCTCGAGCAGGTCCTTGAGGTTCAGCAGGCGCGGGCGACCGTCGATCAGGGCGACGATGTTGATGCCGAACACGCTCTGCAGCTGGGTCTGCTGGTAGAGGTTGTTGAGCACCACTTCCGGCACCTCGCCGCGACGCAGCTCGATGACGATGCGCATGCCATCCTTGTCGGACTCGTCGCGCAGCTCGGTGATGCCTTCGATCTTCTTCTCTTTGACCAGCTCGGCGATCTTCTCGATCAGACGCGCCTTGTTCAGCTGGTACGGCAGCTCGGTGACGACGATCTGCTGGCGACCACCGACCTTGTCGATGTCCTCGATCTCGGAACGGGCGCGCATATAGATGCGGCCACGGCCGGTGCGATAGGCCTCGATGATGCCCTGGCGGCCGTTGATCAGGCCGGCGGTAGGGAAGTCCGGCCCCGGGATGAACTGCATCAGTTCATCGACCGTGATGTCGGAGTTGTCGATCAGCGCCAGGCAGCCATCAATCACTTCGCCGAGGTTGTGCGGCGGGATGTTGGTGGCCATGCCCACGGCGATACCGCTGGAACCGTTGACCAGCAGGTTGGGGATCTTGGTCGGCATGACCGCCGGGATCTGCTCGGTACCGTCGTAGTTGGGCACCCAGTCGACGGTTTCCTTGTGCAGGTCGGCCAGCAGCTCGTGGGCCAGCTTGGCCATGCGCACTTCGGTGTATCGCATGGCCGCGGCGTTGTCACCGTCCACCGAACCGAAGTTGCCCTGGCCATCGACCAGCAGGTAGCGCAGCGAGAAGGGCTGTGCCATGCGCACGATGGTGTCGTACACAGCGGTGTCGCCGTGCGGGTGGTACTTACCGATCACGTCACCGACCACACGGGCGGATTTCTTGTACGGCTTGTTCCAGTCGTTGCCCAGTTCGCTCATCGCATACAGAACGCGGCGATGCACGGGCTTCAAGCCGTCACGCGCATCGGGCAGCGCTCGCCCGACAATAACGCTCATCGCGTAGTCGAGGTAAGACTGTCTCAGTTCGTCTTCGATATTGACCGGGAGGATTTCTTTGGCCAGTTCGCCCATGAGAAGCCTGATTCCTTTTTCTGGTGAAACTTCGCCTGATCCCTCGAAGGACGAACGAAGCTCGCCGCCGCAGCGCATATGGGGTGCGACGACTTACGACAAATCAATGAGTTGTGACATGGATCTGCGCAATGAAGGCCGCCGCAAAGAGCGGCCTTGGAAACTGCCGGATGGTATCACAAACACGGGACGCATGGGAGATATGGCAGGTTGCCTTGAAGCGCCATCCAAACGGGTGAAAAAACACCTCAATGCAGGCGTTTGCGGCACATCAACTGGGCGATTTTCGCCGTATCCGGACGCTCGACCACACCCCTCTCGGTGACGATCACGTCGATCAGGTCCGCCGGGGTGACATCCACCACCGGGTTGTAGGCCTCGACATCGGCCGTCACCTGGATGCCCGCGACTTCCAGCAACTCTTCTTCGCCACGAGTCTCCAGCGGAATGTCCTCGCCGGTGGCCAGGTTCAGGTCGACGCTGGTGCTCGGCGCCACCACCATGAAGCGCAGGCCGTGGTGCATGGCGGTCACCGCCATCTGGTAGGTGCCGATCTTCGCCGCCACGTCGCCATTGGCGGCGATACAGTCGGCACCAACCACCACCCAGGTGATGCCCTTGGTCTTCATCAGGTGTCCCATGGCCGCGTCGGCGACCACGGTCACCGGCACGCCATCGGCGGCCAGCTCCCAGGCGGTCAGGCGCGAGCCCTGCAACCAGGGCCGCGACTCGCAGGCATAGACCTGCTCAACCATGCCTTCCAGGGTGGCAGCGCGGATCACCCCCAAGGCGGTGCCGAAGCCGCCGGTGGCCAAGGCCCCGGCGTTGCCATGGGTGAGCAGAGCCTGTTCGCTGCCCTGGTGGCGACGAATCTGCTCGACGCCGAACTGGGCCATGGTCAGGTTGGCCTCGCGATCGCTTTCATGGATGGCCACCGCCTCGGCCTCCATCACCGCCAGCACATCCTCCCCTGAACGCAGGCGCTGCAGGCGTTCACGCATGCGGTTGAGCGCCCAGAACAGGTTGGCCGGGGTCGGGCGCGCCTCGCCCAGCAGCATGAAGTCCTCCTCGAGGGACTCCTCCCAGCCGTCACCCTCGGCCAATCGCTGGCGCAAAGCCAGCACCAGGCCATAGGCGGCGCAGATTCCGATCGCCGGGGCGCCGCGTACAGCCATGTCGCTGATTGCCTCGGCCACCTCGTACGCCTGCGTGCAGGCCAGCCAGCACTGCTCCAGCGGCAGCAGGCGCTGGTCGAGCAGGTGCAACACGCCGTCGCGCCATTCGATGCCCGTCACCGTCTCCGCCGCCATCAGTTGCTCGCGCATCGCCTCTCCCCGTCGCCCTGACATCAAAAGCCGGCGATTATAGCGACCCTCAGCCGCGGACGCTCGGGTATACTGCGCGTTTAGCCGAACCAACCCAGGTATATGCCGCGCATGCCCACCGCCATCCCTCTCCTCGACCTGCTGCTTGTGCCGGACTGGCTGGTCCCCGTGGAGCCGGCCGGCGTGGTGCTCGAAGGCCATGCACTGGGTGTGCTGGACGGCCAGATCGCCTGGCTCGGCCCCCGCGAACGGGCACCCCGGGCCCGGGAAGTGCGCGAACTGCCCGACTGCGTGCTGACGCCCGGGCTGGTCAACGCCCATGGTCACGCCGCCATGGCCCTGTTCCGTGGCCTGGCCGATGACCTGCCGCTGATGACCTGGCTGCAGGAGCATATCTGGCCGGCCGAGGGCCGCTGGGTGGACGAAACCTTCGTGCGTGACGGCACCGACCTTGCCATCGCCGAGCAGCTCAAGGGCGGCATCACCTGCTTTGCCGACATGTACTTCTTCCCCCGCGAAGCCTGCGACCGCGTGCACCAGAGCGGTATCCGCGCGCAGATCGCCGTGCCGCTGCTGGACTTCCCGATCCCCGGCGCGCGCACCCCGGACGAGGGCCTGCACCTGGCCATCGAGCTGTTCGGCGACCTGCGCCACCACCCGCGCATTACCGTCGCCCTTGGCCCGCACGCGCCGTACACGGTCAGCGATGCGAACCTTGAGAAGATCCGGGTAATCGCCGACCAGCTCGACGCACCGCTGCACATGCATATCCACGAGACCGCCGGCGAAGTCGAGCAGGCGCTCAAGGACAGCGGCGAGCGCCCACTGGCCCGCCTCGCCCGCCTGGGCCTGCTGGGGCCGAACCTGCAGGCGGTGCACATGACCCAGGTCAGCGACGAGGATCTGGCCCTGCTGGTAGAAAGCAACACCAGCGTGGTCCACTGCCCCGAGTCCAACCTCAAGCTGGCCAGCGGCTTCTGCCCGGTGGAGCGCCTGTGGCAGGCCGGAGTGAACGTGGCGGTGGGCACCGACGGCGCCGCCAGCAACAATGACCTCGACCTGCTCGGCGAAACCCGTACCGCCGCGCTGCTGGCCAAGGCCGTCGCCGGCTCGGCCACCGCCCTGGACGCCCACCGGGCGCTGCGCATGGCCACGCTCAACGGCGCCCGGGCGCTGGGCCTGGAGGCGACGACCGGCTCGCTCGAGGTAGGCAAGGCCGCCGACCTGGTCGCCTTCGACCTGTCGGGGCTGGCGCAGCAGCCGGTGCACGACCCGGTCTCGCAATTGATCTACGCCACCGGCCGCGATTGCGTGAAGGACGTCTGGGTCGCCGGCCACGCCCTGGTGCTGGACCGCCGCCTGATGCGGATGGACGAGCGGACCCTGGCCGCCAATGCCCGCGCCTGGGGAGCCCGCATCGGCGGGCGCAACGAATAACCGGGCGCCAGCCACGGCTGGCGCCCCGTGACACTTTCATAGAAGCTTCAGAGGACTGTTCAGATGAGCAACGTCGACCACGCCGAAATCGCCAAGTTCGAAGCCCTGGCTCACCGCTGGTGGGACCGCGAGAGCGAATTCAAGCCACTGCACGACATCAACCCACTGCGGGTCAACTGGATCGACGAGCGCGTCGCCCTTGCCGGCAAGAAGGTGCTGGACGTCGGCTGCGGCGGCGGCATCCTCAGCGAGGCGATGGCCCAGCGCGGCGCCACCGTGACCGGCATCGACATGGGCGAGGCGCCACTGGCGGTGGCCCAACTGCATCAGCTGGAGTCCGGCGTGGCGGTGGAGTACCGGCAGATCACCGCCGAGGCCCTGGCCGAAGAGATGCCCGAGCAGTTCGACGTGGTCACCTGCCTGGAGATGCTCGAGCACGTGCCCGACCCCTCATCGGTGATCCGTGCCTGCTACCGCATGGTCAAGCCGGGCGGCCAGGTGTTCTTCTCGACCATCAACCGCAACCCCAAGGCCTACCTGCTGGCAATCATCGGCGCCGAGTACATCCTCAAGATGCTGCCGCGCGGCACCCATGACTTCAAGAAATTCATCCGCCCCTCCGAGCTGGGCGCCTGGAGCCGCGCCGCGGGCCTCGAGGTCAAGGACATCATCGGCCTGACCTACAACCCGCTGACCAAGCACTACAAGCTCAGCAACGACGTCGACGTCAACTACATGATCCAGACCCTGCGCGAGGAATGAGCATGCGCCTGCGAGCAGTACTCTTCGACATGGACGGCACCCTACTGGACACGGCGCCGGACTTCATCGCCATCTGCCAGGCGATGCTCGCCGACCGCGGCATGCCGGCCATCGACGACGAACGCATCCGCGAGGTGATCTCCGGCGGCGCCCGCGCCATGGTCGCCGCAACCTTCGCCATGGACCCCGAGGCGGACGGCTTCGAGGCCCTGCGCCTGGAATTCCTCGAGCGCTACCAGCGCGACTGCGCGGTGCACAGCAAGCTGTTCGACGGCATGCCGGAGCTGCTGGCCGACATCGAGAAAGGCAACCTGCTGTGGGGCGTGGTCACCAACAAGCCGGTGCGCTTCGCCGAACCGATCATGCAGCGCCTGGGCCTGGCAGAGCGCTCGGCCCTACTGATCTGCCCAGACCACGTGAAGAACAGCAAGCCCGACCCCGAACCGTTGATCCTGGCGTGCAAGACCCTGGACCTGGACCCGGCCAGCGTGCTGTTCGTCGGCGATGACCTGCGTGACATCGAGTCTGGCCGCGACGCCGGCACCCGCACCGCAGCGGTGCGCTATGGCTATATTCATCCAGAGGACAACCCCAACAACTGGGGCGCTGACGTGGTGGTGGACCACCCGCTGGAACTGCGCAAGGTGATCGACAGCGCGCTGTGCGGCTGCTGAACCTTCGCGCAGCCCCCATTGATCGCAACCGATTTAAGGACAGACCGATGTTCGACTACACCGCCCGCCCCGACCTGCTCAAGGACCGGATCATCCTGGTCACCGGCGCCGGTCGCGGCATCGGCGCCGCCGCCGCCAAGGCCTACGCCGCCCTGGGCGCCACCGTGTTGCTGCTGGGCAAGACCGAGTCCAACCTCAACGAGGTCTACGACCAGATCGAGGCCGCTGGCCATCCGCAGCCGGTGGTGATCCCGTTCAACCTGGAAACCGCCCTGGCGCACCAGTACGACGAACTGGCGGCGATGATCGAGGAGCAGTTCGGTCGCCTCGACGGCCTGCTCAACAACGCCTCGATCATCGGCCCGCGCACGCCGCTGGAGCAGCTCTCGGGCGATAACTTCATGCGCGTGATGCACATTAACGTCAACGCCACCTTCATGCTCACCAGCACCCTGCTGCCGCTGCTGAAACTGTCCGAGGACGCCTCGGTGGTGTTCACCTCCAGCAGCGTCGGGCGCAAGGGCCGGGCCTACTGGGGTGCCTACGGGGTGTCGAAGTTCGCCACCGAGGGACTGATGCAGACCTTGGCCGACGAGCTGGAAGGCGTGGCGCCGGTACGCTCGAACAGCATCAATCCGGGCGCCACGCGCACGGCGATGCGCGCCCAGGCCTACCCAAGCGAGAACCCGCAGAACAACCCGCTGCCCGAGGACATCATGCCGGTGTACCTGTACCTGATGGGGCCGGACAGCAAGGATGTGAACGGACAAGCGCTGAACGCGCAGTAAGGCCCGCTTCGCCGGCAAGCCAGCTCCTACGGAATCGACTGTAGGAGCCGGGTTGCCGGCGAACTGTTTCAGCCCGCCGCCAATGCCGGGCGCAGACGCCCCTGCTGACGCCCCTCGAGCTGCATGCAACGCTCCAAAAACAGGAACATGCAGTCATAGCTCTTGCAGATCGCCCGACGCAGTTCGGTGCGCAACCCCAGCGTGGGGTTCTCGCCGGCCAGGGTGCAGATGATCTCAAGCGCTTCCCAAGGGTGCGCATCATCGTACTGCGCATGCATCTTCAGCCACTTCATCGCGCGCTTGCGGGTGTCCTCGGGGAACCCTTGGGCATAGGTGTCCTCGGCGCACACCACCGCCGACCACTCGCCGGTGGCACCTTCGATGGCGTAGTTGGTGGCCGCCATGGCGATAGCCAACGACTCGGTGGCGCACACCCGCCAGCACCAGTCATTGAGGCCGTTGAGCTCCGGCGGCACTTCCTGGGACTGCAATTC
This sequence comes from Pseudomonas sp. P65(2024), assembly GCF_057480955.1. Taxonomy (NCBI): domain Bacteria; kingdom Pseudomonadati; phylum Pseudomonadota; class Gammaproteobacteria; order Pseudomonadales; family Pseudomonadaceae; genus Pseudomonas; species Pseudomonas sp. P65(2024). Next base: position 55,262 of record NZ_JBLIYX010000010.1, read on the forward strand.
ATGCAGATGGATACCGTGTGCCTGGCACCAGTTCACCCAGTAGTCGGCATGGTTGAGCTCGACCCGGATGTTGCGCATCAGCCAGCGGCGCGCCATGTCTTCGCCAGGGTGCCGGGCGTAGCGGGTCTTGGTGAGGTTGTGGGCCATGTAGAGGGAAAACTGCTCGACCACCGGCCAGCCACCGATCAAGTACTGGCGGATGGTCGACTGCTTGAGCTGGCCATCGCGCAATCGCTGGTAGAACTCATGCTCCACCACCCGGCGCTTGCTTTCGCGGCAATCCTCTATCAGTTGTTGAGCCCACTGCGGATAACTGGCCGGATCCATCAATGGTCCGATCCTTACGAACGCGTCGATCACTGTCAGCTCCTTGATTCCCTGTGATTTCCGGGCGTTGTTCAGCGAAAGGTCCCCGGCGCCCGGTGCAGAAGGGGCCTCGCGGCAATCCGTTGGCGCTGCAGGCTGTCGCAGGTGAAGACCTGCGGGCGTTCGATAAGGTATCCCTGGGCGTAGTCAACGCCGATCTCCTGCAAAGCCTGCTCGATCAGCGGTGTCTCGACAAACTCGGCGATGGTCCGCTTGCCCATGACGTGACCGATGTGATTGATCACTTCGACCATCGCCCGGTTGATCGGGTCATCGAGCATGTCCTTGACGAAACTTCCGTCGATCTTCAGGAAGTCTACAGGCAAATGCTTCAAATAGGCGAATGACGACATTCCGGCGCAGAAGTCGTCGAGCGAGAATTTGCAGCCCAGTCCTTTCAATTCATTGATGAATCGGATCGCACTGCCCAGATTGGCGATGGCGCTGGTTTCGGTAATTTCAAAACAGATCAGTCGAGGCGGGATGTCGAACTCGCCAAACAGGCGTTGCAAGTACTCGAGGAACTTGTCATCGCCGATACTTGAGCCGGATAAATTGATGGCGCACATCGCCAGGGGGCCCTCCCGGCCTTCGTCCACGCACTGGCGGATCACCTGGAACACACTGCGCACCACCCAACGGTCGAGCGCGGTCATCAGCCCATAGCGCTCCGCTGCGGGGATGAAACTGTCGGGCAGGATGGTGCGCCCGCTTTCGTCGTGCAGGCGCAGGAGGATCTCGATATGCCCAGGGCCCTCATGGGGATGCAAGGGCGCGATCTCCTGGGCGTAGAGGCAGAAACGGTTCTCCTCCAGCGCCACGTGCAATCGCTGGATCCAGGCCATTTCGCCAAAGCGCATGGACAGCTCACTGTCATCGGCATGATAGACCTGGACCCGATTGCGTCCTTTCTCCTTGGCCATGTAGCAGGCCATGTCCGCCGCGCGCAACGAAGCTTCCAGGGTACTGGGCACCTGGGCGATGTGCACCAGGCCGAGGCTGACCGTGGTTACGAAGGGGCGCCCCTTCCATACGAAATGCAGGCTCTGCACGGACTGGCGCAACTGTTCGGCAATGCGCTCGGCCTGCTCCGGCGGGCAATTCTCCAGGAGCACGCCAAACTCGTCGCCACCCAGGCGCGCGAGGGTATCACCCTCGCGCAGGCCCGACTGCAGCACCGCGCAGATATGCCGCAGCAATTCGTCACCAGCGGCATGGCCGCAGGTATCGTTGACCAGCTTGAACTGGTCGAGGTCGAGGAACATCAGCGAATGGCGCCCGGCCTGGCGCGCCAGGCCGTTGAGCGCCTGCTCCAGGCGATACTCGAACTCCCGGCGGTTGGCCAACCCGGTCAGGGCGTCATGGGTGGCCTGCCAGGACAAATTGGCAATGTACTGGCGCTCCTGGGTCATGTCGTGTAACACCACCACGACGCCACTGACCTGCCCTTCGGTGAGGATGGGCGAGCCCACCAGGTTAACCGACACCGTGCTGCCGTCCAGGCGCTGGATCAGCCGGGCGTGCTCGGCGCCGCCCTTGAGGCTGCCGCTGAGCACCTGCTCGACCAGCGTCAGGCTGTCACCCTCGGCGTTCTCGTCAAGCAGGCTGAACAACGCCGTCAGCGGCAGCCCCTGGGCCTGCACCGCCTGCCAGTGGGTCAACTGCTCCGCGGCCGGGTTCATATAGCTGATGCAACCGTCGACATCGGCGGTGATCACCGCATCGCCGATCGATTCCAGGGTGATCTGCGCCCGCTCCTTCTCCTCCTGCAGTGCACTGGCGAACGCCTGGCGCTGGGCCAGCAGCTTGCTCGAACGTCGCCAGGCCATGGCGATCAGGAACAGCGCGGTGGCCAGGTTGGTGAGCATCAGCACCTTGAGCAACATCCGCGAGCCTTCACCCAAGGCATCGCTGAACGCCTTGGCGGCGGGGGTGACACCGTCATTGATGGCGACGATGCGCGCCTTCCAGTTGGCCACCTGGTGGGGATCGATAACACCGCTGGCGAAACCTTGACGCATCTGCTGGGCCAGCACGTCGAGCTGGCGCAGGTAGTCGTCACCGATGTTCCAGTAATCGATGGCGGTTTCCATATAGCTGATATGACGGAAGTTGCGGTAGAACCAGATGATCCGGGCAACGTCCTCAGGGTGGTTGCCGCCCTGTAGCACGCCCTGGCGCGCCGCCTCCAGGTCCGGCTCGGGTCGATCCAGGGCCAGGCGCAGGTTATGGTCGCCCTGGGGCACCAGGATGGCCCGGCGGTAGCGAGCATAGGTCAACGGATCGCGGTCGTCGGCGTAGAGGTTGAGGTAATAGATGGCGTCCTTCTGCGCCTTGGACCACAAACTCTCGCCTGCCACGTAGGCGCGCACGGCGGACAATGCATAAAGGCTCAGACTGCCCAGCAGTACCTGGAAAACCACAACGGCGACGAAAGGCCAGATGATACCCAGCAGCCTTGGCGCTTCGAGAGTCCGATTTACCTTCATGTAGTCCCTGTCATGGCGGCAGATAAGGCACGAATCGACCTAGACAAGCACAGCGTAGGCCATTTGCCATGAAGGAGCGACAAGCTACCAGCGCCAAGCAGCAAGAAAAAGTGTGCTGACTGCGACTTGCCGCTTGCAGCTCGAACCTTGAGGCTGTTTTCAGGTCTGCTGCAGATGGCCGTAGAGCTTGGCGTACAGGCCGCCCTCGGCGATCAGTTGCTGATGGCCGCCGTCCTCGGCGACATGGCCGCCGTCGAACACCAACACGCGGTCGGCCTGCTTCACCGCCGACAGGCGGTGGGCGATGATCAGCGTGGTGCGACCGCTGAGGAACCGCGCCAGGGCCTGGTGCAGGTTGTACTCGGTGGCGGCGTCCAGCGCCGAGGTGGCTTCGTCGAGAATGACCACCTTGGGCTCGGCCAGCACCATGCGAGCGATCGCCAGACGCTGGCGCTGGCCGCCGGACAGGCGCACGCCGGAACGCCCGACGATGCTGTCCAGGCCCTGGGGCAGCGCGGCGATGGTGGCGTCCAGCTGGGCGATGCGCAGCGCCTGCCAGCAGGCATCGTCACTGCAATCGCGGCCCATGGTCAGGTTGGCGCGCACACTGTCGTTGAACAGCGACGGGTGCTGCAGCACCACCGCGACGTGCTCGCGCAGGGTCTCCAGGCCGATCTCCTGCAGGCTGGCGCCGCCGAAACGGATGGTCCCGGCCTGGGCGCTGTACAGCCCCAGCAGCAGCTGCACCAGGGTGCTCTTGCCGCCGCCGCTGGCGCCAACGATAGCGACCTTCTCACCCGGGGCGATGGACAGGTTCAGCTGGTCCAGCACCGGCTCGTCGGCGTAGGCGAAGCGCAGGTCGCGCACCTCGATGCCGACCGTCTCGCGCCCGGCGAACGGGTCGCTGGCCGCCGGGTACTGCGGCTCATCGGCCCGCGCCAGCAGCTCATTGAGGCGACTGAGCGCGCCCCCAGCGGCGTAGTAGGCATATTGCAGGTTCAGCAACTGCTCCACCGGGCCGATCATGAACCACAGGTAGCTGAACACCGCCAGCATCTGACCGATCGACAGGTCGGAGAACAGCACGGTGAGCATCGCTGCGGCGCGGAAGATGTCGATGCCGAACTGGAACAACAGGCCGCTGGCCCGGCCACTGGCATCGCTCTTCCACTGCGAGGCCACGGCATAGTCGCGCACCTCGCGGGCGCGCAGGCCCAGGCGACCGAGGAAATACCCCTGACGGTTGCCGGCGCGGATCTCCTGGATCGCATCGAGGGTCTCGGTCAGCGCCTGGGTGAAGCGTGCGGTGCTGTCGTTCTCGAGCTTCTTCAAGTGCTTGACGCGCTTGCCCAACTGCACGGTGAAGTAAATCACCAGCGGGTTGAACAAAAGGATCAACAGCGCCAGCTGCCAGTGCATCCAGATCAGGATGGCGGCGGTGCCGGTCAGGGTGAGCACGGCCACCAGGAAGCGGCTGAGGGTTTCGCCGACGAACTTGTCGAGGGTGTCCAGGTCGGTGACCAGATGGGTGGTGACCGTACCGCTGCCCAGGCTTTCGTATTCCTTGAGCGAAATACGCTTGAGCCGCTCGATCAGGCGGATGCGCAGGCGGTAGACGATGTCCTTGGCCAGGCCAGCGAACAGTTTGGCCTGGACCACGTTGAACGCCAGCGCCGCCAGGCGCAGGCCCAAGGTGGCGCACAGCATCAGGCCGATATAGCCCGCGGCCACCTGCCAGCCTGCGGGCAGGAAGTTGTTCATCCACTTCAGTGCGGCGTCGCCATGCCCCAGCAGCACTTCATCCACCAGCAACGGCAGCAGCAAGGGGATGGGCACGCTGCACAGGGCAGCGAGCACGGCCACCAGGTTGGCGGTCCACAGGGCTCGCTTGTGGTGCAGGGCCAGGCGGCGGATCTCCGCCCAGCTCAGGTGATCGGGCACAGCGGGAGACTTCCCTGGCACAGGGTCTGGCGACCCTGGCAGGTCAAGCACAGGCGGCCTGCTGCAGCCAGCGGCCGAGCAGCGGCTGCAGGCTGTCCAGCGACTGGTAGCCGTTGGTCAGCAGGGCCAGCTGGCCATTGCGCTCGGCCAGCAGCGTCGGAAAGCCGGCGATGCCCAGGTCCTGCACCCAGCCGAAGTCGGCACTGGTGGCGGCACGGGTATCGGCGCTGGTGAAGCGCTGCGAGAACGCCTCGCGGTCGAAACCGGCCTGTTCGGCCAGCTCCACCAGTTGCGGGGCGCGGGTGACATCCAGCCCCTGCTCGTAGAACGACCGCTGGATCAGCTTGAGCAGCGCCCAGGCCCGCTCATCGTCCAGCTCGCGCGCCGCGACCAGCGCGCGGCACGCAGGCTCGGTGTCGTAGACGAAACCGTCAGGCATCGCGCCATCGAAACGAAACGGCTGCCCGGTGGCGTCATGCACCGCCTGCCAGTGCTCGAGGATGTACTTGCGGGTCGAGGCATCCAGGGCGCTGCCGCCGCTGCGCAGGCCACCGGGCATCAGGCGGGTGACGACGCCCGCCTCACGCGCCTGGGCGATCAGCGCCTCGGCCACCGGGGCAAAACCCCAGCACCAGGAGCACATCGGGTCCATCACATAGAGCAGGCGTGCGGACATGCATCAGGCCTCGGCTTTGTAGTTGAAGCCGATCGGGTGTGGCTGGTTGCGCGCCTTGGCCAGTTCAATCTGCTTCTGGCGGTCGATGGCGCTGCGCCGGGTCTTCTCGCTCAGGCTGTCCCAGCAATGCGGGCAGCTCACGCCTGGCGAATAGTGCTCCGACTCCCGGTCCTTCACGTCGATCGGATGGCGGCAGGCATGGCACTGGTCGTACTCGCCCTCGCTCAGGTCGTGACGCACGGTGACCCGGTTGTCGAAGACGAAACAGTCGCCGTCCCAGAGGCTTTCTTCCTGGGCTACTTCCTCGAAGTATTTCAGGATGCCGCCCTTAAGATGATAGACGGCTTCGAAGCCCTCACCGAGCATGTAGCTGGAGGCCTTTTCGCAACGGATGCCACCGGTGCAGAACATGGCGACCTTCTTGTGCTTGCTCGGGTCGAAGTTGGCCTTGATGTAGTCGGGGAACTCGCGGAAGGTCTCGGTCTTCGGGTCGATCGCGCCCTTGAAGGTGCCGATGGCCACTTCGTAGTCGTTGCGGGTGTCGATCAGCAGCACTTCAGGGTCGCTGATCAGCGCGTTCCAGTCTTTCGGATCGACGTAGGTGCCGACCGCCTTGTTCGGGTCCACGCCCGGCACGCCGAGGGTGACGATCTCTTTCTTGAGCTTGACCTTGGTGCGATAGAACGGCTGCTCGTCGCAGTACGACTCTTTATGGTCGACATCCACCAGGCGTGGGTCGCTGCGCAGCCAGGCCAGCAGCGCGTCGATGCCTTCACGGGTGGCCGAGACGGTGCCGTTGATGCCTTCGTTGGCCAGCAGCAGGGTGCCTTTGACGCCGTTGTCGACCATGGCCTTGAGCAGCGGCTCACGCAGTTCGACGTAGTCTTCCAGGGTGACGAACTTGTACAGCGCCGCCACGACGATCGGTTGGGTCATGAATCTGAAACTCCTGGTGGTTGCCCTCGTAAGGGGCGGACCGGGTTTGGCATGAAAAAGCATAGGGGCGCCTTACGCCCCTTTCGCGACACAAGGCCGCTTCCACAGGGGGATGCGTATTCCTGTGTGAGCGGCCTTGTATCGCGAAAGGGCCGCAAAGCGGCCCCCGGATTTTGCGAGATTGTACCAGAACGACGGAAAGGATTCAGTGCCCACCGCCGGCGCACACCGGCGAGGCAGGCGCCACGCCGACCGCCGCCCACTCCTCGGGCGTATAGGTGTGGATCGCCAGGGCGTGGATCTCGCCCATCAGATCACCCATGGTGGCGTAGACCTTCTGGTGGCGCTTGACGCTGTTCAGCCCGGCGAACTGATCGCTGACCAGCACCGCCTTATAGTGCGTTTCCTGGCCACGGCTGTGCATGTGGCTTTCGTTGCGCACTTCGAGGTGGTCTGTGCCCAGCGGCGCCAGCTGCTGCTCGATGCGTTGCTGCATGTTCATCGCGTCAGGCTCACTTCTTAGCCGGAGCGGCTGCCTTGCCAGCGCTCGGGTCGAGTTCCTTGGTCATGTCGTCGAGCAGCTTGTTGACCACCGGCACCGCCGGCTCCAGGCTCTGCTGGGTCAACTGGGCCGACTGTTGGGTGACCTTGGGCATCTCGCGCAGGACTTTCTTGCCCAGCGGCGACTCGTAGAACTTGACCAGGTCGTTCAGCTCGGCCTCGGTGAAGGTCGCGGTGTACAGGTCGACCATCTTCGGCTTGAGCTTCTTCCAGCCGATGGCGTTGTCCAGGGCGGCGTTGGCCTTGGCCTGGTAGCTGTCGAGCACCGTTTTCTTGGCAGCCGGCGCCTTGGTCTGTTCGAAACGCTGGGCGAACATCTGCTGGACCTGCATGTACACCGGGGTGCCCAGCTTGTCGGCATTGGCCAGGGTCAGGAATTTCTCGGCAGCGGCATTGTGGCTCGCGGTGGCGGCGAGTACCTGGCCGCTGGCGCAGGCCAGGGCAACGGCAGCACAGAGGACACGAAGACGGGTCATTGCATTTCCTTCAAGAAAGGGAGGCGGGTACCTCAGAGTAGAGCATTCTGCGCCGTGGTGGCGAAGTGCTCAAGTGGCACGACGAGCGACTGAACCGCTGCGACGAATCAGGGCCTAAACTGCGATTTCTGACTACAAAGGAGTGAGCGCAGCATGAGCCGTATCGAGACAGACAGCCTGGGCCCGGTCGAAGTTCCAGAGGACGCCTACTGGGGTGCGCAGACCCAGCGTTCGCTGATCAACTTCGCCATCGGCAAGGAGCGCATGCCGCTGGCGGTGCTGCACGCCCTGGCGCTGGTCAAGAAAGCCGCTGCCCGGGTCAATGACCGCAACGGCGACCTGCCCGCCGACATCGCCCGGCTGATCGAGCAGGCCGCCGACGAAGTGCTCGACGGCGATCACGACGACCAGTTCCCACTGGTGGTGTGGCAGACCGGCAGCGGCACCCAGAGCAACATGAACGTCAACGAGGTGATCGCCGGGCGCGCCAACGAACTGGCCGGCAAGGGCCGTGGCGGCAAGGTACCGGTGCACCCGAACGATCACGTCAACCGCTCGCAAAGCTCCAACGACTGCTTCCCCACCGCCATGCACATCGCCGCCGCCCAGGCCGTGCACGACAAGCTGCTGCCGGCGATCGCCGAACTGTCGGCGGGCCTGGCCGAGCTGTCGGCGCGCCACATGAACCTGGTCAAGACCGGGCGCACCCACATGATGGACGCCACGCCGATCACCTTCGGCCAGGAGGTGTCGGCCTTTATCGCCCAGCTCGACTACGCCCAGCGCGCTATCCGCGCAACGCTGCCGGCGGTCTGCGAACTGGCCCAGGGCGGCACCGCGGTGGGCACCGGCCTCAATGCCCCGCACGGTTTCGCCGAAGCCATCGCCGCGGAGTTGGCGGCCCTGTCAGGGCTGCCGTTTGTCACCGCGCCAAACAAGTTCGCCGCCCTCGCCGGTCACGAGCCGCTGACCAGCCTGGCGGGCGCGCTGAAAACCTTGGCCGTGGCGTTGATGAAGATTGCCAACGACTTGCGCCTGCTGGGTTCGGGCCCGCGCGCCGGGCTTGCCGAAGTACGCCTGCCGGCCAACGAACCCGGTAGTTCGATCATGCCCGGCAAGGTCAACCCGACCCAGTGCGAGGCCTTGTCGATGCTGGCCTGCCAGGTGCTTGGCAACGACGCGGCGATCGGCTTTGCCGCCAGCCAAGGCCACCTGCAGTTGAACGTGTTCAAACCCGTGATCATCCACAACCTGCTGCAGTCGATCGAGCTGCTGGCCGATGGCTGTCGCAACTTCCAGCAGCACTGTGTGGCCGGTATCGAGCCGGACGCCGGGCAGATGGCCGCGCACCTTGAGCGCGGCCTGATGCTGGTGACGGCGTTGAACCCGCATATCGGTTACGACAAGGCGGCGGAAATCGCCAAGAAGGCCTACAGCGAGGGCAAGACCCTGCGCGAGGCGGCGCTGGAACTGAAGTACCTGACCAACGAGCAGTTCGACCAGTGGGTAAGGCCGGAAAACATGCTGGCGCCTGGCGGCAAGGGCTGATCCGGTGGCCTCATCGCGGGGCAAGCCCGCTCCCACGCCAGCCACAAAACGCAGCGTGGGAGCGGGCTTGCCCCGCGATGAAATTATCAATCAACCCGCACCCGACGTACCTTCCACCCCGCGATCAGCGACGGCCCCAAGGCCACCAACGCCGACCCCAGCACCACCGTCACCGCCCCTACATAGCCCAGGCCATTGATCTGCTCGGCATGCACGTAATCTGGCCACAGCCAGGCCGCCAGCGCCACCGCAACAAAGGTCACCAGCGGTGTCAGGGCCAGGGTCGCGCTGACCCGCGAGGCCTCCCAATGCGCCAGCGCCTCGGCGAACGCGCCATAGGCCACCAGCGTGTTCAGGCAGCAGGCCAGCAGCAACCAGCCCTGCGACGGACTGAGCTGCAACGCCTCCAGCGGATGCACCCAGGGCGTGAGCAGCAGCGCGCAGCACAGGTAGATCACCATCATCACCTGCTGCGAATTCCACACCGTCAGCAGCTGCTTCTGGCTCAGGGCATAGAACACCCAGATGCTGGTCGCCAGGATGATGGTCAGCACACCGGTGGTGTAGGTGCCAAGCGAAGTGAGCAGCTCTTCCAGGCGCTGGTTGAAGAACAACCCGAACCCCACCAGCAACACCAGCAGCCCCAGGCCCTGCCCCAGGCTGAAGCGCTCCTTGAACACAAACACGCTGGCCACCAGCAACAGCACCGGCCCCAGCTGGACCACCAGTTGCGCGGTGCCGGGGCTAAGCAGGTTCAGGCCGACCAGGTACAGCACATAGTTGCCGACCAGTCCGGCCACCGCGACGGCCACCAGGCCCTTACCCTTGATTCCGAGGCGGCTGAACGATGGCAACCTCCGATTAGCCGCCAGCCAGGCGAACAACAGGCCGCCGGAAACACTCAGGCGGTACCAGGTGACGGTTACCGGGTCCATCACCTGCAGCACCTGCTTGAGCTTGATCGGCAGGATGCCCCAGAGAAACGCCGTCAACAGCGCCAACAGAAGGCCCTGGACCCAGCGTCCGGAAGAAATGTGCATGGTGTCCTCGAGTCGGACCTTGGTGGGGGAAGGTGCAGTCTAAAGGCTTGCCGGGGAGGATGTGGCGGGAAAAGATTTCATCAGGTCATTCCCTGGACGCATGCTCAATGCCCGGGCAGGCTATCGTGGAGCAGGCTTGCCCCGCTAAAAGCCAAGCCCCCCTGCACGATCCGCCTACTTCTTGTCCTTGGCGAACGCCGCCTCCAACGCCTGATTGATCGTGCGCAGCACCTTCACTCGCGCCCAGCGCTTGTCATTGGCCTCCACCAGGGACCACGGCGCGATCTCGGTGCTGGTGCGGTCGACCATGTCGCCCACCGCCTCGGAATAGACGTCCCACTTGTCGCGGTTGCGCCAGTCTTCCTCGGTGATCTTGTAGCGCTTGAACGGGATCTGCTCGCGCTCCTCGAAACGCTCCAGCTGGGTCTGCTGGTCGATGGCCAGCCAGAACTTGACCACCACCACCCCGGCGTTGCTCAGTTGCTCCTCGAAGTCGTTGATCTCGCCATAGGCACGCATCCAGTCCGCCGGGCTGCAGAAACCCTCGACCCGCTCCACCAGCACCCGGCCATACCAGGAGCGGTCGAAGATGGTGAACTTGCCCCGTGCCGGGATGTGCCGCCAGAACCGCCACAGGTAAGGCTGGGCACGCTCTTCCTCGGTGGGCGCGGCAATCGGCACGATGCGGTACTGGCGCGGATCCAGCGCCGCCGCCACGCGGCGGATCGCCCCGCCCTTGCCGGCCGCGTCATTGCCTTCGAACACCGCCACCAGGGCGTGGCGGCGCATGCGCTTGTCGCGCAGCAGGCCGGCCAGGCGTGCCTGTTCGGTGACCAGCTGTTCCTGGTAGTCGTGCTTGTCCAGGCGCAGGGTCATGTCCAAGGCGCCGAGCAGGCTCTTCTGGTCGATGCTGCGCCCCAGCGGCGCGACGTTGCCCTGATGCTTGCCTTTGGGGTTGTTGGCCAGGGCCGCCTGCAGGCTCTCCAGCAGGATGCGCCCCACTGCCAGGCTGCGGTAATGCGGGTCGACGCCCTCGACCACATGCCAGGGCGCGTAATCGCGGCTGGTGCGGCGCAGCACCCGCTCGCCGAAACGCACGAAGCGGTCGTAGGTTTCCGACTGCTGCCAGTCCAGCGGACTGATGCGCCAGTTGTGCAACGGGTCATCCTTGAGCGCCTTGAGCCGGGCTTTCATCTGTTTCTTGGACAGATGGAACCAGAACTTGATGATCAGCGCGCCTTCGTCGCAGAGCATCTGCTCCAGGCGCTCGGCCCCGGCGATGGCCTGGTCGAGCACGGCATCCTTGAACTGGCCATGCACGCGGCCCTCGAGCATCTGGCTGTACCAGTTGCCGAAGAACACGCCCATCCGCCCCTTCGGTGGCAGCGCCCGCCAATAGCGCCAGGCCGGTGGCCGGGCCAGTTCCTCGTCGGTCTGCTGGTCGAAGGTGCGCACTTCGATCAACCGCGGGTCCATCCACTCGTTGAGCAGCTTGACCGTCTCGCCCTTGCCGGCGCCCTCGATGCCGTTGATCAGCACGATCACCGGGAAGCGTGCCTGCTGCTTGAGATCATACTGGGCTTCGAGCAGCGCCTCGCGCAGGGCGGGGACTTCCGCTTCGTAGGTGTCCTTGTCGATGCTGTGACCGATTTCGGCGGATTCGAACATGGAGCGCTCCTTCAATGGATAAGCAAGATTAGCGGATTTGCGCCATGCATATCGATTCTGTCGCGCCTTGCGATAGGGCCGACACTCGCCACGCGAATCGCTTAAAATCCGTCATCCGCTGCAACCGAGCCAACCATGTCCGATACCACCCTCCCCCAGCACGCCCAGATCGACTGGGACGACCAGGGCCGCCCCCACTCTCGGCAATACGACGATGTCTATTTCGCCATCAACGAAGGCATCGACGAGACCCTGCACGTGTTCATCGAGCAGAACCACCTGCGCCAGCGCTTTGCCGAGCTGGCGCCGCGGGACTGCCTGGTGATCGGGGAAACGGGCTTCGGCACCGGCATGAACTTCTTCTGCGCCTGGCAGTTGTTCGACGAGCTGGCCCACGCCGAGGCGCGCCTGCACTTCGTCAGCGTGGAAAAATACCCCCTGAGCCGCGCCGACCTGGAGCGCGCCATGCAGTTGTGGCCGACGCTGGCGGCCTTCACCCGGCCCCTGCTCGATCAGTACGTGGCAATCCATCCGGGTTTCCAGCAACTGAGCCTCGATGACGGCCGCGTCACCCTGACGCTGATGATCGGCGATGCGCTGGAGCAACTGCCGCAACTGGACGCGCGCATCGACGCCTGGTTCCTGGACGGCTTTGCCCCGGCGAAGAACCCCGACATGTGGACGCCCGAGCTGTTCGCCCAGCTGGCGCGCCTGTCATACCCCGGCACCACCCTCGGCACCTTCACCACCACCGGCTGGGTGCGCCGCTCGCTGATCGAGGCCGGGTTCACCATGAAGAAGGTGCCCGGTATCGGCAAGAAGTGGGAGGTAATGCATGGCGTCTACAGCGGCGCGCCCGCCGCCCCTGCGGCGCCCTGGTACGCACGCCCAGCACCCTTGCCGGGGCCACGCAAGGCGCTGGTGATCGGTGCCGGCCTGGCGGGCAGTGCCACCGCGCGCAGCCTGGCGGCCCGGGGTTGGCAAGTCTGCGTGTTGGAGCGCCACGACGGGCCGGCCCAGGAGGCCTCGGGCAACCCCCAAGGCGTGCTGTACCTCAAACTGTCCGCCCACGGCACCGCCCTGTCGCAGATGATCCTTTCCGGCTTCGGCTACACCCGTCGCTGGCTCGAGCACCTGCAACGCGGCCAGGACTGGGACGCCTGCGGCGTGCTGCAACTGGCCTTTGACGACAAGGAAGGCGAACGTCAGGCCAAGCTGGCAAGTGCCTTCGACAACAGCCTGCTGCGCCAGCTCGACCGGGCACAAGCCGAAGCCGCGGCGGGCGTGGCGCTGGCCAGCGGCGGCCTGTTCTACCCCGAAGGTGGTTGGGTACACCCACCGGCGCTGTGCCAGGCCCAACTGGAGCATCCGCGCATCCGCCTGCTTGGCCATGCCAACGTCATCGCGCTGCGCAAGACCGACGGCCTGTGGCAGGCCTGGGACAGCGAGCGCCTGCTGGCCAGCGCGCCGCTGGTGGTGTTGGCCGGGGCTGCCGATGTCCGTCAGTTCCCGGCCTGCGCCGGGCTGCCGCTCAAGCGCATACGCGGGCAGATCACCCGCCTGCCGGCCACCGTGGCAAGCCGGGAGCTGCGCACGGTGGTTTGCGCCGACGGCTACGTGGCGCCATCTCGTGGCGATGAACATACCTTGGGCGCCAGCTTCGACTTTCACAGCGAGGACTTGGCGCCGACCGTGGCCGAGCACCGGGACAACCTGGCGCTGCTGGATGATATTTCCGCAGACGTGGCCACCCGCCTGCGCACCGCCGAACTGGACCCGGCACAACTGCAGGGCCGGGCGGCGTTCCGCTGCACCAGCCCGGACTATCTGCCCATCGTCGGGCCGCTGGCCGATGTCGAGGCGTTCAACCAGGCCTACGCCATGTTGGCCAAGGATGCACGACAGGTGCCGGATGTGGCCTGCCCGTGGCTGGAGGGGCTGTATGTGAACAGTGGGCATGGCTCGCGGGGATTGATCACCGCACCGTTGTCGGGTGAGCTGATCGCCGCCTGGGTCAGCGGCGAGCCCTTGCCGCTACCCAGGGCGGTGGCCGAGGCCTGTCATCCCAACCGTTTCTCGCTGCGCCGGCTGATTCGCGGCAAGTAGCACTATCGCAGGGGGGCGCCTTGCGCTCCCGGGACCACTCACCCCATATAACAGATCGATCTAAAACTCTCACAACCTACCTCGGTCCCTACCTAAGTGTCCCTTATTTCGGGCACCTTCCCCAACGGCAAAACCGGTAAGGACTTATGTGCGGATTAGCAGGAGAGTTACGTTTCACCCCCATCGACCAAGCCCCACGCCCGGCGGACCTCGCCGCGGTGGAGCGCATCACCCACCACCTGGCGCCCCGCGGCCCCGACGCCTGGGGCTTCCATAGCCAGGGCCCGATCGCCCTCGGCCACCGGCGCCTGAAGATCATGGACCTGTCCGACGGCTCGGCCCAGCCCATGGTCGACAACACCCTGGGCCTGGCACTGGCTTTCAACGGCGCCATCTACAACTTCCCGGAACTGCGCCAGGAGCTGCAGGCCCTGGGCTACAGCTTCTGGTCCGACGGTGACACCGAGGTGCTGCTCAAGGGCTATCACGCCTGGGGCGCGGCGTTGCTGCCCAAGCTCAACGGCATGTTCGCCCTGGCCATTTGGGAGCGCGACAGTCAGCGCCTGTTCCTGGCCCGCGACCGCCTGGGCGTCAAGCCTCTGTACCTGTCGCGCAACGGCGAGCGCCTGCGCTTCGCCTCAACCTTGCCGGCACTGCTCAAGGGCGGCGATATCGACCCGATGATCGACCCGGTGGCACTGAACCACTACCTGAACTTCCACGCCGTGGTGCCGGCGCCGCGCACGCTGCTGGCCAATGTGCAAAAGCTCGAGCCCGGCACCTGGATGCGTATCGACCGCCATGGCGAGGTCGAGCGCCAGACCTGGTGGCAACTGCACTACGGCCCGAACCCGGACGAGCGCGAGCTCGACTTGGAGGGCTGGACCAGCCGCGTGCTCGATGCCACCCGTGACGCCGTGGCGATCCGCCAGCGCGCCGCAGTGGACGTCGGCGTGCTGCTCTCCGGCGGCGTCGACTCCAGCCTGCTGGTCGGCCTGCTGCGCGAGGCCGGCGTGGACGACCTGTCGACCTTCTCCATCGGTTTCGAGGACGCCGGCGGCGAGCGCGGCGACGAGTTCCAGTATTCCGACCTGATCGCCAGCCATTACCACACCCGCCACCACAAGCTGCGCATCGCCGAGCACGAGATCATCGAGCAGTTGCCAGCGGCCTTCCGCGCCATGAGCGAACCGATGGTCAGCCATGACTGCATCGCCTTCTACCTGCTCTCGCGGGAGGTGGCCAAGCATTGCAAGGGCGTGCAGAGCGGACAGGGCGCCGACGAGCTGTTCGCCGGCTACCACTGGTACCCGCAGGTGAACGGTGCCGAGGACGCCTTCGGTGCCTATCGCGACGCGTTCTTCGACCGCAGCCACGCCGAATACCGCGACACCGTGCAGGCGCCGTGGCGCCTGGACAACGACGCGGCCGGCGACTTCGTTCGCGAGCACTTCGCCCGCCCCGGCGCGCCGGACGCGGTGGACAAGGCCTTGCGCCTGGACAGCACGGTGATGCTGGTGGACGACCCGGTCAAGCGGGTGGACAACATGACGATGGCCTGGGGCCTGGAAGCGCGCACGCCGTTCCTCGACTACCGCCTGGTGGAGCTGTCGGCGCGCATACCGGCGCGCTTCAAGCTGCCCGACGGTGGCAAACAGGTGCTCAAGCAGGCGGCGCGCCGAGTCATTCCACACGAAGTGATCGACCGCAAGAAGGGCTACTTCCCGGTGCCCGGCCTCAAGCATCTGCAAGGCGCCACCTTGGACTGGGTGCGCGAGCTGCTGACCGACCCCAGTCAGGATCGCGGGCTGTTCGATCCGGCCATGCTCGACCGCCTGCTGAGCAACCCCCACGGCCAGCTTACCCCGCTGCGCGGCTCCAAGCTGTGGCAGCTGGCGGCCTTGAACCTGTGGCTCAGCGAACAAGGAATCTGACCAATGAAAGCCCACGAGATCGCCTACGGCCAACGCCTGCTGCGCGGTCAGGCGCCGTCTTACGAGCGCCTGCAGGCACGCCTGGCCGGCGACGGCAGCGAGCCCCATGACCAGCCACGGGCCGTGCATTGTGGCTGGGGGCGGCTGCTGATCGGGCACACCTACCCCGATCCGCTCAGCCTGGCCGAAGCGCTGCTGCAAGAACAGGCCGGCGAGCGCGATATCGCCCTGTACGTCGCCGCGCCGCAGCAGGTGCTGGCCCAGGCGCCGCAACAGCTGTTCCTCGATCCTTCGGACACCTTGCGCCTGTGGTTCAGCGACTACCGGCCAGCGCAACGCGTGTTTCGCGGCTTTCGCATTCGGCGGGCGCAAGGTGCGGCGGACTGGCAGGCAATCAATGCGCTGTACCAGGCCCGCGGCATGCTGCCGGTCGATCCCGAGCTGCTGACCCCGCGCCACCTCGGCGGCCCGGTGTACTGGCTGGCCGAGGACGAAGACCGCCACACGGTAATCGGCAGCGTCATGGGCCTGGACCACGGCAAGGCCTTCGACGACCCCGAACACGGCTGTAGCCTGTGGTGCCTGGCGGTGGACCCACACTGCACCCGCCCGGGCGTCGGCGAAGTGCTGGTACGCCACCTGATCGAACACTTCATGAGCCGCGGCCTGGCCTGTCTCGACCTATCGGTGCTGCACGACAACCGCCAGGCCAAGCGGCTGTACAAGAAGCTTGGGTTCCGCACCCTGCCGACCTTCGCCATCAAGCGCAAGAACGGCATCAACCAGCCGTTGTTCCTCGGCCCAGGGCCCGAGGCCGGCCTCAACCCCTATGCACGGATCATCGTCGACGAGGCATTGCGCCGAGGCATCGAAGTTCAGGTCGATGATGCCGATGCCGGGCTGTTCACCCTGAGCCTGGGCGGACGGCGCATCCGCTGTCGCGAATCGTTGAGTGACCTGACCAGCGCCGTCACCATGACCCTCTGCCAGGACAAGCGCCTGACCCGCCAGGCCTTGCACAACGCTGGCCTGCAGGTACCGGCGCAGCAACTGGCGGGGAGCGTCGATGACAACCATGCGTTCCTCGACGAGCATGGCGCGGTAGTGGTCAAGCCGGTGGATGGCGAACAGGGTCAGGGAGTGGCGGTCAATATCACCACCCTCGAAGCGCTGAGCCATGCCGTGGAGCAAGCCCGCGCCTTCGACAGCCGCGTGCTGCTGGAGAGCTTCCATGCAGGCGTCGACCTGCGCATCGTGGTGATCGGCTACGAGGTGGTGGCGGCAGCAATCCGCCATCCGGCCCAGGTGATCGGCGACGGCAGGCACAGCCTGCGTGCCCTGATCGAGGCCCAGAGCAGACGCCGCCAGGTGGCCACCGGTGGCGAAAGCCGCATTCCACTGGACGAAGAGACCGCGCGCACGCTCAAGGACGCGGGGCTGGGCTACGACGACATCCTGCCCGCCGGGCAACGGCTGGCCGTGCGCCGTACCGCCAATCTGCACACCGGCGGCACCCTGGAGGATGTCACCGCGCGCCTGCACCCGGTGCTAGCCGATGCCGCCGTACGTGCCGCCCGCGCCCTGGAAATCCCGGTGGTGGGCCTGGATTTGATGGTCCGCGATGCCGAGCACCCGGACTACGTGATCATCGAGGCCAACGAGCGTGCGGGATTGGCCAATCATGAACCGCAGCCTACGGCCGAGCGCTTTGTCGACTTGTTGTTTCCCCACAGCCGCCCCTTGGCCTGACAGCTCCTCGGATCTTTGTGGGAGCGGCCTTGTGTCGCGAAAGGCCCGCAAAGCGGGCCCGGCAATAGATGCAGCGAAGCTGACATCCCGGGGGCGCTTCGCCCCCCCCTTTCGCGACCCAAGGCCGCTCCCACAAGACCTTGCCCACAGTTTGAAAATTTCACCCCGACCGGAGACCTGGACATGTCCGAACGACTTCCCGAACCCGATCTCGACTACCTCAAACGTGTACTGCTGGAGATGCTCGCCATCCCCAGCCCCACCGGCTTCACCGATACCATCGTGCGCTATGTCGCCGAGCGCCTGGACGAACTGGGCATCCCCTTCGAGCTGACCCGTCGCGGCACCATCCGCGCCACCCTCAAGGGCCGCCAGAGCTCGCCCGACCGCGCCGTCTCGGCGCACCTGGACACCATCGGCGCCAGCGTGCGCCAGTTGCAGGACAACGGTCGCCTGGCGCTGGCGCCGGTGGGGTGCTGGTCGAGCCGCTTTGCCGAGGGCAGCCGGGTCAGCGTGTTCACCGACACCGGCGTCTACCGCGGCAGCGTGCTGCCGCTGATGGCCAGCGGGCACGCGTTCAACACAGCCATCGACCAGATGCCGATCAGCTGGGAACATGTGGAGGTGCGCCTGGACGCCTACTGCGCTACCCGCGCCGACTGCGAGGCGCTGGGGATCGCCATCGGTGACTGCGTGGCCTTCGACCCGTTGCCGGAGTTCACCGAAAGCGGCCATATCAGCGCCCGCCACCTGGACGACAAGGCCGGCGTGGCGGCCTTGCTGGCGGCGCTCAAGGCCGTGGTGGAAAGCGGCCGCCAGCCCCTGATCGACTGCCATCCCTTGTTTACCATCACCGAGGAGACCGGCTCCGGCGCCGCCGCTGCCCTGCCCTGGGACGTCAGCGAGTTCGTCGGCATCGACATCGCCCCGGTGGCGCCGGGGCAGGCGTCCAGCGAACACGCGGTGAGCGTGGCCATGCAGGATTCCTCCGGGCCCTACGACTATCACCTGTCGCGTCACCTGCTCAAGCTGGCCGGCGATCAGGACCTGCCGGTACGCCGTGACCTGTTCCGCTACTACTTCAGCGACGCCCACTCGGCGGTGACCGCCGGGCACGATATCCGCACCGCCCTGGTGGCCTTCGGCTGCGATGCCACCCATGGCTACGAGCGCACCCATATCGACAGCCTGGCGGCGCTGAGCCGTCTGCTCGGTGCCTACCTGCTCAGTCCGCCGGTATTCGCCAGCGACTCGCAACCGGCCAATGCCTCACTGGAGCGCTTCAGCCACCAACTGGAACACGACACGCAGATGGAAAGCGACACCCGGGTGCCGGCGGTGGACAGTCTGGTGGGCAACAAAGGGTGATCGAGCGGGAATGGGGCGCACCAGGCCCCCAAATTCACGTAGCATGCCTCCATTCCCACAACCACCGCCCAGACCATGCTGATCCCCTACGAGCAACTTGAAGCCGAAACACTGACCCGCCTGATCGAGGACTTCGTCACCCGCGACGGTACCGACAACGGCGACGACACGCCGCTGGAAACCCGCGTGTTGCGGGTACGCCAGGCCTTGGCCAAAGGTCAGGCCTTCATCCTGTTCGACATGGACAGCCAGCAGTGCCAGTTGCTGGCCAAGCATGAAGTTGCGCGTGAGCTGTTCGAGTAGCGGGCCCTCAAGCCTGCTGCTTCTCGAGCTCAAGTGCCTTGATGCGCTTGTACACCTCGGTCCTGTGCACCTCCACGTCCCGCGGCGCGCAGATACCGAAGCGGACCTGGCCGTTCTCGACGGACATCACCTGGATCTTGATGTTTTCGGAAATGACGATGACTTCGCCCACTTCTCGTCCAATTACCAGCATGTTCCGATCCTCCAGCTCAAGGGAAAATCGGAGACTGCCCCGCCAGCTTTGGCCTACTCAATCCTTCTCAGGACAAATAGACGCAACCTACTGGCAAAGGTAAAAAAACCTACAGAAATCTCTCTCAATGCGCGGTTTTGCGCGCCTTCGCCCGCATTTTTACCGCCATGTCCGCCATTTCGTCGTAAAGCCGCTGAGGCGCCTGGCACTTGAGTTGCCAGGCGTGGCGCCCGGCCTCATGGGGCAGGATCAGGAACTCGCCAGCGGCGACCCGCTGGTGGATATGTTCGGCGATATCCGCAGCATTGATCGACGAACCTTCCAGCAGTTTGCCCACCTGCGCCTTCATCGCCGGATCTGGTCCGCGGAACGAGTCGAGCAGGTTGGTCTGGAAGAACGACGGGCACACCACATGCACCGCCACCTCGACCTGGCGCAACTCCACCAGCAGGCTCTCGGACAAGGCCAGCACCCCAGCCTTGGCCACGTTGTAGTTGCTCATGCCCGGCCCCTGCATCAGGGCGGCCATGGAGGCAATGTTGATGATCCGCCCACGGCTGCGCTCGAGCAGCGGCAGGAACGCCTTGCAGCCCTTGACCACGCCCATCAGGTTGACCGCGATCTGCCAGTCCCAGTCCTCCAGGGACAAATCGGCGAAGAATCCACCCGACGCAACCCCGGCATTGTTGACGATCACGTCGATGCCGCCGAGCTTTTCCTCGCAGGCCTGGGCCAGGGCGGTGAGCTGGCTGTAATCGCGCACGTCGCAGCGCTGGGAGAAGCCGTCACCACCGGCTTGGCGCACCAAGGCCAGGGTTTCGCGCAAGCCCGCCTCATTGACGTCTGCCAGAGCCAGCTGCCAGCCCTCGCGAGCCCAGCGCAGGGCAATCTCGCGGCCAAGGCCGGAGCCGGCGCCAGTGATCATCATTCGGTTGTGCATGGTGGAGCGCCTTGAACAGTGGGAATGGCTGGAGTCTAGCCACAACACCACGGCTGCCGGTACGGCATCAAACTGCTGAATACGGCGCCATTGGGCGGCAGGCCATTCAATCGTCAGGCAGGTGGATTGAATTTTTATACAAGGGCACCAGTCGGAAACATTAAGCGGCTACCGCTATGCCCCAGCCCTTCCATAACGCAAGGACTTCGCCATGACCACCATCCTCATTATCATCCTGATCTTACTGCTGATCGGCGGCTTACCGGTCTTCCCTCACTCCCGCGCATGGGGTTACGGCCCGTCCGGCATAATCGGGGTGGTACTGGTGGTCTTGTTGATCCTCTTGTTGCTGGGCAGGATATGAACCTGGCCTGGCATGACGCTCAGCCTTGAGTCCGGCTGCCCAGATAGTGCTCCAGGTCTTGCATCACCGCATGCAAGGCCTGAGCATCACGGCGAAGTCGTTCAAGATCCAAGGGGGCGCTGGCGCAACTGCCCTCCAGGCGCTCGCAGGCATTGATCAGATCGCCAGCGCGCAAGATGCGTGCGCCGCCCTTGACCCGGTGCGCCAAGGCAGCCAGAGCCTTTGGATCGTCGCCTGAATCTGCCAGGCGGGTGAGATCATCACGATTGCTGCGACGCAGATCGGCAAGCAACGCTTCCAGTGCGCCCTGATCGTTGTCCGCCAACTGTCGTAGATGATCGAAATCGAATATCGACGTGCGCGCGCCCTCATCCCCCAGACATTTGCCCTGCTGCGCAACACTGCCGCCCAGGGCACCGATCAGCGCCTGCAAACCGAGGGGTTTGAATAGGCAATCATCCATGCCTGCCGCTAGGCAGCGTCGGCGTTCGTCCGCCAGCGCGCTGGCGGTGAGACCGACTAGTCGACACGCCGTCCCTCCATTGCGACGCTCATGCAGACGAATCGCCCTGGCCAGACCATAGCCGTCGAGGCGCGGCATGCTGCAATCGCTGATGACGACATCGAAGTGCTCGTTCAACCACAGCCGTAGGGCCTGCGCTCCATCCTCGGCAACCCGGGCGTGATGCCCCAGGTAATCAAGTTGCTGAGCCAACAGCAATCGATTGGCCGGATAGTCGTCCGCCACCAGCACGCGCAGCGGTACTGCGTCCGACGGGACATCACTGCGTGGTGCCACCACGGGCTCTGACGGATCCAGCGGATGAATTGGCAGCTCCAGGTAGATTTGCGCCTGGGTGCCCTTGCCCAGCTCGCTGCTCAACTGCAAGTTGCCGCCCATCATCTGGCACAAGCTGCGGCAGATGCCCAATCCAAGCCCCGTGCTGCTGCGCGGCGACTGGAACTGATTGCTGGCTTGGCGAAAGGGCTGGCCCAGCTCGGCCAATTCGGCCTTGGCAATGCCGATACCGGTGTCCTCGACGATCAGGCGTACCACCAGGCAATCGCTGCGGGACTGAGCACAGACGCTCACCTGTACCCGCCCCTGCTGGGTGAACTTGATCGCATTGCTCAACAGATTTGCCAATACCTGCCGCAAGCGCACCGGGTCAAGCAATACCGGGCGGTCAACTTCGCCCTCAACGGTGAGATCGAGCCGCAATCCCTTGACACGAGCCTGATGGTCGAACAACTGGATAACCTGCGACACCTGTTCGCGCAGGCATGACACCGCTGGCGTCAACTGTAACTCGCCCGCCTCGATACGGGTGACATCGAGGATATCGCCGATCAGTTCCTGCAGTCCCCGGGCAGCGTCAGCGGCCACCTCGATGGCCAAGTGATCGAGCACGCCCCGTCCGGCCTTGCGTTGGGCGAGCTCCAGCATGCCCAAAAGGGCATGCAACGGCGTGCGGATCTCATGGCTCATGGCTGCCAGGAAATGAGTCTTGGCATGGCTTGCTGCCTCGGCCCCTTGCTTGGCCCGCCGCAGCTGCACCTGCAGACGGCGTAGGTAGCGGATCCACAGCAGCGCTACCAGCAGTGCGGCAAAAGCAGCGAGAAATCCCAGCAGCAGGGGAGTCCGGTACCGCTGCCAGGCACTGGCGGCAACGATCAGCGGACTGCGCCAGCGCCGGACCAGCACATCGATTTCGCGTGGTGCCAGATCGAGCAATGCCTTGTCGAGGATGCTCTGGAGATGAACCGCACCCGGACTGCTGGCGAACGCGAAATGCTCCGCTGGCAAGGCCAGGCTGCTGATCCGCAGCCGCCCCGGGTACCAGCGCGCAACCAGTAACCGGGCCTGGACGAGTGGCAGCACGGCTGCCGCGACTCTCCCGGCGGCCACCGCGTGCACCGCCTCCAACGCACCATTGACCGGTGACTGCACGACCCTCGGATATGCCTGGGCCAGCAACGCCTGTGCCACGCTGCCTTCCTCCAGTGCCAGCCGCCGCCCGTTCAGCTGGGCGAGATCACCTGGCCGCTCGGCGTGCCCCTGCATCACCAGCACATACGCAGAACTCAGAAAGCCACGAGTGAATCGCAGGCGCTCTCCACGCGCCGGGCTGTAGGGCAGGCCCGCGATCAATTGTGCCTTTCCCATGCGTACCTGCTCGACCATCTGTGCCGTAGTGCCACCTGCCTCGACGTCAAACTCCAAGCCCGTTCGCCGGCCAAGCAATTGCAACAGATCGAAGCTCAACCCTTGCAGTTGGCCTTTACCATCGCGATAGCTCAGCGGCATTGCCTGTTCATTCACCAGCACCTTGATGCGTGGGTTTTCAGCCAGCCAGTGCCGCTCGACATCGCTCAGCGGGATGCCTGGCGACCTGTGCACGGCAGCAGGTCGGGCATGCCAACGCTCGTGAATATCCGCATGTTGATCGCCAAGGCCGTCCAATACTCGATCAACCAGGCCGATCAACGCCTTGTTGTCGCGGGCCATGGCAAAACCGACAGCTTGGCTGGTCAGGGCCGCATGGCCAATTTCCTCGGCACCGTTCCATTGGTTGCGGCCCAGGAGATAACGGCTTCCGAGCGTGCTGCCCAGATAAAGGTCGGCGTCACCCAGCGCGAGTGCCGCCAAGGCGCTGAACGGCGAGGGATGAAGCTGGATCTCGGCCAAGGGGTATAACGCCTGTACCTGTTGGCGCGGACGATATCCGTCGACCAGCGCCAACCTGAAGCTGGCGCCGCTGCGGCCCCGTTCCCGCGCATGCTCCTGCGGGGCGATCAGCAAGGGGCGATCCTGGGCATAGGGCGCAGACAGATGCAGACCTGCCTCGAGCGCCTGCTGCGGGCTGACGGACCCGAGCAGGTCGATACGGCCTTGGCGCAGGGCAGCTGCCGTCTCGGCGAACGATGCAAACACCTGCAACTGCACTTCGAGGCGCAGTTGACTCGCCAGCAGCCCGACGTAATCGGCGGTGATGCCCTCGTAGGCCTGCCCCGTGGTAAGCATGTCGAACGGTGGGTTGTCACGGGCGATCACGCCCAGGCGTAACACGCGGTGCTCCCACAGCCAACGCAGTTCCTCGTGATCCAGAACCGGCGGTGGTGTCTGCGGGGCGGGGCGTGCATGCAATTGCACGGCCGCGCAAGTTGGCAGGTAGCCAAGCCCCCCCAGTATCCCTATCAGCAAGGCACGCAGGAACACGGGACTACAGCGCTCAGATGAGCGCGTTGCGACGGGCGAAATCCGCCAGGTCGATCAACGAGCTGAGTCGCAGCTTTTCCAGTAGGCGAATCTTGTAGGTACTGATGGTCTTGTTGCTCAACAACATGGCCTCGCCGATGGCTTTGTTACTATAGCCACGCGCCAAGTGCTGGAGGACCATCAACTCGCGATCAGTCAAACTGGCGATGCACTGTGCCTCGGTTGCCTGCAGGTCACGGCGGTTGACCGAGCTGAGCGCCACTTCGGGAAAGTAGCTATAGCCAGACAGCACAGCGCGCACCGCTTTGCCGAGTTCATCGAGATCATCGGTTTTAGACACATACCCAACGGCCCCAGCCTGCATGCAGCGCAATGAGTAGGACTCGGCCAGTTGCGAGGTCAGCACCACTATACGCGTGGGCGTCCCCAGGGCCTTGATCCGGGCGATCACTTCCAGCCCATCCAGGCCCGGCATGGCGATATCGAGAATTACCAGGTCCGGCGCATGCTCACGGGCCAGGCGCACCGCGTCGATGCCATTGTCGGCCTGGCCGATTATCTCCAGGCGTTGCTGGCGCAGCAGCATACAGACGGTGCTGCGGATGAAAGGGTGGTCGTCAACCACAAGTGCTCTGTGCATAGCGTTTACCTCGTGCGCTACCTCAGCCGGTTAAAGCTCGGCGTCGAAGACCACGGTGACCTGGCCGTCATAAGTACTGCCAGGGTGCTTGAGCATCGCTTGTACATCACTGCGTCCCACCTCGAAATGCAACTGGCCTGGTCGATTCAACGTTGGCATAGCCGCCTCGAACTGAAGCGCCGCGAAGCGGCCAGTAGGCAACTGCAGGCGTTCCACCGCCTGGCCCCGGTGCTGGATACCCGCAGGCAGACTCATGGCGACCTTCACAGCCACCTGTTCCCCTTCGTCACTGCGGATCGCGCAGTGCGCGCCCATGTCGTGCTGGCAAAGCTTATAGACCTTGAACGGGCCGGTGGACCACACCCTGAACGGCAGGTCGCGATAGATGCGCTGCGGCGCCTTGCCACCGGCCAACCAGGCCTGCCAGCCGTTCCTGGGCTCCAGCACAGCCCGGTCGGAACCAGGCGGAAACTCGAACATGAAGGCGTGCTGCACATCGAGTTCAAAATTGATGGTGAGGCTGTCACCACTCAGGTTGCTGACATCGTTGCCAAAGTCGAAATCACCACCCGGGCCGATGCGAAAGGTGGTCGAGCCCCGGTACTTGCCGGCCTTGAGCCGGTAAGGTGGCGGTATGTTCAGGTTGAAACCCACACTGAGTTCTTCAACGTCAGCCTGCATCACGGTGCCTGCGGGAGCATAGATGCTACGCGACCAGCAAGCGCCAGGCGTGAGCGAATCACTTAGACGCCAAAGCACCCGCGCCCTGCCATCTCCCCAACTGCCGGACGATCCACCACCGAAAACACATCCTCCGAGTATCCGGTTATAAGTTGGATTGCGATCGAGCCTTGCGCTCTTCGCAATCACGCTGAACAACGTCCACTCGAAGGCCATTCGTCGCGGCTCACCGGTTTCATCGTGGTAGACGTCCACCTCACGCCGCCCGGGAAGCTGCAGGAAGAACTCGTCGCGCGGATCCGCCGCCTCCTGTACCGCTTTTTTCGTGAAGGTAATCGGCAAGTCGACCGTCGTGGCCCCTCGGCACGTGGTGGGCCAGTACCTGCACCCCCCACCCGGAGGCGTTGTGTTTTCGAAGCGACCTGATCCGCCACCCCGGTACTCTGCGCTGATAGTCACGTCCAATGCGCTGGCCACTGGCATGACCCCGCACAGTACTATCGCGCAGCCCCAGCGTGCCCACCCTCGCTGTCTGATGGATGAAAAAAACACGATCATCCCTCCACCACCATTGCCTTGGTATTACCGCCCTCAATTAACTCGAGCTGATGCACCTTGCCGGTCTCCCCGTCGAACTGCCGGGTGCGACCCGGCAGGACGTGGTGTTTGGTGGCGGGCGCACATCCCTGCCCTGCGGCTTGGCACAGGCGAAAATGATCGAGCACAACCGTGGCGTTACCCTGGTTCACGACAGTCAGTTGCCCGCCTGCGCGCCGTACGTGGGTCTGGTAGCGTGTCTCGGCAGGCCGGACGAACAACAGCGAGCCATATCCGGCCAGCAGATTGACCCCGGCCTTGAGGCTGTCACGGTACTTTTCCGCCTCCTGGTCATCCACCATGAAACCATCGCCCGACTCCGGAAGCACCGGTACGAAGCGCAGACGGAAATAGCGCTCCTGCTCCCGTGAGCCACGATAAAGCAGGCGTACCGCCTGCATGCCTTGGGCGGGGATGATCAGCCGCGCCGGGCTGGCGATCAAGCCGCGCTGTTCCAGTGGCAGCCCATCGGTGGCAATTTCACGGGCAACACCAGTTGCGTCATACACCAGTTCAGCGACGCTGACCTTGACGAACGCAGTGGTGTCGCCGCTGTTGCGTACCCGCTTGAGCAAGGTGCTCTTGTCACCGTCGACGTAGTCATAAAGCGCGCCGACATTGAGCTCGGGAGCGGCACTGGCAACCAGAGGCAGCGCCAGCAGTGTCGAGGCCAGCAGGCGGAAAATATTCATGATGCGAACTCCGTGCGTCATTGACGGGAAAGTATTGATGGGGAGTGGCTGCGTGGCCATGGCCGAACCTGCGGGAACCTTCCCGCATGGCAATCTGAAACGCCCTAAACGGCAGTAGGCCTTTACCCTGAGCAGGGATCCTCCGAGCTGCACCTTACTGAACGGCTTAACCCTGCCCGTTGCGTACAACCGCCTCGACCTGCGCCACCCCAGGCACACAGCGTTGGTCGCCAGCCAGCAGCACATCGTCCTCCCGCGCCAACGTGCTCACGTCCAGACTCAGCAGGCATACCGCCTGCCCCTGCTGGCGAATCTCCAAGGTAGGGTTCAACTCGCTCATCTCGACCGCAAAGAAGCCATCGGTTTCGGTGACACTGCGGCTGGCGTGGTTGATCAACTGGGCGCCGCGCATCGGCTTGCCATGCTCGTCAAACAGGCGCCCAAGCACGGTAACAGTGCGCAACACCCGCAGTTCACGGTATTCGATGCCGCCACGGTTGAGGTGATAGTCCAGGCTCGCGGGCTGGATAACGGCTGCGGTGACCGCGCTGCCCTCAAAATCGAACTGCACATGCCCGGCCTTGTAGGCTGCAACCGGGATCAGGTTGCGCCCAGGCTGCAGGTTGGCGGAACCGCCATGGCGGTCGTCGGCGCGCAGCTTCAACCCCTCGATATCGGTCTCGACATCAACGATCAGCCCGGCCTGGTGCGGCAGGTACTGACCACTCATGGCCGCCTTGCCTGCTCCCACGGCCAACATGCTCTGCAGATTCAGGCCACCGGTGAAGTCGCCGCTGTAGGACGAACGCTGGACATAGGCATCGCCGTGCACGACCTGACTCTCGAACTGGGTATCGCCGCCAAGCCCTGCGCCGTAGCGGTCCGCACTGAGCGTTGCGCCGACGCTGCGCAGCGGGCCGATATCGACATCTTGCTGGTAGGCCAGCGAGGCGTTGAGATCGCGCCCGCCGTCGCGCGAGGTGCGGCTACCGACACTGGCGGACACACGCCGACCACTGCCGCCACCCAGACTCATGCTCAGGCTCAAGTTAACGCCGCGGCTGCGAGATTCGCCGGTGGCTGCCGTTCCTGGACGATCGAACAGCGACAACCGCCAGTTGGCATCGGAGCCCAGCAGCCGACCATAGTAAGCCCACCCCAGGTCGAGACCGGTGCCGGCATTGACGTCTTCAGACTGCGAAAGCCGCATGCTGACGGTATTGCGCGGATCGAGGCGATGGTTCAGCGACAGGGACGACTGTGTCTGGCGCGCCTGGAATGGCCGCCGCGCTCTATCATCGAGGCGGCGCCAGTCAGGGCGCGCCAGCCAGGTTCGGCTGTGGCTGGCAACCAACGAACCACTGTCATAGGCATGGATCAGCTGGATGTCGTAGCCGTTGCCCTGCCCTTGCGTCTGGAACAGGTTGGCGTACAGCTTGAAACGCTCACGCATATCCCAGTCCAGCGAGGTGCCATACTGCATGGCGTCATCAACCCGTTGCGCCGACATACCCAGGATCGCCCGCGGATGCAACATGTAGTTGGCCAGCACGCCAGCGGCGAGGCTGTCGTCGGTATCACGCTCCCAGTTGCTCAGCAATGTGCTCTGGCGCCCCAGGTAAAGGTTGTAGCGCCAGGGCGCATCGGTGCTGCGCCAGTTACTGGGTTTGTAGATGAACTCCTGACTGCGCGAGGTTTCCTGGCCGTCTTCGACCAGCCGTACCTCGACTTCGTAGATGCCCCCGGGCAGGACCTTGGTGTCGAGGGTCTGCAAACCAGGCTGCACCGGTTGACTGTTGATCAGCACGCCATTGCGATAGACCTCGGCGACGGCGGGACGATTAGGGGTAACGTAGATCGGCGTGGTGCTGGGTGCGCCAGTATCGATGGCCAGGCTGTCGCTGCTCCCCAGCATCAAGCCGAAGGTGGTATCGGCCGTGCTTCCCATCAACCGCGGCTGGCGGGTCAACCCCTGGGCGCTTGGGGTGAAGTAGCCCAGCCGATAAAACTGGTTTTCTACCAGGCGCTCGGCATACAGCTGGTCGACCCGGTGGCGCGTGCCCTGGCGGCTGTCGCTACCCCGGTCAAGCTGGCCATCGGCCAAGGTGGTCCAATTGCCGACGCTGCCCTGGCCCTGCAATGCATAACGACCACTGGTGGCATGGCCGTCATTGACCAGGTTGAGCTGGTTGCGTAGTAGCAGCCCATAGCTGCCCTGCTCCGGCTGGCGGTGAAAACGTTCACTGACCTCAGCGATCTCGGCCTGGTCGGTCAATAGTGACAGCTGCGAGTTCACTAGGCTGTAGTGCACCGCGCGCAGGCCGTCGGGGCAATCACCGCGGCAGTCCCCCAAAGGACGGCCGTCAAACAGGCGCTCGTGCCAGCGGCGGCGCAGGCTTTCCGGTTCACGGCTGTCGAGGGTATCGGTGAACTCCAGCAGCTGCACGCGCTGATCGCGACTGAGCACCACCATGGCATCACCCAGGTAGCGCCCATCAAGGTCGACCCGGACCGCCAGCGGCACATCAAAAAAATGCGCTTCGAACTCGCGCGGCAGGCCATCGACGGCACCAAGTGCATTGCCGGCGGCCTGGCTAGCGGGCGCGTGGACGGCCAGCCAGGCCGGCAACAGCAAGCAGCGGCCCATGGCCGCCAGGATGGAATGATTGGTCATGAGGTGTCGCTTGCAGGCAATACCCACCCGTCCCTCGGCGGGAGCCGAGGGTCAGGGGGAACAACGGATGAACGAAGAGAGAAGGCTCAGGGTGCGGCGGTTTCGAAGATCATGCTCACCAGGCCCTGGTAATTGCCAGGCACATAACCGCTCGCCGGCGCGGGCTGGGCCGCCACCTCGAAGCCGATGATCGCGCCCGGTGCCGCCTGGGTGGCGCTGACGACTTCGGCCGGGGTGGTCTGCAGCACGGTGTCGCCGACCTTGACGTCGAGGCCGATGTTTTCGGTGCCGCTGGCGATGACCGCCGGCGAAACCAGATAGGCGGTGATCGGGCCCACAGTGCTCTTGACCTGCAATTGCTTGCGGATCGGATCGAGCTTGGCCTGATACGAGTTCCAGGCCATTTCCTGCGGGTCGTTCATCCAGTTGCCGCCTACCGGCTCGACGAAGAAAGCGTCGGTCGGCACCTGGGCGGTCACCTGTACCTGCTTCTCGATCGGGTCCACCGCAAAAGCGGAGCCTGCGAAGAACATGGCCAGGGGAAGGGCGAGTAACGTGCGGTTCACGAATCTGATCTCCTTAAATTGGTCAATGCCTGCCGGCGCGCGGCCAGCGGGTGAGGAGAAGTATTGGCGAACACGTCACGGCGATGACTAAGACCGTTCCGAGCGGGCCTAAGAAATTTCCTAGCGGCAGGTAATGCGACAACTCTGAAAGCACAATGCCCCGGCATAGGCCGGGGCATTGTGTGTTCAGCTCAAGGTATCAGTGCGATACCGCGCCACTGGCTCCCAGGCCGGTCTGCGAGCGGACGAACTGTGGGAAGAACAGCGCGCGCTCGTTCTCGGCAGCCTTGGACTTGTCGGTAACCGAGAAGAACCAGATGCCGGCGAAAGCGATGATCATCGAGAACAGCGCCGGGTACTCGTACGGGTAGATGGCTTTCTCGTGACCGAGGATCTGCACCCAGATGGTCGGGCCGAGAATCATCAGGCCCACCGCGCTGATCAGGCCCATCCAGCCACCGATCATGGCGCCGCGGGTGGTCAGCTTCTTCCAATACATCGAGAGCAGCAGCACCGGGAAGTTGCAGCTGGCGGCGATGGAGAAGGCCAGGCCGACCATGAAGGCGATGTTCTGCTTCTCGAACAGGATGCCCAGACCAATCGCCAGCACGCCCAGGGCGATGGTGGTGATCTTCGACACGCGGATCTCGTCTTTGTCGTTGGCCTTGCCCTTGCGCCAGACACTGGCGTACAGGTCATGGGACACCGCCGAGGCACCGGCCAGGGTCAGGCCGGCGACCACCGCCAGGATGGTGGCGAAGGCCACTGCCGAGATGAAGCCGAGGAACACGCTGCCACCCACGGCATCGGCCAAGTGCACCGCCGCCATGTTGTTGCCGCCGATCAGGGCGCCGGCGGCGTCCTTGAAGTCGGGATTGGTGCTGACGAGCAGGATCGCGCCGAAGCCGATGATGAAGGTCAGGATGTAGAAGTAGCCGATGAAACCGGTGGCGTAGAGCACCGACTTGCGCGCTTCCTTGGCGTCGCTGACGGTGAAGAAGCGCATCAGGATGTGCGGCAGGCCCGCGGTGCCGAACATCAGCGCCAAGCCCAGCGAGAACGCCGAGATCGGATCCTTGACCAGGCCGCCCGGGCTCATGATCGCCTCGCCCTTGGCATGCACCTTGATCGCTTCGGAGAACAGGGTGTTGAAGTCGAAGCCCACGTGTTTCATCACCATCAGCGCCATGAAGCTGGCACCGGACAGCAGCAGCACCGCCTTGATGATCTGCACCCAGGTGGTGGCGAGCATGCCGCCGAACAGCACGTACAGGCACATCAGGATGCCCACCAGGATCACCGCCACGTGGTAGTCCAGGCCGAACAGCAGCTCGATGAGCTTGCCGGCACCGACCATCTGCGCGATCAGGTAGAACGCCACCACCACCAGCGAGCCCGAGGCCGACAGGGTGCGGATTTCCTTCTGCCCGAGACGATACGAGGCCACGTCGGCAAAGGTGTACTTGCCCAGGTTGCGCAGGCGCTCGGCGATCAGGAACAGGATGATCGGCCAGCCGACGAGGAAGCCGATGGAGTAGATCAGACCGTCGTAGCCCGAGGTGAACACCAGCGCGGAAATACCCAGGAACGAGGCCGCCGACATATAGTCGCCGGCGATCGCCAGGCCGTTCTGGAAGCCAGTGATCTTGCCGCCGGCGGCGTAATAGTCGGCCGCCGACTTGTTGCGTTTGGAGGCCCAGTAGGTAATGCCCAGGGTGAAGGCGACGAAAGCCACGAACATGGCGATCGCCGAGACGTTCAGCGGCTGTTTCTGCACCTCGCCGGTCAGGGCATCGGCGGCCCACACGGCGGGTGCGAAGGCACCGCAGGCCAGGACGGCCAGGGCTTTGGCGTGACGGATCATTGCTTGGCCTCCTCGAGAATGGCCTTGTTCAGTTCATCGAACTCGCCGTTGGCGCGACGCACGTAGAGCGCGGTGAGCACGAAGGCCGAGACAATCAGGCCGACGCCCAGGGGAATGCCCCAGGTGATGGACGAATCGGGGCTGAGCTTGGCGCCCAGCACGTGCGGGCCATAGGCGATGAGGAGGATGAAGGCGCAGTACAGGCCGAGCATGATCGCCGAGAGAATCCAGGCGAAGCGCTCACGCTTGGTGACCAGTTCCTTGAAGCGCGGACTGTTCTGTATCGATTGGTAAATGCTGTCGTTCATTGTTTTTGTCCTAGCAGCACAGAGTAGGGAGAACCCGACTCCAACTTTATGCTGCCGCTGGACGCCAACCAGACGACCTTAGTCTTAGATGCAACGGTGTTTTGCAAGATCGGTAACAAATCCTGGGGACGCTGCGCGCCCTTTTCGCCGGCAAGCCGGCTCCGACAGGTATCTGCGCCGACACTGCGGGAGCCGGCTTGCCGGCGAAAGGGCTGCACGGCAGCCCCATCTCAAGCCATCACTTGCCGGTCCACTCCTTGACCCGCTCCGGATGCTTGGCCAGCCAGTCCTTGGCCGCGGCCTCCGGCTTGGCGCCTTCCTGAATCGCCAACATCACTTCGCCGATCTCGTCCTTGGACTGCCACTGGAACCTCTCCAGGAACTCGGCCACTTCCGGCGCCTTGCTCGCCAGCTCCTTGCTGCCGATGCTGTTGACCGTCTCGGCGGCGCCGTACACGCCCTTGGGATCCTCGAGGAACTTGAGCTTCCACTTGGCGAACATCCAGTGCGGTACCCAGCCGGTCACGGCGATGGACTGCTGCTTGGCGTAGGAGCGGCCCAGCTCGGCGGTCATCGCCGCGCCGGAACTGGCCGTCAGTTTGTAGCCGGTCAGGTCGTAGTCCTTGATGGCCTGCTCGGTCTTGAGCATGACCCCGGAGCCGGCATCGATGCCGACGATCTTGTTCTTGAAGCTGGCATCGGTCTTGAGGTCGGCGATGCTGTTGGCCTTGACGTACTCGGGGACGATCAGGCCGATCTTGGCATCCTTGAAGTTCGGTCCGTAGTCGACGACGTTGTCCTTGTTCTTGGCCCAGTACTCGCCATGGGTCACCGGCAGCCAGGCCGAAAGCATGGCATCGAGCTTGCCGGTGGCCACGCCCTGCCACATGATCCCGGTGGCCACGGCCTGCAGCTTCACGTCATAGCCGAGTTTCTGCCTGATCACTTCGGCGGCCACGTTGGTCGTGGCCACGCTGTCCGACCAGCCATCCACGTAACCGATGCTCACTTCCTTGGCCATGGCCTGCGCAGTGCTCATGGTCAATACCAGGGCGGCGCCCACACTCAGGAAACGTCGTACTCTTGTAAAAGTCGCCATCAAAGCATCCCTCGTCAGGTCTTGGAGAGAGCATCATCGACCTGCCCCCGCGCACGACCTGCTCTGTCAGCGACCTCCAGCGAACGATCAGCGACAGCACTGTGCCATTAACGCCATGACACTCGATCGACCTGCGCGATCCTTGCATGCCAAAGGCTTGGCGCCGGTCATTTGCGGCTATCATCTAGCCCTTTGTGCTTGACGACGGACTGCCCGATGCCCAGTAACACCCGACTGCTCCTGCCTGCGTACCTGCTCGCCTGCCTGCTCGCCCTTGGCGGCCTGTGGGCGCTCTGGTACGGCCTCGGCAAGCCGGTGCACCTGCCTGATGCGGCGAGCCCGACGCACAAGCTGCAGTGCGCGTCCTACACCCCCTTCGACAAGGACCAGTCACCGTTCGACCAGCCGTTTCGCCTACGCCCGGCGCGCATGGACGCCGACCTGGCGTTGCTGAGCGAGCGATTCCAGTGCATCCGCACCTATTCGATGACCGGCCTTGAGGCAATCCCGGCGCTGGCCCGCAAGCATGGCCTGAAGGTGATGCTCGGCGCCTGGGTCAACGCCAACCCGGTGGACACCGACAAGGAAGTCGAACGGCTTATCGCCGCGGCCAATGCCAACCCCGACGTGGTCAGCGCGGTGATCGTCGGCAACGAGGCGCTGCTGCGCAAGGAAGTCACCGGCGAGCGCCTGGCCGGGCTGATCGAGAAAGTGAAAAGCCAGGTCAAGGTGCCGGTGACCTACGCCGACGTCTGGGAATTCTGGCTGCAACACCCGCAGATCGCACCGGCGGTGGACTTCCTCACCATCCACCTGTTGCCCTACTGGGAAGACGACCCGCGTGGCATCGATGCGGCGCTGGCCCATGTGGCCGAGGTGCGCCAGGTGTTCGGCAACCGCTTCGCGCCCAAGGACGTCCTGATCGGCGAGACCGGCTGGCCCAGCGAAGGACGCCAGCGCGAAACCGCCGAGCCGAGCCGGGTCAACGAGGCGCGTTTCATCCGCGGCTTCGTCGCCTTGGCCGAAGCCAACGGCTGGCGCTACAACCTGATCGAGGCATTCGACCAGCCCTGGAAACGTGCCAGCGAAGGCGCCGTGGGCGGCTACTGGGGGCTATACGATGCCGACCGCCAGGACAAGGGCGTGCTCGAAGGGCCGGTGAGCAACCTGGCGTTGTGGCCGCAGTGGTTGCTGGCCAGCGTGTTGCTGATGCTGGCGACCCTGACCCTGGCCGGGCGCCCGGCAAGCCGCCGTGCCGCCCTGCTGCTGCCGTTGCTGGCGGCCCTGGGTGCCGGCAGCCTGGGGCTGTGGGGGGAACTGATGCGCACCAATGCCCGCTTTGTCGGGGAGTGGCTGTGGGCGGGTGCCCTGGCTGGCTTGAACCTGTTGGTGCTGGCCCACGGCGCACTGGCCCTGGCTCGTCCAGACGGCTGGCGCCAGCGGCTGTTCACCTGGCTCGAGGCGCACGCGGGCACCTGGTTGCTGGCGGCGGGATTCGCCGCGGCAGTGAGCATGCTGGCGATGGTGTTCGACCCGCGTTATCGCAGCTTTCCCAGCGCGGCGTTGCTGTTGCCGGCGGTGGTCTATCTGCTGCGACCGGTGCCGGCGCGGCGGGCGGAGGTGGCGTTGCTGGCCTTTATCGTGGGCGCTGGAGTGGCACCGCAGTTGTTCCAGGAAGGGTTGGCGAATCGACAGGCATGGGGCTGGGCGGTGGTCAGCGTGTTGATGGCTGGCGCGTTATGGCGAAGCCTCAAACTGCGCTTGGCGTGAACCGATTGCGAGGACTTCGTCCTCGATTCGCCGGCATGCCGGCTCCCACAGGCCAGGCGTCATGCCCTGTGAGAGCCGGCTTGCCGGACCAGCCGCAATCCCGCCAATACCACGGCAAACACCGCGATGCTCGCGGTATAGAGCACCAGTGCCGGAATCCCGAACAGCAGCGCCAGCGCCGCCAGCCACCACCCGCCTCGGCCAGGCGTCAGTTGGCTGAGCAACGCCAACCCCAATGCCCCCCAGGCAATGGCTTGGAAATGTATCCCCAAGCCCAGCAGCGAACGCGCCTGGCATTGCCAGACCTCTCCCGACACGCTGCACAGCCCGACCCACCGGGCATCCTCCATCAGCCCATAACGCACGCCATAACTGGCGGCCAGCCACAAGGGCAGGAACAGCAACAGGGCAACGACTGGCCACCAACGCGCCATGCGGATCTCCAATAGCGGTAATCTAAGCATTGCATGATCGCCCACGGGCCGCGACAAGGCAAAATCATGGCCCTGCAGCTATGTTGCACAAGACAAATGTTGTCCGGCGCGGCAACATCTTGTGCGACGAACGACAGGGCAACGGGCAACTTTGTCCAACACGCCGTGGTCCTAGCCTGCGTATTGCACGACCTTGCGTTTTCCTTGGGGGACTACATGCTTCGATCTTTGCGCCTCGCCGCCCTGCTCGGCGGCCTGCTCCTGGCTGCGGCCGCATCGGCGCGGGATATCGACGCGGCGAGCTACGGCTATCCGTTGACCAACCCGTTCGAGGCGACCATCGCCACCACGCCGCCTGAACAGCGCCCGACGCTGCCCAGCGACGACGATATCGACCAGGCCGACTACAGCCTTACCCTGCGCCCGGAGCGCGAGTTCACCCTGCCCGACAACTTCTGGTCGGTGAAGAAACTGCGCTACCGCCTGGCCAAGCAGGACCACGAGGCGCCGTTGATCTTCTTGATCGCCGGTACCGGCGCGCCCTACTCCAGCAGCATCAACGAGTACCTGAAGAAACTGTTCTACCAGGCCGGCTACCACGTGGTGCAGCTGTCATCGCCGACCAGCTGGGACTTCATGAGCGCCGCTTCGCGCTTCGCCACTCCCGGGGTGACCAGCGAGGACGCCAAGGACCTGTACCGGGTCATGCAGGCGGTGCGCGCCCAGCAGGCACGCCTGCCGGTCAGCGAGTACTACCTCACCGGCTACAGCCTCGGGGCGCTGGACGCGGCGTTCGTCAGCAAGCTCGACGAAACCCGCCAGAGCTTCAACTTCAAGCGCGTGCTGCTGCTCAACCCGCCGGTCAACCTGTACACCTCGATCACCAACCTGGACAAGCTGGTGCAGACCCGGGTCAAGGGCATCGACCGCAGCACCACCTTCTATGAGTTGATGCTGGAGAAACTGACCCGCTACTTCCAGGACAAGGGCTACATCGACCTCAACGAAGCGCTGCTGTATGACTTCCAGAAGTCGCGCCAACACCTGTCCAATGAACAGATGGCCATGCTCATCGGCACTTCGTTCCGCTTCTCGGCCGCCGACATTGCCTTCACCTCCGACCTGATCAACCGCCGTGGCCTGATCATTCCGCCTAAGTTCCCGATTACCGAGGGCAGCAGCCTGGAGCCGTTCTTCAAACGGGCGCTGCAATGCGACTTCGACTGCTATCTGACCGAGCAGGTGATCCCCATGTGGCGGGCGCGCACCGACGGCAACAGCCTGCTGCAACTGGTCGACCAGGTGAGCCTGTACGCGCTGGAGGACTACCTGCGCGCCAGCCCCAAGATCGCCGTGATGCATAACGCCGACGACGTAATCCTCGGCCCCGGCGACATCGGTTTCCTGCGCCGGGTGTTCGGCGAACGGCTGACGCTCTACCCCCATGGCGGCCATTGCGGCAACCTCAACTACCGCGTCAACAGCGACGCCATGCTGGAGTTCTTCCGTGGTTAACAGACTGCTGCTCGTCACCGCCCTGCTCGCCAGCGGCTGCGCCCTGGCCGAGGAAGTCGCGCCGCGTGCCAGCGTGGTCGAGGCCGACAAGACCGAAACCCTGACCGTGGAGGCCGACGGCTTCGTCGATCCGCTGCGCGAACTCAAGTTCAACCCCGGCCTGGACCAGCGCGAGTTCGAACGCTCGACCCTGGCCGCGCTGAACATCTACGACCCGCTGGAGTCGCTGAACCGGCGCATCTACCACTTCAACTACCGCTTCGACCAGTGGGTGTTCCTGCCGGTGGTCGATGGCTACCGCTACGTCACCCCCAGCTTCGTGCGCACCGGGGTGAGCAACTTCTTCAACAACCTGGGCGACGTGCCCAACCTGTTCAACAGCGTGCTGCAGCTCAAGCCCAAGCGTTCAGCAGAAATCACCGCGCGGCTGATGTTCAACACCATCATCGGTGTCGGCGGCCTGTGGGACCCGGCGACCAAGATGGGGCTGCCCCGGCAGAGCGAGGACTTCGGCCAAACCCTGGGCTTCTACGGGGTACCGGACGGGCCATACCTGATGCTGCCGATCCTCGGGCCATCGAACCTGCGCGATACCACCGGACTGGTGGTCGACTACGTGGGGGAGAAGGAGATCAACTACCTGAACGTGCCCGACACCGCCAGCGACCACCCGGAGCTCACCGTGCTGCGGGCGGTGGACAAGCGCTACAGCACCAACTTCCGCTACGGGCAGACCAACTCGCCGTTCGAATACGAGAAGCTACGGTATGTGTATACCCAGGCGCGCAAGTTGCAGATCGCCGAATAAGCGCTGTGGGAGCGGCCTTGCCGAGGCGTCGGACCGGTCGGAAAGGGCCGCAAAGCGGCCCCGGCAATCTTGAACCGGGCACACATCCTGGGGCTGCATCGCAGCCCTATCGCGACGCAAGGCCGCTCCCACAGGAGTGTTCAGCCAGGCAGTCCGAGGAACTGACACAGCTCCCGTTTCTTGGCCAACGCATCCTTGCGCCCCAACTCGATCAGCTCGCTGCAATAGCTCGCCTCGAACAGCAGGTAGCTCAGCACCCCCGCCCCGCTGGTCTTGGTAGCGCCAGGCCCACGCAGGAAAAGCCTCAGCGCCGCTGGCAACTCGCGCCGATGACGGGCGGCGATCTCGTCCAGCGGCTGGCTGGGCGCCACCACCAGCACCTCGATCGGCGCCAGCCCCAGGCGCCGGGCGTCCAGGTGCGCCGGCATCAGGTGGCTGAGATGGTTGAGCCGCTGCAGCAACTCGATATCGTCCTCGAGACTGTCGATGAACGTGCTGTTGAGCATATGCCCGCCGATCTGCGCCAGGCTCGGCTGCTGGCCGCTGAACACGCGCTGGGTGGGCAAGGGCGGCGCCGGGCGCTGGGGGTTGCCACTGACGCCGACCACCAGCACGCGGCTGGCGCCCAGGTGCAGCGCCGGGCTGATCGGCGCCGACTGGCGCACCGCGCCATCTCCGAAGAACTCATCGCCCAGGCGCACCGGCGCGAACAACAGCGGGATCGCCGAGCTGGCCAGCAGGTGGTCGATGGTCAACGGCGTGGGCATGCCGATGCGCCGGTGGCGCAGCCAGGGCTCGATGGTGTCGCGCCCCTGGTAGAAGGTCACCGCCTGGCCGGACTCGTAGCCAAAGGCGGTCACGGCAATGGCGCGCAACTGATTGGCCGCCAGGGAGTGGGCGATGCCGTCCAGGTCCAGGTGCTCATGCAGCAGGCGGCGCAGCGGGCGACTGTCGAGCAGCGCCACCGGCACCTGGCCGCCGAGCCCCAGCAGGCTGTGGCCGACGAAGCGGCTGGCCTGGCGGATCACCCCGGGCCAGTCGCTGCGCAGCACCAGGTGGCTGCGAAAGTTCTGCCAGAAGGCGGTCAGGTGCTGCACCGATTCGGCGAAGCGGGTAGCCCCGCTGGCCAGCTTGACGGCATTGATCGCGCCAGCGGAGGTACCGACGATCACCGGGAAGGGATTGGCCGCCCCAGGGGGCAGCAGCTCGGCGATGCCGGCCAGCACGCCGACCTGGTAGGCCGCGCGGGCACCGCCGCCGGAGAGGATCAGGCCGGTGGTTGAGGTCATTGCTCCTCCCTGGAATCAGTGCTTGCCAGTGACCGCCCTATCGCGGGGCCAGCCCGCTACCACGCGGCCCCAGTGTCATTTTTTCTTCTTGTCGTACAGCCGTGGCTCGCCCTCGGGCCGCGACTTGAAGCGCCGGTGCGCCCAAAGGTACTGCTCCGGGCACTCGCGCAGCACGCCCTCTACCCACTGGTTGATGCGCAGGCAGTCGGCCTCCTCGGTTTCGCCGGGGAAGTCAGCGAGCGGCGGATGCACCACCAGACGATAGCCGCTGCCGTCCTCCAGGCGCCGCTGGGTGAACGGAATCACCCGGGCCTTGCCCAGCCGGGCGAACTTGGTGGTGGCGGTGACGGTGGCCGCGGGAATGCCGAACAGCGGCACGAAGATACTCTGCTTGATGCCATAGTCCTGGTCCGGCGCGTACCAGATCGCCCGGCCCTTGCGCAGCAGCTTGAGCATGCCGCGCACGTCGTCGCGCTCCACGGCCAGTGAATCGAGGTTGTGGCGCTCGCGACCGCGGCGCTGGATGAAGTCGAACACCGGGTTGCCGTGCTCGCGGTACATGCCGTCGATGGTGTGGGCCTGCCCCAGCAGCGCGGCGCCGATCTCCAGGGTGGTAAAGTGCACGGCCATGAGGATGGCGCCCTCGCCTTCGCGCTGGGCGGCCTGCAGGTGCTCGATGCCCTCGATGTGGGCCAGGCGCGCCAGCCGGGCCTTTGGCCACCACCAGCTCATGGCCATCTCGAAGAAGGCGATGCCGGTGGAGGCGAAGTTTTCCTTGAGCAGATATTGCCGTTCGTCGCCGGACAGTTCGGGGAAACACAGCTCGAGGTTGCGCGCGGCAATGCGCCGGCGCTCGCCGGCTACCCGGTACATCACCGCGCCCAGGGCGCGGCCCAGGCCCAGCAGGGCACGGTACGGCAGTTGGGCGACCAGCCACAGCAGGCCCAGGCCCAGCCACAGCCCCCAGAATCGCGGGTGGAGGAAAGAGGATCGAAAACGCGGGCGTTCCATTGAAGCTTCCGGCAAGACATGAGCCCGGCATTCTACATCGGTTGCGGGCAATCGGTCTTATCGCTATAAGTCAGGGCACTTTTTTCGCAACAAGCCGTCTATGCAGACCATGAGCCCCAACCAGACACCCGACAACGCCCCCGTGTTCCAGCTCAAGGGCAGCATGCTTGCCATCACCGTGCTGGAACTGGCGCGCAACGACCTCGAATCCCTCGACCGCCAGCTGGCGGCGAAGGTGGCGCAGGCGCCGAATTTCTTCAGCAACACCCCGCTGGTGCTGGCCCTGGACAAGCTGCCCCATGACTCGGGCGCCATCGACCTGCCCGGGCTGATGCGCGTGTGCCGTCACCATGGCCTGCGCACCCTGGCGATCCGCGCCAGCCGCATCGAGGACATCGCCGCGGCGATCGCCATCGACCTGCCGGTGCTGCCGCCGTCGGGTGCCCGTGAACGCCCGCTCGAGCCCGAACCGGAAGCGAAGAAGCCCGAACCCGCGCCAGCTCCGCCACCGGCGCCGGCCGAACCCGAGGTGCGCCCGACCCGCATCATCACCTCGCCGGTGCGCGGCGGCCAGCAGATCTACGCCCAGGGCGGCGACCTGGTGGTGACAGGCTCGGTCAGCCCCGGCGCGGAACTTCTCGCCGATGGCAACATCCATGTGTACGGCGCCATGCGCGGCCGCGCCCTGGCCGGTATCAAGGGCAACACCAAGGCGCGCATCTTCTGCCAGCAGATGACCGCGGAAATGGTCTCCATCGCCGGCCAGTACAAAGTGTGCGAAGACCTGCGCCGCGACCCGCTGTGGGGCTCGGGCGTGCAGGTCAGCCTGTCCGGCGACGTGTTGAACATCACCCGTCTTTAACGGATACTTGCCGGCATTTTTAGCGCAACTTTTTTCCCGTTGCCGTTTTTTGTATTTGCAGGGACACGCGTCCCGTTTATTTAGGGGTGAAACACCTTGGCCAAGATTCTCGTCGTCACTTCCGGCAAGGGGGGTGTGGGCAAGACCACCACCAGCGCCGCCATCGGTACCGGCCTCGCACTGCGCGGCTACAAGACTGTCATCGTCGACTTCGACGTCGGCCTGCGTAACCTCGACCTGATCATGGGCTGCGAGCGCCGCGTGGTGTACGACTTCGTCAACGTGGTCAACGGCGAGGCCAACCTGCAGCAGGCCCTGATCAAGGACAAGCGCCTGGAGAACCTGTTCGTGCTGGCCGCCAGCCAGACCCGCGACAAGGACGCCCTGACCCAGGAAGGCGTGGAAAAGGTCCTGATGGAGCTGAAGGAAACCTTCGACTACGTCATCTGCGACTCGCCGGCCGGTATCGAGAAAGGCGCGCACCTGGCAATGTACTTCGCCGACGAAGCCATCGTCGTGACCAACCCCGAGGTGTCCTCGGTACGCGACTCCGACCGCATGCTGGGCATCCTGTCGAGCAAGTCGCGCCGCTCCGAGAACGGCGAGGAGCCGATCAAGGAACACCTGCTGATCACCCGTTACCACCCCGAGCGCGTCGAGAAGGGCGAAATGCTCAGCATCGCCGACGTCGAAGAGATCCTGGCGATCAAGCTCAAGGGTGTGATTCCCGAGTCGCAAGCCGTTCTCAAGGCCTCCAACCAGGGCATCCCGGTCATCCTTGACGACCAGAGCGATGCCGGCCAGGCGTACAGTGACACCGTCGACCGTCTGCTGGGCAAAGAGAAGCCCCTGCGGTTCATCGACGTGCAGAAGCAAGGATTCTTCGCGCGTCTGTTTGGAGGCAAGTAAACCATGAACCTTTTTGACTTCTTTCGTGGCAGACAGAAACAGACCAGCGCGTCGGTAGCGAAAGAGCGTCTACAGATCATCGTGGCGCACGAGCGCGGCCAGCGCAGCACCCCGGACTACCTGCCCGCCCTGCAGAAGGAGCTGGTCGAGGTGATCCGCAAGTACGTCAACATCGGCAACGACGATGTGCAGGTGGCGCTGGAGAACCAGGGCAGCTGCTCGATCCTGGAGCTGAACATCACCCTGCCCGAGCGCTGATCTTTCAGTAGCTCAGGGTTACCTTGTGGGAGCGGGCTTGCCCCGCGATTGCCTCCAATGGCCGTCGCGGTGCAAGCCCGCTCCCACAATGCTTTGCAGAGAACACCTGAACATGCCGCTGTCGAACATCCAGATCCTTCACGAAGACGCCGCCATCCTGGTGATCAACAAGCCGACCCTGCTGTTGTCGGTGCCGGGTCGCGCCGAGGACAACAAGGACTGCCTGATCACCCGCCTGCAGGAAAACGGCTACCCGGATGCCCTGATCGTCCACCGCCTGGACTGGGAAACCTCGGGGATCATCCTGCTCGCCCGCGACGCCGACAGCCACCGCGAGCTGTCGCGCCAGTTCCACGACCGCGAGACCGAAAAGGCCTATACCGCGCTGTGCTGGGGCCAACCGACCCTGGACAGCGGCAGCATCGACCTGCCGCTGCGCTATGACCCGCCGACCAAGCCGCGCCATGTGGTCGACCATGAACAGGGCAAGCACGCCCTGACCTTCTGGCGCATCGTAGAACGCTGCGCCGATCATTGCCGGGTCGAGCTGACACCGATCACCGGGCGCTCGCACCAGTTGCGCGTGCACATGCTGTCGATCGGCCACCCGCTGCTGGGCGACCGGTTGTACGCCAACCCCGAGGCGCTGGCGGCCCATGAGCGGCTGTGCCTGCATGCGTCGATGCTGAGCTTCACCCACCCGGTATCTGGCGAACGCCTGAAGTTCGAGTGTCCGGCGCCGTTCTGATTACTCGAGCCGTATAGTGCCAGCAACAGGGCCGGCACAAATTTTCGAGCAGTTACGCTAAACTCGCGCCACTGCTGTCTGGAGTGACTTATGCGCGATGCCCTGAATGCCGGCCTGATCGAATTCCTCAAGGCCTCCCCGACGCCCTTCCATGCCACCGCCAGCCTCGCGCAGCGCCTCGAGGCCGCCGGCTACCAGCGTCTGGACGAACGC
This sequence comes from Pseudomonas sp. P65(2024), assembly GCF_057480955.1. NCBI lineage: Bacteria > Pseudomonadati > Pseudomonadota > Gammaproteobacteria > Pseudomonadales > Pseudomonadaceae > Pseudomonas > Pseudomonas sp. P65(2024). The sequence continues at coordinate 98,078 of NZ_JBLIYX010000010.1, forward strand.
GACAGCTGGGCCACCGTGCCCGGTGGTCGCTACTACGTGACCCGCAACGATTCCTCGATCATCGCCATCAAGCTCGGCAAGCTCTCGCCGCTGCTGGGCGGCATCCGCATGGTCGGCGCCCACACCGACAGCCCGTGCCTGCGGGTCAAGCCGCAGCCCGAGCTGCAACGCCAGGGCTTCCTGCAACTGGGCGTGGAAGTGTACGGCGGCGCCCTGCTTGCCCCTTGGTTCGACCGCGACCTGTCGCTGGCCGGCCGGGTCACCTTCCGCCGTGATGGCAAGGTGGAGAGCCAGCTGATCGACTTCAAGCTGCCGATCGCCGTAATCCCCAACCTGGCGATCCACCTCAACCGCACCGCCAACGAAGGCTGGCAGATCAACCCGCAGACCGAGCTGCCGCCGATCCTGGCCCAGGTGGCCGGCGACGAGCGCGTCGACTTTCGCGCCCTGCTCACCGAGCAGTTGGCCCGCGAGCACGACCTCAACGCCGATGTGGTGCTCGACTACGAGCTGAGCTTCTACGACACCCAGGACGCCGCGTTGATTGGCCTGAACGGCGACTTCATCGCCGCCGCCCGCCTGGACAACCTGCTGTCGTGCTATGCCGGCCTGCAGGCCTTGCTGGGTGCCGATAGCGACGAGACCTGCGTGCTGGTGTGCAACGACCACGAGGAAGTCGGCTCCTGCTCGGCCTGCGGCGCCGACGGCCCCATGCTCGAGCAGACCCTGCAACGCCTGCTGCCCGAAGGCGACGACTACGTGCGCACCATCCAGCGCTCGCTGATGGTCTCGGCCGACAACGCCCACGGCGTGCACCCCAACTACGCCGACAAGCACGACGGCAACCACGGGCCCAAGCTCAACGCCGGCCCGGTGATCAAGGTCAACAACAACCAGCGCTACGCCACCAACAGCGAAACCGCTGGGTTCTTCCGCCACCTGTGCATGGCCGAGGAAGTGCCGGTGCAGAGCTTCGTGGTGCGCAGTGACATGGGCTGCGGCTCGACCATCGGCCCGATCACCGCCAGCCACCTGGGCGTGCGCACGGTCGACATCGGCCTGCCGACCTTCGCCATGCACTCGATTCGCGAACTGTGCGGCAGCCATGACCTGGCGCACCTGGTGAAGGTGCTCAGCGCCTTCTACCGCAGCCGCGAACTGCCCTGACGGCCAACCCGCTCCCACGCGGACCTGTGGGAGCGGCGGTGTGCCGATGCGACTTGCCCACCGCCTGCCCCCGGTCAATCCGCCTCGCTTGCAAAGCGCTATGCTTGATACATGGCCCCCAAAACAGAAGGATGCTGTTCATGTCATCGCCGTTCCTGTCCCTGTTCGTGCCGGTGTTCCTGTTCCTGATGCTGCTGACCATCGGCTTCAGCCTGCGCGAGCGCAATGTCGGCGTGTTGATGATGTGGATCGGCACCCTCGGCATTTTCGGCCTTACCTGCTGGAAGATCCTCGAGAAACTGCCGTCGTAAACCACTACACTCGGGCAAACGTTTGACCTGAGGTAGAGGTTCCGGTGCCAGCCCTCCTGCGTTGCATCACGCTGCTATTCCTGCTGTTCATCACCCCGGTGCACGCCGCCGGCCTGCCGGGCCTGCTCGGTTCCAGCACACCCGCCCAGCCCGAAGCCAGCGAACCGCTGGGCAAGTCGCTGGACGAGGTGATCAAGAGCCTGGAGAACGACCAGCAACGGGCCAAGCTGCTGGCCGATCTGAAGAAGCTGCGCGACGCCAGCAAACAAGCGCAACCCACGGTGGAACAGGGCGTGCTCGGCCTGATCGGTGGCGCCCTGCACGATTTCGAGCAGCAGTTCAGCGGCGATGCCAGTCCGTTCAAGCGCTGGTCGCTGGAAATCGACCAGGCGCAGGATGAGTTTGCCGCGCTGGTGGTGCCGGTGCACCAGTGGCCGGCGATCCTGTTCGGCTTTGCCGGGGTGATCCTGGTCTGGAGCCTGCTGGCCTACACCTTCAACTGGATCGGCCACCGCGTGCGCCTGCGCTTCGGCCTGACCGAGGAACTGCCCCAGCACCCGCGTACCTGGGACCTGGTGCGCTTCGCCCTGCGCAAGCTGGGACCGTGGCTGGTGGCGCTGGTGTTCACCGTGTACCTGAGCTTCGCCCTGCCCTCCTCGCTGGGCAAGTCGATGGCCATGGTGCTGGCCTACGCACTGGTGGTCGGCACACTGTTCTCGGCGATCTGCGTGATCGCTTTCTCGCTGCTCGACGGCCCGCATCGCCACCGCGCCCTGCATATCCTGCGGCACCAGGCGTTCCGCCCGCTGTGGCTGATCGGCAGCTTCGCCGCGTTCGGCGAGGCGATGAGCGACCCACGCCTGACCACTGCCCTGGGCAGCCACCTGGCCCACGCCCTGGCCACCCTGGCCAATGTCGTCGCGGCGCTGTGCACCGGGCTGTTCATCCTGCGCTTTCGCCGCCCGATCGCCCACCTGATCCGCAACCAGCCCCTGTCCCGACGCCTGACCCGGCGCACCCTGAGCGACACCATCGAGCTGCTCGGCAGTTTCTGGTACCTCCCGGCGCTGATCCTGGTGGCGATCTCGCTGTTCGCCACCTTCGTTTCTGCCGGCGACACCAGCACTGCCCTGCGCCAGTCGCTGATGTGCACGGTGCTGGTAGTGGTGTGCATGGTGCTCAACGGTCTGGTGCGGCGCCACGCCGCCAAACCCCGGCGCGCCAACAAGCGCCAGGCGGTCTACACCGAACGCCTGCGCAACTTCGGCTACGTGCTGGTGCACCTGTTCATCTGGCTGGTGTTCATCGAGCTGGGCCTGCGCGTCTGGGGCCGCTCGATGATCAGCTTCGCCGAGGGCGACGGCCATGAAGTGAGCCTGCGCCTGCTGGGCCTGGCCGGCACGCTGATCGTCGCCTGGCTGGTGTGGATCCTCGCCGACACCGCCGTGCACCATGCCCTGGTGCGCTCGCGCCGTGGCCTGGCCAACGCCCGGGCACAGACCATGATGCCCTTGATCCGCAACGTGATGTTCGTGGTGATCTTCATCATCGCGGTGATCGTCGCCCTGGCCAACATGGGCATGAACGTCACCCCGCTGCTGGCCGGTGCCGGCGTCATCGGCCTGGCCATCGGTTTCGGCGCCCAGTCGCTGGTGGCCGACCTGATCACCGGGCTGTTCATCATCATCGAGGACTCGCTGGCCATCGACGACTACGTCGACGTCGGCGGCCACCTGGGCACGGTCGAAGGCCTGACCATCCGTACCGTGCGCCTGCGGGACATCGACGGCATCGTGCACACCATCCCGTTCAGCGAGATCAAGAGCATCAAGAACTACTCGCGGGAGTTCGGCTACGCGATCTTCCGCGTGGCCATCCCGCACAGCATGAACATCGACCAGGCCATCACGCTGGTCCGCGAAGTGGGCCAGAAGCTGCGCAACGACCCGCTGATGCGCCGCAACATCTGGTCGCCGCTGGAGTTGCAGGGGGTGGAGAGCTTCGAGTCGGGCTCGGCGATCCTGCGGGCGCGGTTCAAGACCGCGCCGATCAAGCAGTGGGAGGTGTCGCGGGCGTTCAACCTGGCCTTGAAGCGGCAGCTCGATGAAGCCGGTCTGGACCTGGCGACGCCACGGCTGTCAGTGCAGGTGGTGACGGCTGGCGGTGGCGGCATGGCTGAGACCGGAGGCGCTAGCAGTTAGGGCCGCTTCGCGCCCCTAGCCCGCCTCGGCGCGGATGCGGATCGCATCGTGCCGCCAGTATTCCAGGTCACAGTCGATCAGATGCCCATGCTGGTCGCTGTTGACCCGGGTGATGTGCAAGCCCGGGCTGCCCGTCGAGACCTTCAGCGCCCCTGCCGCCGCCACTGGCAACGCGGTCGGCAGGATCTCGAAGCACACCTGCCCATAGTGAATGGCGTACTCCCGCGCATAGATCTCGGTCAGCGACCGGGCCAGGTCCAGCTCGAGGATCCCCGGGAAGTAGCGCGGGTTGAGATAGTGCTCGGCGTACAGCACCGCCCGCCCATCGATGCGCCGCAAACGGCAGATCCGCACCACGCTGGACAACGCCGGCAGGCGCAGGCGCGCGCAGATCGCCGCCGAGGCCGGTTGCAGGCGTGCCGACAGCAACTCGGTGCTCGGCACTCGCCCCTGGTCGCGCACCATCGCATGGAAGTGGCTGCGCTCGATCAGGTCGTAGGTCAGACGCTCGGGCGCGACGAACCAGCCACGGCGCTCCTCGCGGTAGATCAGCCCTTGGGCCTCCAGCTGCACCAGTGCCTCGCGCAGGGTGATGCGCGTGGTGTCGAACACTTCGCTGAGCCGACGCTCGGCCGGCAGCTTGCCGCCGGGGGCCAGCAGGCCGTGTTCGATCTGCTCCTGCAGGGCATGGCAGATGGCTGTTACCGCGCGCGGTGGCGTCGCTTGCATCAAAGGTTACCTATCTGGACTAGTCCAGCCCCATAAAGGGGCATGTGGCGATGGCTACAAGCCTAGGCAAGGCTGATGAACATCCTGTGACAAAGCCTCGCCCAGGGACTTGCCAGATCCGGGCCAGGCCACGCGATTCAAGGCTTTCGATGTGGTCTACGCTGTATCCCGAGAGCCATCGGCCTGCCACCCACTCCTTCTTCTTACATCAAACTGTCACGCAACAGGCCTACCTTGGCTCAAGGTTTGCTGACCTAGACCAGGGGTTCGCAAGCACCGCTTCTGTTCATAACAACGAATGCAAGGCACCCACCAAAGGAGCTTCGGATGAAAAAGTTGTTCATGGCGTCACTGCTCGGTTCGGCCATCGCTTTTTGCACCTCGGCCATGGCCCAGGACCTCAAGGCCCTTGAAGACGCCGCCCGCAAGGAAGGCACCGTCAACAGCGTGGGCATGCCCGATGCCTGGGCCAACTGGAAAGGCACCTGGGACGACCTGGCGAAAAAATACGGCCTCAAGCACAGCGACACCGACATGAGCTCAGCCCAGGAGATCGCCAAGTTCGACGCCGAGAAGGACAACGCCAGCGCCGACATCGGCGACGTCGGCGCCGCCTTCGGTCCGATCGCGGTCGCCAAGGGCGTCACCCAGCCCTACAAGCCGAGCACCTGGGACCAGGTGCCGGCGTGGGCCAAGGATCAGGACGGCCACTGGGCGCTGGCCTACACCGGCACCATCGCCTTCATCATCAACAAGGACCTGGTCAAGGAAGGCGAACGCCCGACCACCTGGCACAACCTGGAAAAGGGCAAGTACAAGGTCGCCATCGGTGACGTCGGCACCGCCGCCCAGGCCGCCAACGGCGTGCTCGCCGCCGCCATCGCCTACAAGGGCGACGAGAGCAACATCGAGCCGGGCCTGCAGCTGTTCACCAAGCTGGCCCAGCAGAAGCGCCTGTCGCTGGCCAACCCGACCATCCAGACCCTCGAGAAGGGCGAGGTGGAAGTCGGCGTGGTATGGGACTTCAACGGCCTGAGCTACCGCGACCAGATCGACCCGAAACGCTTCGAGGTGCTGATCCCATCGGACGGCTCGATCACCTCCGGCTACACCACCATCATCAACAAATACGCCAAGCACCCGAACGCGGCCAAGCTTGCCCGTGAGTACATCTTCAGCGATGCCGGGCAGACCAACCTGGCCATCGGTCACGCCCGGCCAATCCGCGCCGAGCACCTGAAGCTGCCAGCGGACGTGCAGGCCAAGCTGCTGCCCAACGAGCAGTACAAGGCCGCCCAGCCGATCAAGAACGCCGAAGCCTGGGAAGCGACCTCCAAGGCCCTGCCGCAGAAGTGGCAGGAGCAGGTGATCATCGAGATGGAGTAAGGCTGGGCCAACCCGGGGCAGCTGCGCAGCCCATCGCGACGCAAGGCCGCTCCCACAGGGCCCGCGTCGCCCCAGAGGTTTGCACTACCTCTGTGGGAGCGGCCTTGCGTCGCGAAAGGAGGGCAAAGCCCTCCCCGCTTTTTCGGAGTCATAAATGAACCACAACGTCATCCTGGTCCTGCTCGACGGCCTCAACCACCAGGTCGCGCACCATGCCATGGGCCATCTGCACGCCTACGTCGAGGCCGACCGCGCCGCGCTGTACCGGGTGGAGTGCGAGCTGCCGTCACTGTCGCGACCGCTGTACGAATGCATCCTCACCGGCGTGCCGCCGATCGACAGCGGCATCGTCCATAACAACGTCAACCGCCTGTCCAACCAGCGCAGCGTGTTCCACTACGCCCGCGAGGCCGGCCTGGGCACTGCCGCCGCGGCCTATCACTGGATGAGCGAGCTGTACAACCGCTCACCCTTCGACCCCCTGCGCGACCGCCATACCCACGCGCCGAAGCTGCCGATCCAGCACGGCCTGTTCTACTACGCAGACCACTACCCCGACTCGCACCTGCTGGCCGACGCCGAATACCTGCGCCGCCGCCATGCGCCGAACTTCCTGCTGGTGCACCCGATGAACATCGACGACGCCGGCCACCGCCACGGCCTGGACAGCAGCCAGTACCGCAACGCCGCCCGCAGCGCCGACATCCTGCTGGCCGACTACCTGCCGCGCTGGCTCGAAGAGGGCTACCAGGTGCTGGTCACCGCCGACCACGGCATGAACAACGACCGCTCGCACAACGGCCTGCTGGCCGAGGAACGCGAAGTGCCGCTGTTCGTGTTCGGCGAGGCGTTCAGCCTCGATCCCGCGGCCAAGCCGTTGCAGACCGAGCTGTGCGGCACGATCTGCGAGCTGCTCGGCGCCGCCCACGACAAACCGGTCTGCCGGGAGCTGCTCAAGTGAATGCAAGCCATCGCGGCCGCTACCTGGCCCTGCTCTGCCTGCTGCCGTTCGCCGTGTTCTTCATCATCTTCCAGGTCGCGCCGCTGGCCTGGGTCGCCCTCAACAGCCTGCAGGGCGAAAGCGGCTGGGGCCTGGCCAACTTCAGCAAGGTCTTCGCCTCGAAGTTCTACCTGCAGGCGTTGCAACGCAGCCTGGAGATCAGCTTCTGGTCGAGCCTGTTCGGCATCGTCATCGCCACCCTGGGCGCCTATTCACTGCGCCAGGTCGACTCGAAACTGCGCGACTTCGTCAGCGCCTTCGCCAACATGACCAGCAATTTCGCCGGCGTGCCCCTGGCGTTCGCCTTCATCATCCTGCTCGGTTTCAATGGCGCACTGACGCTGCTGCTCAAGCAGATGGGCCTGCTCGGCGACTTCAGCATCTACTCCAAGACCGGCCTGATCCTGGTGTACACCTACTTCCAGATCCCCCTGGGCGTGCTGCTGCTCTACCCGGCCTTCGACGCCCTGCGCGAGGACTGGCGCGAGTCCGCCGCACTGCTCGGCGCCAGCCACTGGCAGTTCTGGCGGCATATCGGCCTGCCGGTGCTGACCCCGGCGCTGCTCGGCACCTTCGTCATCCTGCTGGCCAACGCCCTCGGCGCCTACGCCACTGTCTACGCCCTGACCACCGGCAACTTCAACGTGCTGCCGATCCGCATCGCGGGCCTGGTGGCCGGCGACATCAGCCTCGACCCGAACCTGGCCAGCGCCCTGGCGATGGTGCTGGTGGGCCTGATGACCGTGGTCACGGTGGTCCATCAATGGCTGCTCAAGAGGAGCTACCATGCGCGCTGAAAACAACGCTGGCGGGCTCTACCACCGCGTGGTGGTGTACCTGCTGTTCCTGATCCTGCTGCTGCCGCTGGCCGGCACCCTGCTCTACTCGTTGGCCACCAGTTGGTCAGCGACCCTGCTGCCCAGCGGGCTGACCTTCAAGTGGTACGTCGCACTGTGGAGCGAGCCGCGCTTTCTCGCCGCCTTCGGCCAGTCGCTGCTGGTATGCGTCGGCGCGCTGCTGCTCTCGGTGCTGCTGATCCTGCCGTTGCTGTTCGTGGTGCACTACCACTTCCCCAAGCTCGACGCGCTGATGAACGTCCTCATCCTGCTGCCGTTCGCCGTGCCGCCGGTGGTGTCGTCGGTGGGTCTGCTGCAGTTGTACGGCAGCGGGCCGATGGCCATGGTCGGCACGCCGTGGATCCTGATCGGCTGCTACTTCACCATCGCCCTGCCGTTCATGTATCGAGCCATCACCAACAACCTGCAGGCCATCAACCTGCGCGACCTGATGGACGCCGCCCAGCTGCTCGGCGCCAGTACCTGGCAGGCGGCGTTCCTGGTGGTGCTGCCCAACCTGCGCAAGGGCCTGATGGTGGCGCTGCTGCTGTCGTTCTCGTTCCTGTTCGGCGAGTTCGTGTTCGCCAACCTGCTGGTGGGCACCCGCTACGAGACCCTGCAGGTGTACCTGAACAACATGCGCAACAGCAGCGGCCACTTCAACAGCGCGCTGGTCATCTCCTACTTCGCCTTCGTGCTGGTGCTGACCTGGGTCGCCAACCGCCTGAACAAGGACAAGACCTGACATGAGCTTCGTCAGCGTACAGAAACTGCAAAAGAGCTACGCCGGCAGCCCGGTGTTCGAGAACATCGACTGCCAGATCGAGCGCGGCGAGTTCGTCACCCTGCTCGGCCCCTCCGGCTGCGGCAAGTCCACCCTGCTGCGCTGCATCGCCGGGCTGACCCCGGTGGACAGCGGGCGGATCCTGCTCGACGGCCAGGACATCGTGCCGTTGAGCCCGCAGAAGCGTGGCATCGGCATGGTGTTCCAGAGCTACGCGCTGTTCCCCAACATGACCGTGGAACAGAACGTCGCCTTCGGCCTGCGCATGCAGAAGGTCAAGGCCGACGAGAGCCAGGCGCGGGTGCGCGAAGTACTCGACCTGGTGGAGCTGGGCAGCTTCGCCGGGCGCTACCCGCACCAGCTGTCCGGCGGCCAGTGCCAACGCGTGGCCCTGGCCCGCTCGCTGGTCACCCGCCCGCGCCTGCTGCTGCTCGACGAGCCGCTGTCGGCACTGGATGCGCGCATCCGCAAGCACCTGCGCGAGCAGATCCGCGCCATCCAGCGCGAGCTGGGGCTGACCACCATCTTCGTCACCCACGACCAGGAAGAGGCGCTGACCATGTCGGACCGCATCGTCCTGATGAACCAGGGCCGCATCGTCCAGAGCGGCGATGCCGAGACCCTCTACACCGCGCCCGTGGACCTGTTCGCCGCGGGCTTCATCGGCAACTACAACCTGCTCGACGCCGACAGCGCCAGCCGCCTGCTGCGACGCCCGGTCAACGGTCGCCTGGCGATCCGCCCGGAATCCATCACCCTGGGCCTGAACGGCGAACTGGACGGCGAGATCCTCAGCCACAGCCTGCTGGGCAACGTCATCCGTTATCGGGTGCGGGTGCGCGACGTCGAGCTGGTGGTCGACGTGCTCAACCGCTGCGCGGCCGACCTGCACGCGGACGGGCAGCGGGTATCCTTGTCGATCGACCCCACGGCGCTACGGGAAGTGGCCTAAGGAGCATCAACGCATGGCACTGGCAATCTTCGATCTTGACGAAACCCTGATCCACGGCGACTGCGCGTCGCTTTGGAGCGAGCAGATGGCCCGGCTGGGCTGGGTGGACGGCAAGGCTTTCCTCAAGCGCGACCACGAGCTGATGGAAGCCTACGGCAAGGGCCACCTGGCGATGGAGGACTACATGGCCTTCAGCCTGGAGCCCATCGCCGGGCGTACCCTGGAAGAGGTCGAGCACCTGGTCGAGCCCTGGGTGGAAGATGTGATCGAGCCGATCATCTACGGCGACGCCTGCCGTTGCATCGCCGAACACCGCAAGCGCGGCGACCGGATCCTGATCATTTCGGCCAGCGGCACCCACCTGGTCGGACCGATCGCGGCGCGCCTGGGCGTCGACGAGTACCTGGCCATCGAGCTGGAGGCGGTCAACGGCGTGTTCACCGGCAAGACCCACGGCGTGCTCACCTACCGCGAAGGCAAGATCACCCGCCTGCTGGAGTGGCTGGACCAGGAACAGGAAAACCTGGAGGGCGCGAGTTTCTACTCGGATTCACGCAACGACCTGCCGCTGCTGCTGAAGGTCGATCACCCGCACGTGGTGAACCCGGACCCGGTGCTGCGCGAGCATGCGCAGACCAATGGCTGGCCCATCCTGAGCTGGTCTTGACGTAGGTGTACATGCGTACCGGCCAGCCAGTGACGATGGCCGGTACAAGCACCATTGATCCGTCACGCTTGCCTCGCCCGCGGCAAATGTGCAGTATAGTGCGCACTGTGAGGACGGCCTCACGACGCTGTGCGTGAACATACCGGGGACGGCCCCATCATTGAATCGATGGAGACTTACCATGTCCTGGATCATCCTGTTCTTCGCCGGCCTGTTCGAAGTCGGCTGGGCTGTCGGCCTCAAGTACACCGACGGCTTCACCCGCCCCCTGCCGACCATTCTCACCGTCGGCGCCATGGTCATCAGCCTCGGCCTGCTGGGCCTGGCCATGAAGGAACTGCCGCTGGGCACCGCCTATGCCATCTGGACCGGTGTCGGCGCGGTCGGCACGGTGATCGCCGGGATCATCCTGTTTGGCGAATCCATGGCGCTCATCCGCCTGGCCAGTGTCGCCCTGATCATCACCGGCCTGGTCGGCCTGAAGGTCAGCGCCAGCTGACCTCCCTCCGTTTCCCTTAGCGAACGTCGCCGCGCAGCAGGCTCACCTGCTCGCGCAGCGCCTCGGGCTGCGCCGCCTCCACCGGGATGGCGGCGCCGGCCACCAGGGTCACCCGCGACCACAGGCGCTTGAAGAAACCCTTGTTCGGGTCGCGACTGAAGAAACTGCCCCACAGCCCCTGCAACGCCAGCGGAATCACCGGCACCGGCGTCTCCTGCAGGATGCGGTTCACCCCGCCCTTGAACACATCGATCTCACCGTCCGAACTCAGCTTGCCTTCGGGGAAGATACACACCAGCTCGCCGTCGGCCAGGTACTGGGCGATACGGGCGAAGGCACGCTCGTAGGTGGCCTCGTCCTCGCCACGCCCGGCGATGGGGATGGCGCCAGCGGTGCGGAACACGAAATTGAGCACCGGCAAATTGTAGATCTTGTAGTACATGACGAAACGGATCGGCCGGCGGATCGCCCCACCGATCAACAGCGCATCGACGAACGACACATGGTTGCACACCAGCAGCGCCGCGCCCTCATCGGGAATGCGCTGCAGCTCGCGGTGCTCGACCCGGTACATCGAGTGGCTGAGCAGCCAGATCAGGAAGCGCATGGTGAATTCCGGCACGATGCGGAAGATGTAGGCGTTGACCGCGATATTGAGCAAAGACACCACCAGGAACAGCTGCGGGATGCTCAGCTTGGCCAGGCTCAGCAGGACGATGGTGATGATCGCCGACACCACCATGAACAGCGCGTTGAGGATGTTGTTGGCGGCAATCACCCGGGCCCGCTGGTCTTCCGGCGTGCGTGCCTGGATCAGCGCGTACAGTGGCACGATGTAGAAGCCGCCGAAGATGCCCAGGCCAACGATCGACAGCATGATCCACCAGGCCTGGCCCATGCCCAGCAACGCCAGCCAGTCATGGGGCACGACGCCGACCGGCACATCCCCCGAATGCCACCACCAGAGCAGGCCGAACAGGGTCAGGCCGAACGAGCCGAACGGCACCAGGCCGATCTCCACCTTGCGTCCGCTCAGGCGCTCGCACAGCAGCGAACCGACGGCGATGCCCACCGAGAACAGGGTTAGCACCAGAGTCACCACGGTCTCGTCGCCGTGCAGCCAGTCCTTGGCGTAGGCCGGGATCTGCGTGAGGTAGATGGCACCGACGAACCAGAACCACGAGTTGCCGACAATCGAGCGCGACACCGCCGGGGTCTGGCCAAGGCCCAGGCGCAGGGTCAGCCAGGACTGCTTGAAGATGTTCCAGTCCAGCTTCATCTGCGGCGCGGCGGCGGCGGCGCGGGGGATCCAGCGACTGGCCAGGTAGCCCAGCACCGCAGTGCCCACCACCCCGGCGGCGGCCAGCACCGCGTACTGGCTGGAGGACATCAGCATCCCGGCGCCGATGGTCCCGGCCAGGATCGCCAGGAAAGTGCCCATCTCCACCAGGCCGTTGCCGCCCACCAGTTCCTCCTCGCGCAGGGCCTGGGGCAGGATCGAGTACTTCACCGGGCCGAACAGCGCCGAGTGGGTGCCCATGGCGAACAGCGCCACCAGCATCAACTCCAGATGATGGGTGACGAAACCGGTCGCGCCGATGGCCATGATGACGATCTCGGCCAGCTTGATCGCGCGGATCAACCGGTCCTTGGCGAACTTCTCGCCGAACTGCCCGGCCAGCGCGGAGAACAGGAAGAACGGCAGGATGAACAGCAAGGCGCAGAGGTTGACCCAGATCGAGCGGTCGCCTTCCAGGCTCAGCTTGTAGAGGATCGCCAGGATCAGCGACTGCTTGAACAGGTTGTCGTTGAAGGCGCCCAGCGACTGGGTAATGAAGAACGGCAGGAAGCGCCGTTTGCCGAGCAGGGTGAATTGCGAGGGGTGACTCATCGTCCTTGTACCTGGTTGGGCTTTGTCATTGGAGGCACGTACAGCGTGATAAGCCACAAATCTGCACGGGAATGTCCATAGGCACAAGGAACTTGTAGGAGCGGGCAAGCCGCCCCTACTGGATCACCCTCAAGACTGCGCGATGCATGGCGACACAAACAGCTCGCCGCGCCAGGCCCCGCGCAGGGTCCGGCTGGCCACCAGCAGCCAGAGCAGCGCCAGCGCCACCACCAGCACCTGGCCGAACACAGTGAAGAAGCCCAACTCCAGCCAGGCAGCCAGTTTCAACGTGGCCAGGCAGTACACCCCCAGCGGGAAGGTGAACCCCCACCAGCCCAGGTTGAACGGCATGCCCTGGCGCATGTAGCGCAAGGTGATCAGCACCGCTGTCAGCAACCACCACAACCCCGCGCCCCACAGCACGATGCCGGCCACCAGGCCCAACCCGTGTGCCACCTCGCCGAGGCCGCCAAGGCCATTGGCGGCGAACACTGCAGGGGCATCGCCGCCGAGCACCAGCATGCCCAAAGCACCGGTACCGATCGGGCCTAGCGCCAGCCAACTGGAAGCGGCCATGTTCGCCGGCGGCAGTTTATGCAGGGCCATGCGCAGCATCAGGATGGTGAGGATGCTGAACGCTACCGGCAACGACACCGCCCACATCACATAGCTGGTGATTACCACCAGGAAATGCCGGTGCATATCCACCAGGTGCGGCGCCAGCAGCCCGCCGCTGGCGGCGGCGACTTCAGCAGCCACCACCGGCAGCAACCACACCGCGGTCATCTGGTCGATGCTGTGCTCCTGACGGGTGAACATCAGGTAGGGAATGGCCACGCCGCACAGCAGCGCCAGGCCCACGTCCAGCCACCAAAGCATTTCAACCCACGGCACCACGGCCTCACCCCAGCGCGCCATGCCGAACACCAGGGCGCCGTTGAGGATGGTGGCCAGCCCCATGGGGATGGTGCCGAAGAACATCGACACGGTGGAGTGCGCGAAAATCCGCCGCGCCTCATCGAAGAACATTACCCAACGGGCGCCGTACAGGACGCAGAACAGGGTAAACAGGCCGATGGTCAGCCACCAAAGGCCCTCGGCCACGCTGTCCAACCCCGGCACCTGGACTTGATGAAAGGCCAGGGCCAGCACGCCGGTACCCATGGTCGCGGCGAACCAGTTGGGGGTGAACTGGCGGATCACTTCGCGGGGGTGGGCCAATTGGCTGAACGGGCGCCAGGAAGGCGCGCGGGTCTGGGTGCATGGCATAAGGTGTCTCCTGGCCTTGTGTAAGGTAGAGATATCTTATGCCTGCAAAGAATATCTATATAACGGGTAATTTCTCTATCTGTTATCGATTTTAAAGATATAGCAGCCAGGCCGGCACCTGGCATATGCTTGACCGCTGACAATGACAAGGATCGGTCGATGCTCCGCGCCCTTAAAGGCTACCCCGCTGCGGTTCGCCTGCTGTTGTTCACCACCTTCACCTTGACCATGGCCCGGGCGATCACCCTGCCCTATCTGGTGGTGTACCTGTCAACGCACCTGGGCCTGTCGGTCGGCCAGACCGGCCTGCTGGTCGGCGGCGCGATGCTCCTGGCATCAATGCTCAGCCTCTATGGCGGACACCTGGTCGACACCCTGCGCAGTCATACGCTGATCGTCGCCTGCACCTCGGTGTTCGCCCTGGCCTTCGTCGGCATCGTGGCCAGCACTTCGGCTGCGCTGTTCTTCTGCTTCCTGGTGGTGGCCTACCTGGCCCAGACCGTGGTCGACATTGCCGCCAAGGCCGGGTTCTGCGCCTTGCTGGCAGAGAACCGACGCGGCGAAGTATTCGCCATCAAGTACACCTTCAACAACATCGCCTGGGCCGCGGGGCCGATGCTTGGGGTGCTGCTGATCGAGGCGGACGACCACCTGCCGTTCGTGGTTTCGGCCCTGATCGGCCTCGGCCTGAGCCTGGTCTATTACCGCCTTGGCGAACGCAGCTTGCTGAGCCTGCGCGAGGACCGGCCGGCAGCGGGCTTCGCCCAGGTCGCCCTGGGCATGCTGCGCGACCGGCGCCTGGTGTGCTTCACCCTGGGCGGCGTGCTCAGTGCCGTGGTGTTCGGCCAGTTCACCGCCTACCTTTCGCAGTACCTGGTGGTGACCCTGAACGATCCCGCCGAGGTGGCGCGCCTGGCCGGCTACCTGGTAACCACCAATGCCCTGGGAGTGATCGGCCTGCAATACCTGATCGGCCGACGCATCACCCGTCAGCACCTGATGCCCTGGCTGATGGCTGGCATGGCCATGTTCGCTGCCGGGTTGCTGGGGTTCTCCGTGGCTGCTTCGGCGCCGGCGTGGTGCCTGGCCATGCTGGTGTTCACCCTGGGCGAGATCATCGTGATTCCGGCCGAGTTCATGTTCATCGACCTGATTGCGCCGGAACATCTGCGCGGGGTTTATTATGGCGCGCAGAACCTCTCCAACCTGGGCGCTGGGCTCGGGCCGATCCTGGTAGGCCTGGCACTGGGGCATGTGGTGCCGGTGACGGTGTTCTATCTGTTGATCGGGTCGGTGATGCTGGCGGCGGTGTTCTACTGGCTGGGAACACGCACCGCCCGCCAGCCTTAGTTGGCAATACCGGCCGATCGCGGGCCCTGCGACGTCCTGCCACTGCGACCATCGTCGGCGCTGACGAACCGCGCCCTGCGTGCCAGACTGATTGATCGGGACCGCGTTTTCTTTTTTGCTCCGGAGTTTGCATGTCGTTGTCCAGCGGGCTGATCGCCGTGGTCGCCCTGGCCTACATGGCCATCATGTTCGCCATCGCCTTCTATGGCGACCGCCGCAGCACGCCGTTGCCGCCGCGCCTGCGCGCCTGGGTGTACAGCCTGTCGCTGGCGGTGTACTGCACCAGTTGGACCTTCTTCGGCGCGGTCGGCCAGGCCGCCGAGCAGCTCTGGGCGTTCCTGCCCATCTACCTGGGGCCGGTGCTGTTGCTGATCTTCGCCCCCTGGGTACTGCAGAAGATGGTGCTGATCAGCAAGCAGCAGAACATCACCTCGATCGCCGACTTCATCGCCGCCCGCTATGGCAAGTCGCAGACCCTGGCGGTGGTGGTGGCACTGATCTGCCTGGTCGGGGTGCTGCCGTACATCGCCCTGCAGCTCAAGGGCATCGTGCTGGGGGTGAACCTGTTGATCGGCGCCAACGCCGATGCCACCGGCAGCCGGGTGCAGGACACCGCGCTGGTGGTATCGCTGGTGCTGGCGCTGTTCGCCATTGTCTTCGGCACCCGTAGCCTGGACGTCACCGAGCACCACCGCGGCATGGTCCTGGCGATTGCCTTCGAATCGCTCGTCAAGCTGCTGGCCTTCCTTGCCGTGGGCGTCTTCGTGGTGTTCAACCTGTATGACGGCTTCGACGACCTATTCACCCAGGCGCGGCAGTCGGTGCACCTGAGCGACTACTGGGAAGAGACCATCAACTGGCCGTCGATGGTGGTGCAGACCGCCGTGGCGATGATGGCGATCATCTGCCTGCCCCGGCAGTTCCACGTCACCGTGGTGGAAAACATCGAGCCCCAGGACATGCGCCTGGCCCGCTGGGTGTTCCCGCTGTACCTGGCCCTGGCCGCGCTGTTCGTGGTGCCCATCGCCCTGGCCGGGCAGATGCTACTGCCGGGCACGGTGATTTCCGATTCGTTCGTGATCAGCCTGCCGCTGGCCGAGGCCCACCCGAGCCTGGCTCTGCTGGCGTTCATCGGCGGCGCCTCGGCGGCCACCGGCATGGTCATCGTCGAGGCCGTGGCGCTGTCGACCATGGTCTCCAACGACATGCTGCTGCCCTGGCTGCTGCGGCGCAACAACGCCGAGCGGCCGTTCGAGGTGTTCCGCCACTGGATGCTCTCGGTGCGCCGGGTGACCATCGTCGTCATCCTGCTGCTGGCCTACGTCAGCTACCGGCTGCTTGGCTCCACCGCGAGCCTGGCGACCATCGGCCAGATCGCCTTCGCCGCGGTGACCCAGCTGACCCCGGCGATGCTCGGCGCGCTGTACTGGAAGCAGGCCAACCGCCGCGGCGTGTTCGCGGGTCTGGCCGCCGGCATCTTCCTGTGGTTCTACACCCTGGTGCTGCCGATCGCCGCCCACAGCCTGGGCTGGTCGCTGCAGCTGTTCCCGGGGCTGGCCTGGCTGCACGGCAACCCGCTCAACCTGCCGATCACCCCGCTCACCCAGGGCGTGGTGCTGTCGCTGGCGGGCAACTTCACCCTGTTCGCCTGGGTTTCGATCCTGTCCCGCACACGGGTTTCCGAGCACTGGCAGGCTGGGCGCTTCATCGGCCAGCAGACCAGCGCCCGCCCCTCCAGCAAACCCCTGCTGGCGGTGCAGATCGACGACCTGCTCAAGCTCGCCGCGCGCTTCGTCGGCGAGGAGCGCGCCCGGCAAAGCTTCATCCGCTTCGCCTACCGCCAGGGCAAGGGCTTCAACCCCAATCAGAACGCCGATGGTGACTGGATCGAGCACACCGAACGGCTGCTGGCCGGCGTGCTCGGCACCTCCTCGACCCGCGCCGTGGTCAAGGCCGCCATCGAAGGCCGCGACATGCAGCTTGAGGATGTGGTGCGCATCGCCGACGAAGCCAGCGAGGTGCTGCAGTTCAACCGCGCGCTGCTGCAGGGCGCCATCGAGAACATCAATCAGGGTATCAGCGTGGTCGACCAGAACCTGCGCCTGGTGGCCTGGAACCGCCGCTACCTGGAGCTGTTCAACTACCCCGACGGGTTGATCAGCGTCGGCCGGCCGATCGCCGACATCATCCGCTACAACGCCGAGCGCGGTCTGTGCGGGCCGGGCGAGGCCCAGGTGCATGTGGCGCGGCGCCTGCACTGGATGCGCCAGGGCCGGGCCCACTCCTCCGAGCGGCTGTTCCCCAATGGCCGGGTGATCGAGCTGATCGGCAACCCGATGCCTGGCGGCGGCTTCGTCATGAGCTTTACCGACATCACCCCGTTCCGCGAGGCCGAACAGGCCCTGCGCGACTCCAACGAGGGCCTGGAGCAACGCGTCGCCGAGCGCACCCACGAGCTGTCGCAGCTCAACCAGGCGTTGACCGAGGCCAAGAGCCGCGCCGAGGCGGTCAGCCAGTCCAAGACCCGCTTCCTCGCCGCCGTCAGCCACGACCTGATGCAGCCGCTCAACGCTGCCCGGCTGTTCTCCGCCGCTCTGTCGCAGCAAGCCGAGGCCATGAACGACGAGGCCCGGCAACTGGTGCAGCACATGGACAGCTCGCTGCGCTCGGCCGAGGAGCTGATCAGCGACCTGCTCGATATCTCGCGACTGGAGAACGGCAAGGTCACCCCCGACATCAAGCCCTTCGCCCTCAACGAGCTGTTTGACACCCTCGGCGCCGAGTTCAAGGTGCTGGCCGCCGAGAAGGGCCTGGAGTTCCGCCTGCGCGGCAGCCGCCTGCGGGTGGACAGCGACATGAAACTGCTGCGCCGGGTGCTGCAGAACTTCCTCACCAACGCCCTGCGCTACGGCAAGAGCCCGCTGCTGCTGGGTGCGCGGCGACAAAGTGGACGCCTGTGGCTGGAGGTGTGGGACCGTGGCCCGGGCATCGCCGACGACAAGCTGCAGGTGATCTTCCAGGAGTTCAAGCGCCTGGACAGCCACCAGACCCGCGCCGAGAAAGGCCTGGGCCTGGGCCTGGCGATCGCCGACGGCCTGTGCCGGGTGCTCGGGCATCCGCTGGAGGTACGCTCCTGGCCGGGCAAGGGCAGCGTGTTCCGCGTCAGCGTGCCCATCGCCCACAGCCCAGCGCCCGCGACGCCCGCCCCCGTGGAGCAGGCCGGGCAGCCGCTGGCCGGGCTGCAGGTATTGTGCGTGGACAACGAGGACAGCATCCTGATCGGCATGAACAGCCTGCTCAGCCGTTGGGGTTGTCAGGTGTGGACCGCGCGCAACCAGGCCGAATGCGAGGCCCTGCTCGGCAAGGGCCTGCGCCCGCACCTGGCGCTGGTGGACTACCACCTGGATGACGGCGAGACCGGTACCGGGCTGATGGGCTGGCTACGAACACGCCTGGGCGAGCCGGTGCCCGGGGTGGTGATCAGCGCCGACGGGCGCAACGAGACCATCGCCCTGGTGCATGCCGCAGGCCTCGACTACCTGGCCAAGCCGGTCAAGCCGGCAGCCCTGCGCGCCCTGCTCAATCGGCATCTGAGCCTGGTTCAGTAAGCGCCTCATCGTTTAGGGCGCGCTCAATCAACTCAGCCGGCAGGCTCTTGCTGGCCCGGGCGCCGAGCAGCTTGAGCTGCTCGCTGCGGCTGACCAGGTTGCCGCGCCCCTCGCACAGCTTGTTGCGTGCTGCGGCGTAGGCCTTGTCCACCTGGGCAAGGCGTGCGCCGAGCTCGTCCAGGTCCTGAATGAAGAGCACAAACTTGTCGTACAGCCAGCCGGCGCGCTCGGCGATCTCGCGGGCGTTCTGCCCCTGGCGTTCCTGCTTCCACAGGCTGTCGATCACCCGCAGGGTGGCGAGCAAGGTGGTCGGGCTGACGATCACGATCTGTCGGTCAAAGGCCTCCTGGAACAGGTTGGGCTCGGCCTGCAGCGCCGCCGAGAAAGCCGCCTCGATGGGCACGAACAGCAGCACGAAGTCGAGGCTGTGCAAGCCCTCAAGGCGGCTGTAATCCTTGCTGGACAAGCCCTTGACGTGATTGCGCAGCGACTGTACGTGCTGTTTGAGCGCGGCTTCGTCGTTGTTGCCGACGAACTGCTGGTAGGCCGTCAGGCTGACCTTGGCATCCACCACCACCTGCTTGTCGCCCGGCAGCATGATCAGCACATCGGGCTGGAAGCGCTCGCCATCGGCGCTGCGCAGGCTGACCTGGGTCTGGTATTCGCGGCCCTTTTCGAGGCCCGCGTGCTCCAGCACCCGCTCCAGGATCAGTTCGCCCCAGTTGCCCTGGGTCTTCTGGCCCTTGAGCGCCTGGGTAAGGTTGGTGGCCTCGTCGGACAGGCGCAGGTTGAGCTGCTGCAGGCGCTCGAGTTCCTTGCCCAGGGAGAAACGCTCGCGGGCCTCCTGCTGGTAGCTTTCCTCGACGCGCTTCTCGAACGCCTGGATACGCTCCTTGAGCGGGTCGAGCAACTGGCCCAGGTGCTGCTGGCTGGTCTGGGCGAAGCGTTGCTCGCGCTCGTCGAAGATCTTGGTGGCAAGGTCGGCGAACTGCGCGCGCAGGGTGTCGCGGGCTTCCTGCAGGTCTTCGAGGCGTTGCTGATGGCTCTCCTGCTGTTCACGCAGCTCGGCTTCCAGGCGTGCAGCCTGGGCCTCGAGACGGCGCAGCTCGGCCTCGCGGTTGGCGCGCTCCAGGTGCCAGGCATGGGCGGCATCACGGGCGTTGTCGCGGTCGATCTGCAGCAGCTCCAGTTCCCTGCCCTGGGCGGCCAGCTGGGTCTGCTTGATGGTGTTGGCCTCGCTGAGGTCGCTGATCTCGTCGCGACTGGCCTCCAGCTGGGCCAGCAGGCCGGCCTGGGTCAACTGGGCGGCATTCAGGCGCTCTTCGAGCAAGGCCTGCTCGGCCTTGCGCGCCCCCTGTCCGCGCTGAACCTGCATGACCCAGCCCAGGCAGGGCACGGCGCCCGCCACCAAGCCCAGCAAAATGCTGGTCAGATCCACTGTCATGCCTACCCCGATCGAACATTGACGAATGCTGCGCAGCTTATCAGCCTGGTGACAGGGTTGGGTGGTCAGTACCCAGCAAGAGAGCACCTCAGCCATGCGCCCCCCAACAAATGGTTTTACACAGCTGCTCCGGTTAACTACCGAACCACTGGCGCAACAACCGCCGCGCCTCCTGCGAGCCCTGCCCCGCCGCCAGCTCCAGCCAATAGCGGGACTGCTCCGGCTCCTGGGCCTGGCACAACCGGCCATACTCCAGTTGGGCCCGGCGATCACCGGCGCGGGCCGCCTGGCGCAGCAGTTCATGACCGATGCGCCGGTCGCGGGCATTGCCGCAGTCGCGGCAGAGCATCTGCCCCAGGCGGCTCTGGGCCACCACCACGCCCTGGCGCGCCGGCTGCTTGAGCATGCGCCCGGCCAGGTGCTTGACGCTGGGCTTATCCCCCAGGCGCGGGCTGTCGAGCAGCCACAGGGCCACTTTCAGGGAAAAACGCTTGGAGGAAGGCAGCGATGGCGAGGCATCAGGACTGGCGAGGTATTTACCGCGAAGCTTCATGACCTACAGCAAGGGTGATTCGAGAGGCGCGCCACTCTACTCCTTTTTTTGTGGACTGACCTGGGCGACTTTCGGCTGATCGCCATTTTTTTCCACGATTTTTTCTTGACGTTTTCCCAAGGAAAATGCCGATGCCACCACTACCCACCGATTGTCGGACAATGGATGAAACAGCTGGCACGCCCGTCCTAGAGCAAGCGCCCGGGACAATCCACAGAACCTGTGGATAACTCGGTGGACAACCCCTTGAGGTAGCTCGCAAACCCCTGTTAAATGGGGCTTTCAGTCAAACTGACGATTTTTTCACCAGCAAAAATTAGTGTTTTTTTTCATTGACTTAAGCCCCCAGTCAAGTCATTGGCGAGCCGTCCACAGGACGTTGCAAGAGGGTTACAACTGTTCAACCGAGTGTGTACAACCGCACCAACAAATGGCATCGCGGTGCACGGAATCAGTACAGGAGGGTGGTTGGCTGAACATTTCACCCTCTTCACACCAGGCGCGATTGACGACATAATTATCGGCTTACCGCTAGAAAAGCCAAAAACTTGCCAACCCCGAAAAGTTCGTGTAGGGTTGCGCCCCGTTAGTACCCAGCTGAAGTCATTCTGGCCACTCAGTCCCTGCAGCCCAAGTGCTCGGTAACGAGCAAGCACTGCCCCATCGGGACCGGCCCATTCGATGATTCACTCGGCAAACCTTGCCCAGCACGAATCACGTTTCAGATTGATCAGGATCTTCCCCGACGCCCAGAACCCTGGTGTCGGTGTGCTGCCTGCCTTCTGTCGTACCTACCAGTCAGCCCAGCGCCCACTTATTGCATGCGCCCCTCTGGCTGCCCTGTTCCAGTCAGGTTCTGCGTCTCCTTAATAAAGACGTCACTGGAACGTTTCTATTGTGCACGGATCAAACACCGTGTCTTACGCAGGAACATCCAACAATATGAGTAACCATCAACAAATCCAGGTTGCCTTCGGCACCCTTTCCCAGGCCTTCGCCCCATTGAAGTGCCTCATCGTTGCACCACGCAAGGGCAGCTTCAGCTTCACCCTGGTCGACGAGCATGGCATCGCCTGCCACAGCGAGCGCCTCTATCCGGAGCAGTACAACCGGGCAGAACCGCTGCAAGCGGTGATCGAGCGCACCCGCCAGTCGCTGACCGCATGAATGAATGGCGGGTAATTCACGCCATGAATACGCCATGCAAAACCCAGCCTGAAGGTAATTGGCCTAATCGCCAATGGGCATATGCCCTGCGCCTTCGGGCTGCAATCGATTTAAAAACAGCCTTTTACACCACTGTTATCACACTACACTTCAACTCGAGCGGCATCTGCCGCTTCCGGCGGGCCTGACCACTCACCAGCTGCCAAGCTCCAGCGCCCGTCGGCCCTTTTCAGCAGAGGGCATCATGGGCATCGCTGCGAACGAGTTGAGTCGATATGTGATTCGGCCGACCCTGATCTACCTGGGTCGCCACAGCGACAGCGCCGAAGCTTTGTTACTGGGCGTTGCCGCGAGCCAGTCTGCGCTGGGGGCCGCCCTGCATGACCGACGTGGCCATGGGCTTTACCGGATCGGTGGGAATCGTCACCGTTGCCTGTGGGACGAATACCTTGCCCGCGACCCCGAACTGGCCAGCCTGGTGCGCGGCCTGGCCAGCCAGCACGCCTTCCTCGGCGGCCCGCACCTCGAACTCACCGTCAACCTGCGCTACGCCACCGCCATCGCCTGGATGCTGATCGAAGAGCAAGCCCTGCCCTTGCCGGCGGCCGACGATCTGCTGGGCCTGGCACGGATTTGGCGGCAGACCTTCCAGCCCCAAGGGCGCCTGCGGGACTTCACCCACGCCTGGCACCACTGTATCGAGCCAATGCTCACCCCAGCCTCCTGAGCCAACGCGTCCTACACCCAAAAAAACGGAATTTTGGTCGGATTGTCCTACAAAACCGCTCTATCTCCTGCGTTTCAGCCTATGGCGCAGCGCGGCATTTGTTGGTAGCTTTTCGCCCCGGAGATCCCAAGGAGTTTTCTAATAATGAAAAAAGTTATGCTCAAAACCTCTCTCGGCATTGCCGTTGCCCTCGCTTCCAGCCAATTGTTCGCCAGCGGCTTTGCCCTTAACGAACAGAGCGTCAGCGGCATGGGGACAGGTTTCGCGGGTCGTTCTTCTTCTGCCGAAGATGCCAGCACCGTGTATGGCAACCCGGCGGGCATGTCCCGCCTGAAGCGCGACCAGATGACCGTTGGTGGTGCTGCGGTCATCGCCAAGTCCGATATTTCCGGACGCGGCAGTAACAAAGGGGGGGAAATGGACGGTGACATGGTGCCCGTGGTCGGCGTGCCGATGGGTTACTACGTCAAGTCCATCGATGACCACTGGAGCGTCGGTTTCGGCGTCTACGTACCGTTCGGCCTGGTCACCGACTATGGTAGCGACGATGCCGCGCGCTACTGGGGCAAGAAGAGCCATGTCGAGGTCGTGACCTTCCAGCCGACCGTGAGCTATGCGTTCAACGACAAGGTCTCGATCGGCTTCGGCCCGACCATCAACCGCATCAAGGGCGAACTGGGCTCGAACCTGGCCAGTATCTCGCCGCTGCGTCCGGCCGATGGCGAGGTGAAAATCAAGGGCGACGACACCGCCGTCGGCTACAACATCGGTATTCTGGTACAAGCCACCGACCGCACCCGTGTCGGCCTGACCTACCACTCGATGGTCGACTACAAGCTCGAAGGCAAGACCAAGGTCAGCTACCCGTTGCTCGGCCTGGACGGCAACAAGTTCGATGCCACCCTGAAGATCAAGACCCCCGAGTCGGTGGACTTCTCGGTAACCCACGAACTGGACGACAAGTGGACCCTGTACGCAGGCAGCACCTGGACCCGCTGGAGCCGCCTGGAGAACATCACAGTCAACAATGAAGTACCGGCAGGCCCTGCCGGGCAGTTCGCGACCATCACCGAGGAACAGAATTGGCACGACACCTGGGCTCACGCCATCGGCGCCTCCTACAAGGTGAACAAGGAGTGGGTCCTGCGTACTGGTTTCTCGGTTGACCAGTCGCCGACCAACAACACCAACCGCTCCCCGCGCATCCCGACTGGCGATCGCAAGATCTTCAGCATCGGTGCCGGCTGGAGCCCGACCGACGACATGACCATCGACGTGGCCTACTCGTACCTGTGGGAAGAAGACACCAAGGTCAACAACCAGCCGCATAGCCTGACCGAGGCTGGCCTCAAGGGCAGCTACCAGGCCAAGTACGAAAACAGCGCTCACGGCGTTGGTGCTTCGCTGACCTACCGCTTCTGAGTCACTGTCGCAGCATGAAGAACCGCCCTCGTGGCGGTTTTTTCATGCCTGTGCGCACCACTGCTGGCCCAGGCACTGCTGCAGGTATTCCATGAACACTCGCACCTTGGTCGTCATTGCAAAGCGGTCAGCCAGGCACAGGTATATATCCATCGGCTCGGTCTGGGCATAGGCCTGCCCGCTGTCGCCGAATTCAAACAGCGGCACCAGCCGGCCGGCATCCAGGTGCGGGCGCACGACGAACTCGGCCAGGCGGGTAATACCACCATCATTCAGCGCCATCTGGGTTAATGCGTCGATATCATCACTGATCAGCACCCGACCGAAGCGGGCCTCGAAGCGCATACCGTCACGCATGAATCCCCAGGGCAGGAATCGGCCATCCACCGGGTAGCGGAACACTAAACAACTGTGATCGTGCAAAGCCTCTGGTGTGGCCGGCAAACCGGCCCTGGCCAGGTAGCCGGGTGCTGCGCAGCAGATGAAAGGAATACGGGCTATATGCCTAGCCAACAAGTGGTCTTCCAGCTGCGGCGTGATGCGCAGGCTCACATCCACGTCTTCGCGGGCGTGATTGACCTTGCGATCAGCCATCACCAACTCTATCGAAAGCAGCGGATACCGGGCGCTAAATGCCGGGATGAGCGGCGCCAGCACGTGCCGTCCGAAGGCCGATGTCGAGGCAATGCACAAGCGCCCCTGAGGCTCGCTGTCCGGCGTGGTGACCGCAAGCTCGGCCTGGGCAAGATCACGCTCGATATGCCGTACGCGCTCGTAGTACAGGCTGCCGGGCGGCGTCAGGGCCATGCTGCGAGTGGTGCGGGTCAGCAAGCGCACCTGCAGATGCGTCTCCAGCCGCGCCAGGTTCTGGCTAACGGCTGCGGGGCTGAGACCCAGATTGCGAGCACCGCCGGCAATGCTGCCGGCTTCGACGACCTTGATGAAACTGCGGATGGCGTTGAGCAGGTCCATGGGATGCCTGGCTGATTCGTAAGTTTCTCTTTATAAAGAACTCAGTGAACAGCGTCTACAGCGTCGCGTACAGCCCTTGTTAACCTGCACGCTCATTCATTCGAACAGAGGCCCCCATGAACGAATTGTCCTCGATCCGGAATCGTCGCAAATTGCGCGCAGGCGCCACACCCTATGTGTTCGCGTTCTACATGTCAGCGATCATGGCATTGTTGATGTGCTTCGTGATTACCGCCGCCAATGGCGGGGTCGCTGCCGACTACCTGCACAACGTACTCAAGGCGTACCAGCTGGCGATGCCCGTAGCGTTCTTCTGTGTATTGATGGTGCGACCAGTAGTCATTCGACTGGTTGCGCTGACTGTGCACCCCGAGTAAGCGAGGCGCTTATCTACTAGCTAGACAATGTCACTTCGTAGCTGGGCAAAAATAATTGCAGCTTCACCAGTTGGCTAACCAGCAGGCGCGTATCCGGGCAATTACTGGCTCAGTGAAGCCATCAACATCCTCCTGCCGAAACTGGCCTATATACCAGTTCGGATAGGCCGCTCATGGTCCTCAAGGCTGCGAAGCAATCGCCTTGTCGATCGCCGCCCTGAACGCCGGATCATCAGGCTTGGTCAGGCTGGAAAAGTTGCCGATCACCTTGCCCTTGCGGTCCACCACATACTTGTAGAAGTTCCACTTCGGCGCGCTGCTCTGCCGGGCCAGCTCGACGAACAGCGGGATCGCGTCCTTGCCGCGCACCGGCTGGGCCTTGGTCATGGTGAAGGTCACGCCGTAGTTGGCATAGCAGACCTTGGCGGTCTTGTCGCTGTCGGCGTCTTCCTGCTTGAAGTCGTTGGACGGCACGCCGAGCATTTCCAGGCCCTGTTCGCGGTAGTCCTTATAGGTAGCTTCGAGGCCTTCGAACTGCGGGGCGAAGCCGCAGTAGCTGGCGGTGTTGATCACCACCAGCGGCTTGCCGGCGAAACGCTGGCACAGGTCGATCTGCTCCTTGCCGCGCAGCTCCGGCAGGCTGCCCTGGAGCAACGCCGGACAATCGGCTGCCCAGCTCGAAGTGGCTGCGGCCAGGGCCAGCAAAGGGAGGGTTAGCCAGCGGGCATGCATGATAGCGGTCTCCTGCACATGATTCCTTGATTGTGCAGGGTAGCGCTTAACACAGGCTCATGCCCAACTGCATCAACGCCAGCCCGCCCTTGTGCCAGCCCCACCACACCAGCGCCAGCACCAGTATCGCGGCGATCAGCAGCAAGCCACGCCCGAGCAGGCCGTTCACGCGGTCTGGGCCTGCAGGCGGGCGACCGGGCGCTCGCGCACCGGCCAGTTAAGGGCCGCGGCCAGCAGGCTGAGCAGGATCGAGATCTGCCACACCAGGTCATAGCTGCCGGTCTGGTCATAGACCACCCCACCCAGCCAGCCGCCGAGGAACGCGCCCAGCTGGTGGAACAGGAACACGATACCGCCGAGCATCGACAGGTTGCGCACGCCGAACAGCGTGGCAACGGTGCCGTTGGTCAGCGGCACCGTGGACAGCCACAGCAGGCCCATGGCAATACCGAACAGGTAGGCACTGAACTGGGTCACCGGCGCCCAGAGGAACAGCACGATGACCACGGCGCGCAGCAGGTACAAGCCGGTCAGCAGGCGCGGCTTGGACATGCGCCCGCCGAGCCAGCCGGCGGTATAGGTGCCGACGATATTGAACAGGCCGACCAGCGCCAGCACGGTGGTGCCGGTTATCGCCGGCAAGTGCTGGTCGACCAGGTAGGCCGGCAGGTGCACGCCGATGAACACCACCTGGAAGCCGCAGACGAAGAAGCCTAGCGCCAGCAACCAGAAGCCGGAGTGCGAGCAAGCTTCGCGCAGCGCCTGGCCAAGGCTCTGTTCGGCGCCATGGCTAGGCAGCGGGTTATCACGCAACAGGCCTACGAACGGCACGATCAACGCCACCATCAGGCCCAGCACCAGCAAGGCCGCCGACCAACCCAGCCACTGGATAAGGCCCAAGGTGCCGGGAAGCATGGCGAACTGGCCAAAGGAGCCGGCGGCGCTGGCGATACCCATGGCCATGCTGCGCTTTTCCGGCGGCACGGCGCGCCCGACCACCCCAAGGATCACCGAGAACGAGGTGCCGGACAGGCCGATGCCGATCAGCAGGCCGGCGCTCAGCGACAGCGACCAGGCCGAGTCGGCCATGCCCATCATCACCAGGCCAGCGGTGTAGAGGATGCCGCCGATCACCACCACCTTGGCCGCGCCCAGGCGGTCGGCCAGGGCGCCGGTAAACGGCTGGGCCAGGCCCCAGATCAGGTTCTGCAAGGCGATGGCGAAGGCGAACACCTCACGGCCCCAGCCGAACTCGGCGCTCATCGGCGCCAGGAACAGGCCGAAACCATGTCGCACCCCCAGCGACAGCGCCAGGATCAGCGCCGCCCCCAGAAGTACCCAACCGCTGCTCCGCCAAAGGGAAGTCATTGTCGTTGTCTCCAGCCCATCGCAAGGTTTATGCGGGTATATACCCGCTTTCTATCGTAGTCGTTCAGGCAAGCTGCTCCAGCAAGCGCACCAACTCGTCACGCTGGCTTTCGCCCAGCCGTTCCACCAACTGCCTCTGGGCCTGCTGCCAAGCCGGGTAGGCGGCGTCCAGGCACGCCCTGCCCGCTTCGCTCAGCAGCACCACGCGATTGCGCTGGTCGTCGCCGTCGGCAAGACGCACCAGGCCGTCGGCCTCGAGCACCTTGAGATTGCGGCCCAAGGTACTGCGCTCCAGGCCCATGGCCTCGGCCAGGCAGGTGATGCTGGGGCGGTCGAGGCGCTGCACCTGGCGCAGCAGGGAAAACTGGGCGACATTGATGCCGAAGCCGGCAAGGGCCTCGTCGTAATGTCGGCTCACCCCACGGGCGGCGCGACGCAAATGGGTACAGATGCATTCACTGGTCAGCATGGATACGTGTATATACCCGCATTATGGATGTTGCAAGAAATTTCACGGTGTCGGTTTGGGTAGCAGGCGCTGGCGGATCGGCTCGAACTCAGCCGTGGCCTTGCGCGGCAAGGGGTCCGGCGCGGCGTTCTCGATGGCTTGCCAATAGCGCCACGGCACCTTGGCCGAACCCAGCTCGTAATCCATGCCATCCCAACTGTCCTCACGGAAGCTGTAGAAGGCCCAATGCAGTTGCTGGTGGCCAGCAGACTGGCGAGCATCCAGGGGTGCATGGCAGGGGCTCCTGGTGGTTTTGAGGAGCGAACGAGGATAAGCGCAATACGTGGAATTGGTTTCCGAGATCCATGCAGGGCACATCCTGCCCCCTGTGGAAGCGACACAAACCCAAGGGCTGCTAGACTAACAGCGCCAGGGTAACCACCACCGTCAGCTCCAGCAGTTCCAGCAACGCCCCAGCCGTATCCCCTGTGGTTCCCCCCAACCGACGGCACATCAGCAGACGCAGCCACACGAATACGAGCAACGCCGCCAGCAGCGGCCACACCACCGCCCAGCCTCCCAGCGCCAGGCCGACCAGCGTACAGCCCAGCAATACCCAGCCCGCACCGCGCCGGGGCAGGTGTTCGGCCAAGGCCGCGCCCAGCCCGCCCGCGCGCACGTAGGGCGTGCCGAGAAACAACCCGAGCATCGCCGCCCGCCCCACCACCGGAGCCAACACCAACAGGCCGTCAGCGCCCCGCTCGACCAGCACCCAGAGGGCGCAGAACTTCAGCAGCAATACCAGCACCAGCGTGACCACGGCAATCGGCCCGCTACGCGGGTCCTTCATGATCTGCAAGGTGCGCTCGCGATCACCGAAGCCCCCCAGCCACGCATCAGCGCTGTCGGCCAGGCCGTCCAGGTGCAGCCCGCCGCTGAGCAGCACCCACAGCGCCAGCAACAAGGCCGCGTGCAAGGGCGCCGCAGTGCCTTGCAGCAGATGGCTGGCCAGCGACAGCAACAGGCCAAACAGCAGCCCCACCAGCGGATAGCACAGCAGCGAGCGCCCCATCTCGCGGGGCTCCGGCATGCCCGGCAAGCGGACCGGCAAGCTACTGAGGAACTGCAGGGCGATCCAGAACGGCAGCATCTCAACCCACCTCGCGCATTTGCCCGTCGTGATCCAGCATCAGTCGCACCAGCGCGCCGTGCCCGACCTCGACCTGCAGCAATTGCTCACGCGGCAAGCCACGTGCCCGTGCCAGGAGAAGACGCATCACCCCACCATGGGTGACCAGCAGCACGCGCTTGCCTGCATGCACACGGCGCAAACCCTCGACCGCCGCCAGCACCCGTTCGGCAAAGGCCAGCACCGGTTCGCCGCCCGGCGGGGTGAAGGTATACGGATCATTCCAGAACTGCCCCAGGGCATCGGCGTCGACCTGCATGATCTGCGCAGCGCTTTGCCCTTCCCACTCACCGAAGTGCAGCTCGCGCACACCAGCCTCGCGCAGCACCGGCAGGTTCAGGCGCGCGCCCAGCTCATCGGCGAACGCCGCGCAGCGCTGCAGCGGCGAACTGACCAGCACGTCCCAGGGGCCGACGTCGGTGACGGCCTGGCGCATCTGCGCCCAGCCAGTCTCGGTCAAGGCGTCGTCGAGGCTGCCGCGCAAGCCACCCCCTTTTTCCGTCTCGCCGTGGCGCAGCAGGTCGAGGATCATGCCGGGCGATCCGCCACCGCCGCCTCGGCGAAGGTCGCCATTTGCCCATGCAGCGCGCAGGCCAGGCGGATCAGCGGCACCGCCAGCGCCGCACCGCTGCCCTCGCCCAGGCGCAAGCCCAGGGTCAGCAGCGGCTCGGCTTCCAGGGCCGCCAGCAAGGCCTTGTGCCCCGGCTCGGCGCCCTGGTGGGCGAACAGCAGCCAGGGGCGGCACTGTGGATTGAGGCGTACCGCCACCAGGGCGGCGACACTGCAGATGAAACCATCGACCAGTACCGCCACGCCATGCTGGGCGCACGCCAAGTAGGCGCCGGCCAGCGCGGCGATCTCGAAGCCGCCGACACAGGCCAGCGCCTGCAACGGCTGGTCGGCGCGCAGACCGTGCAGCACCAGGGCGCGCTCGATCACTTCGGCCTTGTGCCGCACGCCGGCGCTGTCCAGGCCGGTGCCCGGGCCGCTCAGCTCACGCGCCGGGCAGCCCAGCAACGTGCTGGCCAGCGCCGCCGCCGCGGTGGTGTTGCCGATGCCCATTTCCCCGCCGATGAACAGCTGAGCGCCGTTGTCGAGTGCGCGCAGGGCGCTGTCGCGTCCGGCCTGCAGCGCCGCAGCCAGTTGCGCATCGCTCATCGCCGGCTGACAGGCGAAGTTGGCCGTGCCAGGCCCAAGACTCAGGTGATGGACACCGGGCAGTTGCAGCGTCGGGTCGATGGTACCGAGGTCGACCACCTCAAGGTCTGCGTCCAGCTGGCGCGCCAGCACGCTGATCGCCGCGCCACCGCCGACGAAATTGCGCAGCATCTGTCCGGTCACCGCCTGCGGGTAGGCAGAGATGCCCTCCTCCACCACGCCATGGTCGCCGGCGAAGATCGTGATGGCGATCCGCTCCAGGCTGGGACGCTCGCGCCCTTGCAGGCCGGCCAGGCGTATCGCCAGGCCTTCGAGTTGGCCGAGGGAGCCGGCCGGTTTGGTCAGCTGCTGCTGACGAGCGCGGGCCTGGTCCATGGCGGCGGTGTCGAGGGGTTGGCAGGCGTCACGCCACCACATCTGGGTCATAGGGCAGGTCCTTTGAGCATGAGAGGGAGACCAGCGACAGTCAGCACCACGCGTTGGCAGCGCTCGGCCACGGCCTGGTGCAGCGTGCCCGCCAGGTCGACGTAGCGACGGGTCAGTTCGCCCATGGGCACCACGCCCAGGCCGGTTTCGTTGCTGACCAGGACAAGGGTGCCCGGCAGCTGTTCCAGGCAATCGAGCAGCGCATCGCGCTCCTGCGCCAGGCGCAGGTCATCCTCGAGCATCAGCAGATTGGTCAGCCACAGGGTCAGGCAGTCCACCAGCAGGCAGCGCCCTTCGGCGGCTTCGGCGTACAGCACATCAGCCAGCGCCAGGGGTTCCTCCACCAGCCCCCAATGGGCCGGACGGCGCTCGCGGTGCAGACGCACCCGTTCATTCATCTCGCCATCCAGCGGCTGGCTGGTGGCGATATAGGTCACCGGCAGGCCGCTGGTCTCGGCCAGTTGCTCGGCCAGGCGGCTCTTGCCCGAACGGGCGCCGCCGAGGATCAGGCTGCGCATGTCAGACGACTCCACACAGTTGGCGCAGGCGCGCGGTGTCCAGGTGCTGCTCGACCAGGTCGGCCAGGCGTTCGATATCGCGTTCGCGCAGGGCCTCGTAGTCGATGGCCTGCACATCGGCCAGACCCGCCCAGCGCAGCAGCGCGGCGCACGACTGGCTGCCCTCGAACAGGCCATGCAGGTAGGTGGCGAGGATCTGCCCGTCGGCGCTGATGGCCCCGTCGGCGCGGCCATCGGCCAGTAGCACCGCCGGACGCTCCAGCGCCGGACCGTGGGTAACCCCGGCATGGATCTCGTAACCCGACACCGGAACCTGCTCGAGATCGAGCGTGCCGGCCACGTTGCGCAGCTGCTTCTCGGCCTCCAGCACGGTGCTGTAGGCCAGCAGGCCGAGGCCCGCACTGGAGCCGGCGGGCCCTTCCAGGCCCAGTGGATCATGCACCTGCTCGCCGAGCATCTGCAGGCCACCGCAGATGCCGATGAGCTTGCCGCCGTAGCGCAGGTGCCGGGCGATGGCGGTATCCCAGCCACGCTCGCGCAGTTGCGCCAGGTCGCCGCGCACGCTCTTGGAGCCGGGCAGGATGATCAGGTCGGCGGCTGGGATCGGCTGGCCCGGGCCGATGAACTGCAGGTCCACCTGCGGATGCAGGCGTAGCGGGTCGAAGTCGGTGTGGTTGCTGATTCGCGGCAGCACCGGGACGATCACCTTGAGCACGCGCTCGCCCTTCGCCCCCTGGCGGGTATCGATCCCGTCCTCGGCCTCCAGGTGCAGGTCGGTGACATAGGGCAACACGCCCAGCACCGGCTTGCCGGTGCGCTGCTCCAGCCAGTCCAGGCCCGGTTGCAGCAAGGCAATGTCGCCACGGAAACGGTTGATGACAAAGCCCTTGACCCGCGCCTGCTCGCTCGCCGACAGCAGTTCCAGGGTGCCGACCAGGTGGGCGAACACGCCGCCGCGGTTGATGTCGGCCACCAGGATCACCGGGCAGTCGACCGCCTCGGCGAAGCCCATGTTGGCGATGTCGCCGGCACGCAGGTTGATCTCCGCCGGGGAGCCGGCGCCTTCGACCATCACCACCGGGTAGGCTTCGCTCAGGCGCTCGTGGGACGCCAGCACCGCCTGCATGGCGATGGCCTTGTAGTCGTGGTAGGCGACGGCGTTCATGCTGGTCACCGCGCGGCCATGGACGATCACCTGGGCGCCGGTGTCGCTGTTGGGCTTGAGCAGCACCGGGTTCATGTCGGTGTGCGGCGCCAGCCGGCAGGCCTGGGCCTGCACCGCCTGGGCGCGGCCGATCTCGCCACCGTCGGCGGTCACGGCGCTGTTGAGCGCCATGTTCTGCGGCTTGAACGGCACCACGGCGATGCCCTGGCGCAGCAGCCAGCGGCACAGGGCGGTCACCAGCGTGCTCTTGCCGGCATCGGAGGTGGTGCCTTGCACCATGAGGGTGGTCATGCCGATTCCTTCTGATAGTCCGCCAGGGCCTGGGCCAGGCGTTGTTCGTCAGCGGCCGTGGCGGGCAGGCCGAAACGCAGCGCGGGCGGCTGATCGAACAGGCGCACCAGAATGCCGCGGCGGGCGAGAAAGTCATGCAGGTGCGCGGCGCGCTCATCACGCACGTACTGGAACAGGTCGCAGCCGCCACTGGGTGGCAGGCCCGCGCCGTCGAGCAACGAGGCCAGGCGCTGGCTGGCCTGGGCGCAACGGGCAATCTGCGCCAGGTGCGCCGCGTCGTCGGCGAAACAGGCCTGCCCCAGCACTCGGGTCGGGCCGCTGACGGCCCAGGGCCCGAGTGCCTCGGCCAGACGTCGCAGCACATCCGCCTGGGCGACGACGAAGCCCAACCGCACACCGGCCAGGCCGAAGAACTTGCCGAACGAGCGCAACACGATCAGGCCAGGTTGCCCGGCCTGCTCGACCACGCTGTGTTCGGGCGTATTGTCCATGAAGGCTTCGTCCACCAGCAGCCAGCCACCGCGCTCGGCCAGACGCGCATGCCAGGCCAGCAGGCGTTCGCGGGTTACCCGACGGCCGGTGGGATTGTTGGGGTTGACCAGCACCAGGACGTCAAGACTGTCGAGCACGTCCTCGACCTCGGTCTCGTCCAGTTCGACCAACGTGTGCCCTGCCCGTGCCCAGGCATGCGGATGCTCGGCATAGCACGGCGACAGGACCCCGACCCGCCCGCTCGGGCGCAGGTGCGGCAAGGCCTGGATCGCCGCCTGGGAGCCGGCCACCGCCAGCAACGGCTGCGCGCCATAGTACTTTCGCGCCGCCGTCTCCAGGCCGTCTTCGGTCTCCGGCAGACGGGCCCAGGCCTCCAGCGGAATCGGCGGTATCGGATAGGACCATGGCGCGATACCGCTGGACAGGTCGAGCCACTGCTCCCGTGGAATGGCGTACTGTTTCACCGCCCGCAGCAGGCGGCCACCGTGTTCAAGCATTCAGATAGGCTCCCACGCAGATCAACAGCACCCACAACCACACGCCGCGCTGCACCAGGCTCCAGCCGCGCTCGATGGCCTGGGCGTCGGCCATCGGCCCTTCACCCAGGCGCGGTCGTTCATGCAGCTCGCCGTGATACACCGCCGGGCCGCCCAGCTCCACGCCCAGCGCGCCGGCACCCGCGGCCATCACCGGGCCGGCGTTGGGGCTATCCCACAGCGGCGCCTGGTTGCGCCAGCAGGCCAGGGCCAGGCGGGTCTTGCCCAGCAGCGCATAGGTCAGCGCCACCAGCCTGGCGGGAATATAGTTCAGCCCATCGTCGATGCGCGCCGCGCACCAGCCAAAGCGTTCGAAGCGCTCGTTGCGATAGCCCCACATGGCATCCAGGGTATTGCTCAGGCGGTACAGCACCACCCCCGGCGCACCGGCCACGACAAACCAGAACAGCGCGGCAAACACCGCGTCGCTGCCGTTTTCCAACACCGACTCGGTGGCCGCCCGGGCCACGGCGGGCTCGTCCAGCTCGCGGGTTTCGCGGCTGACCAGGTAACCGACACGCCGCCGCGCCTCGGCCAGGTCCCCCTGGCGCAAGGCCTGGGCCACCGGCAGCACATGCTCGCCCAGGCTGCGCAGGCCCAGGGCGCAGTACAGCGCCAGCACATCCACCAGCCAGCCGATGTACGGCAGCCAGGACAGGATCAGCGCCAGCAGGGTCAGCGGCACCACCGCCAGGAACCACGCGGTGACGCCATGGCTGCGCCAGCCGCGCCCACCGGCGTTGAAACGTTGCTCCAGGCGCGAGGCGAAGTTGCCGAAGCCCACCAGCGGATGACGCCGGCGCGGCTCGCCCAGCAGCGCATCCAGGGCCACGCCCGCCACGGTCAGCAAGGCCACGCTCATGGACGCTCTCCCCAATGGTTCTCGTACAGCATCTCGCTCAAGGGCCGCTGTTCGGCCCAGTCTTCCAGCACCAGCATCGGCGCCGGATAGAACTCTGTCACCGGCCCCAGGCACAGCACCGCCATGGGCTTGGCGCCCGCGGGCATGCCCAGCAGTTCGGCCAGGGCCTCGGGGTCGAACAGCGATACCCAGCCCATGCCCAACCCTTCGGCGCGTGCCGCCAGCCACAGGTTCTGGATGGCGCAGGCCAGCGAGGCCAAGTCCATCTCGGGCAGGGTGCGGCGGCCGAAGACATGCGCCTCGCGCTTGTCCATCAACGCGGCCACCAGCACTTCGGCGCAGTCGTTGATGCCTTCGACCTTGAGCTTCATGAATTCATCGGAGCGCTCGCCCAGGGCCTCGGCGGTGCGCACCCGCTCCTGCTCCACCAGCGCCTGGATCCGCTCGCGCAAGGCACGCTGGCTGATACGGATGAACCGCCACGGCTGCATCAGGCCTACGCTGGGCGCCTGGTGGGCGGCGGCGAGCAGGCGTCCGAGCAACTCGGGGGCCACCTCGCCCCCGGCAAAATGGCGCATGTCGCGGCGTTCGCCAATGGCCCGGTAGATGGCCTGGCGTTCGGCTTCGCTGTAGGCGTGTCGGCTCATGGTCGCAGCAGCGCCGCCGCCGCGTCGGGGTTGGAGGGGAAGTAGAAGTGCACGTAGGAGGCGGTCAGACGCCCCAGACGATAGACCGCCTCGTTGCCCCGACCGCCGTTGGGGCTCTGGCCGCGGGCGATCGGCGCAAGCTCCGTGCTGGTCAGCGAGTGGTGGTAGGTGTGGCCTCGCAGGGTGCCTTCGGGTAGTTCGACCGCCTGCAGGGCCAGGGCCGCCAGGCGCTTCTGCATGGTCGCCTCGCCCGGCAGCAAGCCCAGCAGCGTGGCGCGCTCGCCCGCCACGTCGGTCAGCGCGTCGAGCAGGTAGAGCATGCCGCCGCACTCGGCCAGCAACGGCTTGCCGGCGGCATGATGGGCGCGGATCGCTTCCAGCATCGGCGCGTTGGCGGCCAGCGCCTGGTGATGCAGTTCGGGGTAGCCGCCGGGCAGGTAGAGACTGTCCACCACGGGTAGCTCGCGGTCATGCACCGGCGAGAAGAATTCCAGGTGCGCACCGAGGCCACGCAGCAGGTCAAGATTGGCGCCATAGGTGAAGGCGAAGGCCTCATCACGGGCCACACCGATGCGCGCCCCGGCCAGCGACGCAGTCACATTCACAGGCTCAGGCTCGGCAAAACGGACCGGTGGCGGCAGCGCGGCATCGCAACTGGCGCCCAGGGCTTCGGCGGCGGCATCCAGGCGTGCATCCAGGTCGTTCAACTCGCTGGCCTGGACCAGGCCAAGGTGACGGCTGGGCAGCTCGATGCCGCGCTCGCGGGACAACCCGCCGTACCAGCGCAGGCCTTCGGTCAGGCTGCCTTCGAGCAGTTGCGCATGACGCAGGCTGCCGACCCGGTTGGCCAGCACCCCGGCGAACGGCAGGTCGGGCTGGTAGCGCGCCAGGCCTAGAGCCAAGGCACCAAAGGTCTGGGCCATGGCCGTGCCGTCGATCACCGCCAACACCGGCACGCCGAAGTGGCGCGCCAGGTCGGCGCTCGACGGCGTGCCGTCGAACAGGCCCATCACGCCCTCGATCAGGATCAGGTCGGCCTCGCCCGCCGCTTCCCACAACAGGCGGCGACTCTCCTCGGCGCCGATCATCCACAGGTCGAGCTGGTAGACCGGCGCACCGCTGGCGCGCTCGAGGATCATCGGGTCGAGAAAGTCAGGCCCGCACTTGAACACCCGCACCGTGCGCCCGAGGTTGCGGTGCAGGCGGGCCAGGGCGGCAGTGACCGTGGTCTTGCCCTGGCCCGAGGCCGGGGCCGCGATCAGCACGGCGGGACACTGGCGCGACTCACTCACAGTTCAACGCCCTTCTGCGCGCGGATACCGGCCTGGAAGGCGTGCTTGAGCATGCCCATCTCGGTGACGGTGTCGGCCAGTTCGATCATCTCCGGCTTGGCAGCGCGCCCCGTGACGATCACATGCTGCATCGGCGGACGCGCCTGGATATCCGATAGCACCTGGTCGAGGTCCAGGTAGCCGTGCTTGAGGGCGATGTTCAGCTCATCGAGCACGACGAACTGGATAGAGGGGTCCTGCAGCAACTGCCGCGACACCGCCCAGGCGGCCTCGGCAGCGGCGATGTCGCGCTGGCGGTCCTGGGTTTCCCAGGTAAAACCCTCGCCCATCACGTGATAACGCACCTGCTCGGGAAATCGGCGGAAAAACAGCTCCTCGCCGGTGCTGTTGCGGCCTTTGATGAACTGCACCACGCCGCACTGCATGCCATGGCCAAGGGCGCGGGCAAGCATGCCGAAGGCCGAGCTGCTCTTGCCCTTGCCGTTGCCGGTCAGCACCAGCAGCAGGCCGCATTCATTGGGGGAATTGGCGATGCGCTCGTCGATGATCGCCTTCTTGCGCTGCATGCGCGCCAGGTGACGTTCGTCGCGTTCGATGGATTCGCTCATCAGGGGTCTCCGCAGGCTGTCGCAGCGGCGGCGACAGGTAAAAGGCAGGCAGACGAGGAGCGCGC
Source organism: Pseudomonas sp. P65(2024) (assembly GCF_057480955.1). Classification (NCBI taxonomy): domain Bacteria; kingdom Pseudomonadati; phylum Pseudomonadota; class Gammaproteobacteria; order Pseudomonadales; family Pseudomonadaceae; genus Pseudomonas; species Pseudomonas sp. P65(2024). The sequence continues at coordinate 135,187 of NZ_JBLIYX010000010.1, forward strand.
AGGAGGCATGGCAAGGGCCACATCGCACCGCGCATCACCCTCCGTGATGCCGTTTGGCAGTGACAGGCCGGTCTCCGGGCTCATGAGCGGGCGCAGGCCCTGGCTACGCGCCTTCCCGGACATGGACATCCAGTGGCCTTGCGTAGCCGTCGACTCATCTACCGTTGCGGGGGCAGCGCCGGACTCGCGCCTACTGGCGCCCACCGGCTTCCCAGTTTCACCCTGCCGAACCGCAGCTCGCGGGGCACCTGAAGCACGCCGCGAAGGTTAGAGGGTTGCACCGGGAGCGTCAATCGAGCGAGGGCCGATCTGGCCTGGATCAATGGCCGATTCACCAGCTTGTGCCACACTCAGAGCAGTGATATCACATAGCCATCACCCGGCCAACCCGGATCACAATGACAAGGAGAGCGCAGCATGCAAGGCCTGATGATCAACAACCCGCGCCTGGAGTTCCTGCGCCCGGCCCTCGAGCGCTGGGTCGACTGCATCGACCGCTTCAACCAGTTGCAGGGCGACAACGAGGCGCCCTACTGGCACGGCACAGCCAGCAACGTCGGCCTGCTCGCCGCTGCAGCCTGGCAGGGTGAGTTGGTGGCGCTGGAACGGCACATGAGCAAGAAACAGCGCGACGAGGGCGAGCGCGACGGGCGCTGCGACCTGTCGATCAGCAGCGCCGAGGAGTCGCTGTACCTGCACGCTGGCCAGCGCTGGCCGCGCATCGCTCGCCTCGACCTGACAGCGGCCCTGCAGGAAACCGCCGCCCTGGCCAAGCCGATCGCCTATGGCAGCCAACTCAAGGCTGGGGCACTGTTCGTCACACCGTGGAAGGCCGGCCAGCATGCCAGCCCCGAGGAACTGCAGGACCTGGTGGACGATCTGCAGAAGCACACGGCCTGTGCGCTTGCCTGGTACTTCCCGTATGCCTACCGCAAGCTGCACAACGAACTGGGGCAGTACTATCCCGGAGTGGCGCTTCTGCTCAAACAGGCTTGATGCCAGCCAGGCAATACTGGACCAAGTTCATACCCTGCCCGCGCCGGTAGGTATCAGGGATTCTGCGCCAGATGCCCCGGCGGCAGCACCCGTTTGGCCTGGAGGTAGGCCTTGGCCCAGTAGCTGTTGGACAGGTAGTCCAGGCGCACGGTGCCGCCCGTCGACGGTGCATGCACGAAGCGCCCTTCACCGACGTAGATGCCGGCATGGCTGACCTGCGACCCGCCGCTGGTGGCAAAGAACACCAGATCACCCGACTGCAGCGAATTGATATCCACATTTGGCGCGCGCATGACGATCATCTCGCGAGTCGAGCGTGGCAGACTGATACCCGCCGCATCACGGTAGACATAGCCGATCAGGCCGCTGCAATCGAACCCGGCATCCGGTGTATTGCCACCCCAGCGATACGGTGTGCCCACCAGGCCGATGGCGCGAAACAATACATCGTCGGCCGCAGGCGACGAAGGCGCCTGATTGAACACCATCGGCTGTTTGGGCGTGGGCGCCGGCGCAGGTGCACGGCTGGAGCAGGCCGCAAGCAGGGCCACCAGGGAAAAGAATGCGAAGCGCGCCAACATCGCCATGATGCGAACGTCCTGTCGAAAATCCGACGGCCACGGCCGAAGGTAAAAAGAGTTGAGAATTTAGATTAGACGCTTTCTGTAAATGCGCACGGCGGCGAGCTTTTCAGCTACGCCGCCGTGCGAGGTTACAGCATTTTGATATCAAATCAATTGCGCGAGATCGTGGTCGGCGCCATGGCGAGCGCGCGTTTGGCCTCGATGAAGGTCTTGCTCCAATAGCGATCGCCCAGGCTGTCGATACGCACACCACCGCTGCGGCGGCTGCTGGAGTGGATGAACTGGTTGTCACCCAGGTAGATGCCGGCATGGCTCACGCGGCCACGGCCGTTGGTGCTGAAGAACAGCAGGTCGCCGGGCTTGAGCTTGTTACGGGCGACCTTGGGCGCGTCGACGTTGATCATCTCGCGGGTCGAGCGCGGCAGGTTCATGCCCGCCTCTTCGCGGAACAGGTAGCCGATGAAACCGCTGCAGTCGAAGCCGGACTTCTCGGAGGTGCCGCCGAAGCGGTAGCGGGTGCCGATCAGGGCCATGCCGCGTTCGAGAATGCTGTCGGCCAGCACAGGCAGCTGGTATGGCTTGCCGTTGCTGGAGAAGGCGTCGAGGTCGTCTTCGCTGGCCAGCTCTTCCTCGGTGAATACGGAAGAGGCGGAAGCCTTGGCCTTGACCGATTGCTCGGCGGCCACGCGGTGGTCCTGCGAGGGTGCGACCGGGCCGGTGGAGGCACAGCCGTAAAGAAGGGTGACAAGTGCAAGTGGCACGAGGGGTGCGAAGCGCTTCAGCATGGGCACGACCGTGTCTGTAGTCCTTTAGAAGGGGGAAACTATGCCTTCTATCGGACCCATTTGCAAATTTTATCGAAAAAGATGTGACTTTTCCGTTTTGATGCTCTGGCACCGTGTTCTCAGGGCTACCAGCCGAGGGTTTCCTTGAGGAACGGGATGGTCAGCTTGCGCTGGGCCTGCAGGGAGGCCTGGTCGAGGCGTTCGAGGAGGTCGAACAACGCGCTCATGCTGCGCGTACCGCGGGTGAGGATGAAGTGGCCGACCTCGTCGGTCAAGTGCAGGCCACGGCGCGAGGCACGCAGTTGCAGGGCGCGCAGCTTGTCCTCATCGGACATCCCACGCATCTGGAAGATCAGCGCCAGGGTCAGCCGCGACTTGAGGTCGGCCAGTTTGATCGGCAGTTCCCGTGGCGAACTGGACGCCGCCAGCAGCAGGCGCCGGCCGCTGTCGCGCAGGCGGTTGAACAGGTGAAACATCGCCTCTTCCCAGTCCGCCTTGCCGGCAATCACATGCAGGTCGTCGATGCACACCAGCTCGTACTGTTCGAGGTAGTCGAGCAGTTCGACGCCGCGATCAAGCAGTTGCGCCAGGGGCAGGTAGACAGCGGGTTGGCCCAACTGCTGGAAACGCTGGGTGGCGGCCTGCAACAGGTGGGTGCGGCCCACGCCCTGCTTGCCCCACAGGTAGATGAGGCTTTCGGTCCAGCCGGCGTCGGCTTCGCACAGCCGCTCGACATAGCCCAGTGCCGCGGCATTGGCGCCGGGGTAGTAGTTGATGAAGGTGGCGTCGTCGCGCAGACGCACACCCAGGGGCAACTGGATCGGTTTCATGCTCGCGGGCGGTCGCGGGGACCACAGGGGGCCTTTGATGAACAGTGTGCAAAGTCTATACCCGCAGCGCGGACGGCACAATCGGCGAGGGGAATAGCGCAAGTAAAATCAAGTAGTTGCACTGTTTCACAAGCATCGCGGGGCAAGCCCGCCCCCACGTTATAGCCTCTGCCAGGGTAGCGTGGGAGCGGGCTTGCCCCGCGATTGATCATAGGTCGGGGTCGATCTCCCCGGCATACATGTCCGATTCCTTGTACAGGTCATGCACATGCCGCAGCAGCACCATGATCACCGCCGCCACCGGCAACGCCAGCAACACGCCGGTAAAGCCGAACAGCTCGCCGCCGGCCAGGATCGCGAAGATCACCGCCACCGGGTGCAGGCCGATGCGGTCGCCCACCAGCAGCGGTGTCAGCACCATGCCTTCAAGCGCCTGCCCAACCATGAACACCGCGACGATGCCCAGCATCGGGTAGAGCTCGCCGCCGAACTGGAACAACCCGGCGACCAGCGCCGCACCGATGCCGATGATGAAGCCCATGTACGGCACGATCGCCGCCAACCCCGCGAGCATGCCGATCAGCAGGCCCAGCTCCAGGCCCACCAGCATCAGGCCGGTGGAATAGATGACGCCCAGCGCCAGCATCACCAGCAACTGCCCGCGCACGAACGCCCCCAGCACCTCGTGGCACTCGCCGGCCAGTCCCACTACCTGCGGTTCGCGTTGACGTGGCAGCAGGCTGCGCAGCTTGGCTATCATCAGGTCCCAGTCGCGCAGCAGGTAGAAGCCCACCACCGGGATCAGCACCAGGTTGGCCAGCCAGCCAATCAACGCCAGGCTCGAAGCAGTGGCCTGGGACAGCAGCACCCCGACGATGTCGGTGGTCTGGCCCATGTGCTCGCCGATGGCGGCCTTGATCTTGTCGAATTTCCAGAACCCATCGGCCAGGCCCAGGCGGCTCTGCACCCAGGGCAGCGCCACATGCTGCAGCCAGTCGAGCATCTGCGGCGCCAGTTCGTACAGGCGTAGCAACTGCTTGGCCAGCATCGGCACCAGCACCAGCAGCAGGGCCAGGAATATCAGGGTGAACAGGCTGAACACCACCACCACGCCCCAGGTGCGCGACAGGCCGAACCGTTCCAGGCGGTCGACCAGCGGGTCGGCCAGGTAGGCCAGCAGGATGCCCACCAGGAACGGCGAGAGAATGTTGTGCAGGAAGTACAGCAGCACGGCAATCACAAAAGCCGCGCCCAGCCAGATCCAGCGACGCAGGTCAGTCATTCAGCCACTCCTTACCAGCGAAAACGCAAGCCGTCGAACGGCTTGGCGGCGGTGGCCGGCGGCGTGGCGCCGGCCGGGTCCTGCGTGTTTGGCGCAGGTGTCGCGGGCACGGGCTCGGCAGGCAGTTCCTGGAGCTTGGCCAGACTTAACTGCGCGCGCAGTTGCTCACGATTGCCGCTGACGCGGTAGGTCAGGGTGCCGCCATCGGCCATCTGCAGGCGCGCGCCATAGGGCTCCAGGACTCGGCTGAGCTCGGCGTAGCGTTGCAGGTTCATGCCCTGGACCTGCACCTCTAGCTCGCTGCTGGCGCCGGGACGGGTGACGTAACGCGGCGCCAGGCGGTTGCTCACCGCCAGCAGCACGGCATCGGCCAGGGCCGCCTGGTCGGCGCCCTCGGCGCTGCCCTGCTCGCGCTGGTCGCCCAGCCACAACTGCCACTTGCCCTGCCACTTGCCGTCGGCTTCATGGGCGTGCACCGCCAGCAGCGCATCGGCGCCATAGCGCTCGGAGGCCTCGCGCAGCGGCGCCGGGTCGTTGCCTTCGAGCAGCTTGGCATTGGCCACCAGTTGTTCCTGCAGGTCGGCCAACGGCAGGCGCAACGGCAGGCCGCGGTGCTGGGCGGCCCGGCGCAGGGGTTCGGCGACAGCTTGGCCATCGCCGACCAGGCTACTGCCCTCGACGCTGTCATTCAGCCACCAGCCAAGAATCGACGGCCGGTTGCTGCCCCACAGCGCCAGGCCAGCTTGGCGCAGGGCGCGCTCGGTGCTGCCGGGGTCGAATTCGACCAGCACCGACTCCGGCGGCCCGGCTTCGGTGCCGACCTGGTTGATGATCTGCTGCGGGTCCTTGCGCAGCGCGGCCAATGCCGGGTTCTGCACCGCCTTGGGATCGCCGGTCAGGCGCAGCACCAGGGTATCCAGGGCCTTGCCGGTCGCCTGGGCGCGGGCTTCGCTGCCCTGCCCTTCGACAGGCTCGCGCACCTGATACAAGCCAGAGATGGTTTCGGCCTGGGCGACGGTGCCGGCCACAACCAGGCAGGCGCCAGCGAGGAAATTGAGAAGACGCATTGAGGATTCCTGTCCAGATGACCTTGGGGCGACACGCCCTTGCCTGTCGGCTGTGACCGCGCAACCACGGCAAATACTCCGCGTTGCCGGCCCGTTGCGTGGGTCGCCATGCCTATACCTTATACAGGCACCGGCGCGCCAACCAGTCACAGGGGGTGAAACACGGTTTTTTGCCCAGATTTCCCGCCTGCCCGTCGGCCTGAGGATGGCCGCCTTGGGGCAACCCTGATAAAATCGCGCGCCTTCGCAGACCAGTGACGTACAGGCAGCCGCCGTTTCTGAAACCGGCCTTGGCCGTCCCGGTCGTTTTTCTGAATCCCTCCCTCCTAAAGGCCTGGATCAATGAGCAAGCAACCCTCCCTGAGCTACAAAGACGCCGGTGTAGACATCGACGCCGGCGAAGCACTGGTCGAACGCATCAAGGGCGTCGCCAAGCGCACCGCACGTCCTGAAGTCATGGGTGGCCTGGGCGGCTTCGGCGCCCTCTGCGAGATCCCGGCCGGCTACAAGCAGCCGGTGCTGGTCTCCGGCACCGACGGCGTCGGCACCAAGCTGCGCCTGGCGCTGAACCTGAACAAGCACGACAGCATCGGCCAGGACCTGGTCGCCATGTGCGTCAACGACCTGGTTGTATGCGGCGCCGAGCCGCTGTTCTTCCTCGACTACTACGCCACCGGCAAGCTCAACGTCGACGTGGCCGCCACCGTGGTCACCGGCATCGGCGCCGGTTGCGAACTGGCCGGCTGCTCGCTGGTCGGTGGTGAAACCGCCGAGATGCCTGGCATGTACGAAGGCGAAGACTACGACCTGGCCGGCTTCTGCGTCGGCGTGGTGGAAAAGTCCGAGATCATCGACGGCTCGAAAGTGGTCACCGGCGACGCCCTGATCGCGCTGCCATCCTCCGGCCCGCACTCCAATGGCTACTCGCTGATCCGCAAGATCCTCGAGGTTTCCGGCACCGACATCGACAACACCCAGCTCGACGGCAAGCCGCTGGCCGACCTGCTGATGGCGCCTACCCGCATCTACGTCAAGCCGCTGCTGCAACTGATCAAGCAGACCGGCGCTGTCAAGGCAATGGCCCACATCACCGGTGGCGGCCTGCTGGACAACATCCCGCGCGTACTGCCAAAGGGTGCCCAGGCCGTGGTCGACGTGGCCAGCTGGCAACGTCCGGCGGTGTTCGACTTCCTGCAGGAAAAAGGCAACGTCGACGAGCATGAAATGCACCGCGTGCTGAACTGCGGCGTGGGCATGGTCATCTGCGTGGCTCAGGACCAGGTCGACAATGCCCTCAACGTGCTGCGCGCCGAAGGCGAGCAACCGTGGGTGATTGGCCGTATCGACGTGGCCGCCGAAGGCGCCGCCCAGGTCGAGCTGCAGAACCTCAAGGCACACTGATGCCCTGCAATGTAGTCGTGTTGCTGTCGGGCTCCGGCAGCAACCTGCAGGCACTGATCGACAGCAACAACGCCAGCGACAGCCCGGCACGCATCCGCGCGGTCATCTCGAACCGTGCCGATGCTTACGGCCTGGAACGTGCCAAGGCCGCCGGCATCGAAACCGCCGTGTTGTCGCACACCGGGTTCGACGGGCGCGAAGCCTTCGACGCGGCGCTGATGGCGCTGATCGACGGCTTCCAGCCCGACCTGGTGGTGCTGGCCGGTTTCATGCGCATCCTCAGTGGCGATTTCGTGCGCCACTACCAGGGCCGCCTGCTGAACATCCACCCGTCACTGTTGCCCAGGTACAAAGGCCTGCACACCCACCAGCGCGCGCTGGAGGCGGGCGACGTCGAGCATGGCTGCAGCGTGCACTTCGTCACCGAGGAACTCGATGGCGGGCCTCTGGTCGTACAGGCTGTGGTGCCCGTGGCAACGGATGACACCGCGCAGACGCTCGCCCAGCGCGTGCACCTGCAGGAACACCAGATCTACCCGCTGGCGGTGCGCTGGTTCGCCGAAGGACGCTTGCGTCTGGGCGGACAGGGTGCATTACTGGATGGCCAGCCGCTGGCGGCCAGCGGTCACTTGATTCGATCCTAGGAGAATTTATGCGTCGCGCCCTGCTCTTGGCTCTCGCCGTGCTCGCCCTGCCCCTCCAGGCAGCTGATCTGAAGCCTTTCGCGGCCAGCTACACCGCCGACTGGAAACAGCTGCCGATGAGCGGCACCGCCGCGCGCAGCCTGGAAAAGAACGCCAACGGCACCTGGAGCCTGAACTTCAAGGCTTCGATGATGATCGCCAGCCTGACGGAGCAAAGCACCCTCAAGTTCGACAACGACACCCTGCTGCCGCAGCAGTATCACTTCGAACGTGGCGGCCTGGGCAAGGCAAAGAAGGTCGACCTGAACTTCGACTGGGCCAGCAAGAAGATCACCGGCAGCGACCGTGGCGATGCCATCAACCTGCCGCTCAACCGCGGCGTGCTGGACAAGTCGTCCTACCAGCTGGCCCTGCAGCATGACGTGGCCGCCGGCAAGAAGAGCATGACCTACCAGGTGGTCGACGGTGACGAGATCGACACCTACGACTTCCGCGTGCTGGGCACCGAGAAAGTGACCACCAAGACTGGCCAGGTCGACGCGATCAAGGTCGAACGCGTGCGCGACCCGAGCCAGAGCAAGCGCATCACCGAGCTGTGGTTCGCCAAGGACTGGGACTACCTGCTGGTGCAGCTGCGACAGGTTGAGACCGACGGCAAGGAGTACGTGATCGTGCTGCAGGATGGCACGGTCGATGGCAAGGCGGTCAAGGGTAACTGATACCGCTGCCTGCAACGCCCGAAGCCCCGCCTTGTGCGGGGTTTCTTTTTTGCCGCACACCGCTCCCACAGGGATGCGTTGCCCTTGATGAAACTTGTTTCATCGCTGTTTTATTTACTTAGCCTGCTAACAAATTCTATAAAGGAGTCCTGCGACACAGTGCCGCAGCCAACCCAAGCAGTGGAGTTTGACGATGACAGTCCAGGTAACCGAACGCGACGAATCGAAAATGTCCCACGAAGGCCAAGCCGCTGGCCTGCGGATCTGGGACGTGCATCAGCAAGGCCAATTGGTCGGCATGTTCCATGACGAGCAACAGGCTCACCAGTACCGCATGGAGCTTGAATACCTCGAGCGCCAACGCCCGGCGCAGTGACCCGGCCCTGCAACGAAAAACCCCGCCAAGGCGGGGTTTTTCGTGCTTACCACATCAGATCGTCTGGGATCTTGTAGGCTGCGTACGGATCGTCCTCGTCCGCTTCCTCGACATGGGTGTTGAGCAGCAGGATACGGTTGGGGTCACGCTCCTGGATCTTCACCGCCGCCTCGCGCGGGATCACTTCGTAGCCACCACCATGGGCGACGATGGCCAACGCGCCATTGCTCAGCTTGCTGCGCATCAGGGCGTTGACGGCGATGCGCTTGACCTTCTTGTCATCGACGAAGTTGTAGTAGTCCTCGGTGGTCAGCTTGGGCAGACGGGTCGCCTCGATCAGTTGCTTGATCTGCGCGGCACAGGCCTTCTGCTCGGCCTTCTCCTGGACCTGACGGTTCAGCTCCTGGTCCTTCTTGGCCTTCTCGGCCATGGCTTCCTTGGCCAGGCGTTTCTGGCTGTCGTCCACCTCCACCTGGCCCTTGTGTTCCAGGCGTTTCTGTTTCTTCTCGGCTTTGTTGGTCTGCGAGACCTGTTTCTGGTTGACCAGGCCGGCTTTGAGCAATTGGTCGCGAAGGGAAAGGCTCATGGGTGTTCTACTCACTTATGCATCGGCTCAGCCGCAGCTGGGCAGGTTCTTTTCCTGACGCTTGGCCTCGCCCCACAGGGCGTCCAGCTCGTCGAGGGTACGATCTTGGATGTTCAGGCCCTGCGCGCGCAATGCCTGTTCGATGAATCGGAAGCGCCGCTCGAACTTGCGGTTGGCGCGGCGCAAGGCATTTTCCGGGTCGTGCTTGAGGTGCCGGGCCAGGTTGACGGTGGCGAACAGCAGGTCGCCCAGCTCGTCCTCCAGCGCGTCGCTGTCGCCATCGGCCATGGCCTGCAGCACTTCGTCGAGCTCCTCGCGGACCTTGTCCAGCACCGGCAGCGCCTCGGGCCAGTCGAAGCCGACCGTGGCGGCGCGCTTCTGCAGTTTGGCGGCGCGGGACAGCGCGGGCAAGGCCGCGGGCACATCGTCGAGCAGCGACAACTGCTCGGGCTCGCTTTTTTCGGCGCGCTCCTCGGCCTTGATCTCCTCCCAGCGCGACTTGATCTGCGCCTCGCTCAACGCCGGGGTCTCCAGCGGCGCGTACAGCTCGCCGGTGGGGAACACATGGGGGTGGCGACGGATCAGCTTGCGGGTGATCGAATCGACGACGCCGTCGAACTCGAAGCGCCCTTCTTCACGGGCCAGCTGGCTGTAATAGACCACTTGGAACAGCAGATCGCCGAGCTCGCCCTGCAGGTGCTCGAAGTCGCCGCGTTCGATAGTGTCGGCGACTTCGTAGGCTTCCTCGAGGGTGTGCGGGACGATACTGGCGTAGTCCTGCTTGAGGTCCCAGGGGCAGCCATATTGCGGGTCACGCAGGCGGGCCATGAGGTGCAGCAGGTCTTCAAGGGTGTAGGTCATATCAAGTCTGTTCCTAGGCGAGGGCTTCGCCCTCGATCACCGGCAAGCCGGCTCCCACAGGGTACAGCTCGATCCTGTGGGAGCCGGCTTGCCGGCGATGGGCCGCACAGCGGCCCCGTTTCTCAAGGGGTGCGATTACGCCGCGTCTCGATGATGTTGGGCAACTGCGAGATCCGCCCCAGCAGACGTCCGAGGGCATCCAGGCCGGGGATCTCGATGGTCAGTGACATCAGCGCGGTGTTGTCTTCCTTGTTCGAGCGGGTGTTGACCGCCAATACGTTGATCTTCTCGTTGAGCAGCACCTGCGACACGTCGCGCAACAGCCCCGGGCGGTCGTAGGCACGGATGACGATGTCGACCGGGTAGGTCTGCACCGGGATCGGCCCCCAGCTGACCTGGATCATACGCTCCGGCTCCTTGCCCGCCAGCTGCAGCACCGAGGCACAATCCTGGCGGTGGATGCTCACGCCACGGCCCTGGGTGATATAGCCGACAATGGCATCGCCCGGTAGCGGCTGGCAGCACCCGGCCATCTGCGTGAGCAGGTTGCCGACGCCCTGGATCTGGATGTCGCTGCGCTTGCCCGCGCGTATGCCCCGGGCCTGGCGCGGAATCAGCTCGACCGGTTCCAGGCGCTCGGGTTCGAGCAGTTGCTGGGCGGCGTTGACCATGTGCGCCAGGCGCAGGTCGCCGGCGCCAAGGGCGGCGAACATGTCCTCGGCAGTCTTGACGTTGGCCTTTTCCGCCAGGCGTTCGAAGTCCACCTGGGGCAGGCCCAATCGGCTCAGTTCGCGCTCGATCAGGGTCTTGCCGGCGGCCACGTTCTGGTCGCGGGCCTGCAGCTTGAACCAGTGGACGATCTTGGCCCGGGCCCGCGAGGTGGTCACGTAGCCCAGGTTGGAGTTCAGCCAGTCGCGGCTCGGGCTGCCGTGCTTGCTGGTGATGATCTCCACCTGCTCGCCGGTCTGCAGGCTGTAGTTCAACGGCACGATGCGGCCGTTGATCTTGGCGCCCCGGCAGTTGTGGCCGATCTCGGTGTGCACCCGGTAGGCGAAGTCCAGCGGCGTGGCGCCCTTGGGCAGGTCGATGGCGTGACCGTCAGGGGTGAACACGTAGACCCGGTCCGGCTCGATATCGACACGCAGCTGTTCGGCCAGGCCGCCGATGTCGCCCAGTTCCTCGTGCCACTCCAGCACCTGGCGCAGCCAGGAGATCTTCTCTTCGTAGTGGTTGGAGCTGGGCTTGACGTCGGTGCCCTTATAGCGCCAGTGCGCGCACACGCCCAGCTCGGCTTCCTCGTGCATGGCGTGGGTGCGGATCTGCACCTCCAGCACCTTGCCCTCGGGGCCAATCACTGCGGTGTGCAGGGAGCGGTAGCCGTTTTCCTTGGGGTTGGCGATGTAGTCGTCGAACTCCTTGGGGATGTGCCGCCACAGGGTGTGCACGATGCCCAGCGCGGTGTAGCAGTCGCGCACTTCCGGCACCAACACGCGCACTGCGCGCACGTCGTAGATCTGGCTGAATTCCAGGCCCTTGCGCTGCATCTTGCGCCAGATCGAATAGATGTGTTTCGCCCGGCCACTGATGTCGGCGTTGACGCCGGTGGCCAGCAGCTCGTTCTGAAGCTGGTTCATCACGTCGCTGATGAAGCGCTCGCGGTCCAGCCGGCGCTCGTGCAGCAGCTTGGCGATCTGCTTGTACTGGTCGGGCTCAAGGTAGCGGAACGACAGGTCCTCGAGTTCCCACTTGATATGACCGATGCCCAGCCGGTGCGCCAGCGGCGCATAGATGTCGAACACCTCACGTGCCACGCGCAGGCGCTTCTCGTCGTCGGCGCCCTTGACCGCACGAATGGCACAGGTACGTTCGGCGAGCTTGATCAGCGCCACGCGCACGTCGTCGACCATGGCCACCAGCATCTTGCGCAGGTTTTCGACCTGCGCCTGGGAACCAAGTACCAACGACTGGCGCGGGCTGAGGCTGGCACTGATGGCCGCCATACGCAGCACGCCGTCGATCAGCTTGGACACCACCGGGCCAAAGCGCTGACCGACTTCAGCCAGGGTCACCTTGCCTTCGCGCACCGAGCGGTAGATCACCGCGGCGACCAGCGAATCCTGGTCGAGCTTGAGGTCGGCGAGGATTTCGGCGATCTCCAACCCAGCCTGGAAACTGGAGGTGCCGTCGGCCCAGGAATGCTTGGCTGGATTGCCTTTTTTCTCGACCTCATGGGCGAACTCGCAGGCCTCTTTCAGCCCCGGGCGATCGAGCTGCGAATCGACGCTCACCACATGATCGAGCCATGCTTCGAGATTGATACTGCCGTCGTGGTTGACCGGCTGGTGCACTCTCACCTGTACCATCTTTGTTTTACCTTTCCATACAGCGCACCACGCGGGTGCACTGGCTATCACCTGTGCGCCCCTCACTCCTTGAAGGCCGCACCAAGAGGGCCAGCCCGGCTAGCCCACTTCGAATAACGCCATGGCCTCGACATGCGCCGTCTGAGGAAACATGTCGAGAATCCCGGCCCTTTTTAACCGGTACCCCTGCCCGACCAGCACCTGCGCGTCTCGCGCCAGCGTGGCCGGGTTGCACGATACATAGACCAGCCGCTTCGCACCGAGCCGGGCGATGCCTTGCACCACCTCGAATGCCCCGTCGCGCGGTGGATCCAAGAGTACCGCAGAAAAGCCCTCGGCGACCCATCCGGCGCCCGCCAAAGGCTGCGATAAATCGGCCTGAAAAAACCGAGCGTTATGCACATTGTTGCCGTCGGCGTTGGCGGCGGCGCGCTCGACCATGGCCTGCACGCCCTCCACCGCCACCACTTCGCGCGCCTGGCGGGCCAGGGGCAGGGCGAAGTTGCCCAAGCCGCAGAACAGGTCCAGGACCCGCTCGTGCGCCTCGGGCGCCAGCCAGGCCAAGGCCTGCTGAATCATCAAGGTGTTGACCTGGGCGTTGACCTGGACGAAGTCACCCGGCCGCCAGGCCAGTTCCATGCCCCAAGGCTCCAGCGCAAAGCCCAGTTGCGCCGCGGCATCGACCGGTGCCGGCTCGCCCTCGCCCTGCAGCCACAGCTGGGCGCCGGCCTCGCGGCAGAACGCCTCGAGCCGCGCCAGGTCTTCACTGGACAAGGGCGCCACATGCCGTACCAGCACCGCCTCGGCGGTGCCGCTGAACAGCTCCACGTGCCCCAGCGCCTGCGGCTTGGCCAGGCTGCGCAGCACGGTCGGCAGGTGGCGCATGATCGACTGCAAGGGTTGTACCAGCACCGCGCATTCGTCGATGCCGACGATGTCCTGGCTGGCCTCGGCGCGGAACCCCACGTCCAGTTGGCGCGCCTTGGTGTCCCAGCGTACCGCGACCCGCGCCCGGCGGCGGTAGCCGAATTCCGGTCCGCTCAGGGGAACAGCCCACTCCTCGGGCTGCTTGCCGGCCACCCGTTGCAGCTGCTCGGCAAGCAGGCGTTGCTTGAGCACCAGTTGCCCGTCATGAGGCAGGTGCTGGAGGTTGCAGCCACCGCAGCGGGCATAGTGCCGGCAAGGCGCTTCACGGCGCTCGGGGCTGGCCTGGAACACGCGCTCCAGGCGCGCCTCGACCACCTTGCCACGCGCCGCGAGCACCCGCGCCTCGACATCTTCGCCAGCCAGCGCGCCGCTGACGAACCAGGTACGTCCTTCGATGAAGGCGATGCCGCGACCGTCACCGGCCACGCGCTCGATCGTCAGGCGCTGCTTCTTGCCCACGGGTACCTGTGCGGCACGGTTGCCGCCGGCCGGCTGGAAACGCAGGCCGGTATTGTTTTTCTTTCTGGACATCAGGTTGGATCGAACAGGCCGGTGGAGAGGTAACGGTCGCCGCGGTCGCAGATGATGGCGACCATCACCGCGTTCTCGACTTCGCGGGACAGGCGCAGCATCGCCGCCACCGCACCGCCGGAGGATACGCCACAGAAAATGCCCTCTTCGCGGGCCAGGCGACGGGTGGTCTGCTCGGCCTCCTGCTGGGACATGTCGACCACGCGATCGACCCGGGTGGCGTCGAAGATCTTCGGCAGGTACTCGTGGGGCCAGCGGCGGATGCCGGGGATGGCCGAGCCTTCCATCGGCTGCAGGCCGACGACCTGTACCGCCGGGTTCTGCTCCTTGAGGTACTGCGAGCAGCCCATGATGGTGCCGGTGGTGCCCATGGAGCTGATGAAATGGGTGATGGTGCCCTGGGTCTGCTGCCAGATTTCCGGGCCGGTGCTGTTGTAGTGGGCGATCGGATTATCGCCATTGGCGAACTGGTCGAGGACCAGGCCGCGGCCTTCGGCCTGCATCTTCTCGGCGAGGTCGCGCGCGCCCTCCATGCCCTCTTCCTTGGTCACCAGGATAAGCTCGGCGCCATAGGCAGTCATCGCCGCCTTGCGTTCGGCGGTGGAGTTGTCCGGCATGATCAGGATCATCTTGTAGCCCTTGATCGCCGCGGCCATGGCCAAGGCGATGCCGGTGTTGCCGGAGGTGGCTTCGATGAGGGTGTCGCCGGGCTTGATCTGGCCACGGAGCTCGGCGCGGGTGATCATCGACAGCGCCGGGCGGTCCTTGACCGAACCTGCCGGATTGTTGCCTTCGAGCTTGAGCAGCAAGGTGTTGCTGGTGTCCCCGGCGATGCGCTGCAGGCGAACCAGTGGCGTATGGCCGATGCACTCGGCGATGGTTGGGTACTGCAGGGTCATGGGCGTTTTCGCAATCCGGACGGCAGGGGCACCTATCATACCGGCAAACCCAGCGCGGCCATATCACGCAATTGCTGGATGTTATAACGGGTGGCTATAAGTGCCTGGAGCGGGCTTGTCCCGCGATGGGCTCGACTCCCCCGCAGCCAGGCGCAGGCACAAGCGCAGGCCGCGCTCGCCATTGACCGCCCACACGCGCCCACCCTGGCGGCGGATCGCATTGCGGGCGATGCTCAAGCCCAAGCCGAAACCACCGTCCCCTGGCCGCGAACCCTCCAGCCGGGAAAACGGCGCGAAGATCCGCTCCAGGTCTTCCTCGGCCACGCCACCGCCCTCGTCCTCCAGGTCGATACGCCAATACCCGCCCTCCCGCCAACCGCTCAGGCGCACCACACCCGCCTCGGGTGAATGACGGATGGCATTGCGCAACATGTTCTCCAGCGCCTGGGCCAGGTCATTGAGGCTGCCTTGCACCCAGCAGTCAGCCGGCAGCTCGCAGCGCAGCTGTCGCGGCGCCCAGCCGCTTTCATAGCAGGCGTTCTCGCTGAGCAGATCCCACAGCGCCGCCACCTGGATCGGCTCGAGGTTTACCGGCGCGCGCTCGGCGTCCTGCCAGGCCAGTTGCAAGGTGTCCTCGACCAGTTGCTGCATGCCATCCACCTCACGGTGCAGGCGTTCGCGCAGGCGCTGCAGGTCGGTCTCGCCATCGCAGGCCACGCGCAGGCGGCTGAGCGGCGTGCGCAGCTCGTGGGACAGGTCGCGCAGCAACTGCTGCTGCAGGGCCACGGTACCCTGCAGGCGTTCGGCCATCTGGTCGAAGGCGCGGGCCAGTTCGCCCAGTTCGTCCTTGCGCCGAGTGGTGCGCGAGTCCAGGCGCGCCGCCAACTGGTCGGCACGCCAGGCATTGGCCTGCTCACGCAGTTGGTTGAGCGGCACGATCAGCATGCGGTACAGGCCGACGCACAGCAGCAAGGTGAACAGCCCGGGGATGATGCCGTTGGTGACGATGCGCCAGAACAACCGGTATTGGCCGGGGTTGAAGCGCTCCGGCAGCTCGATCACCAACATGCCCTGCTCCGGCGCGCCGGGGAACGGCAGGCGCAACCAGGGCTGGCCGATGGTACGCCGACTCATGGGCCAGTCGACGCCACGCAGGCGGGTCAGGCGCTGGGCCTGGCCTGCGCTCAGGTCGGCGCTGCCCAGCGGCTGCAGATCGCCATCGAGCACGCCCACCCAGCCCTGTTCGCGCTCGCGCATCGTGGCCAGCCAGGCATCCACGCCCTCGCGGTCGCCGCCGCGCCAGGCTTGCTCGGCCTCGGCCGCGTAACCGCGCAGGACCTGCCGCGCCGGCTCGGACAGGAAGGCATCCTGGGTTTCCATGTGCCGGCCCCAACTGTAGCTCAGGCCGATCATCAACAGGCAGAAGCCCACCAGCAGGACGGTGAGTTTCCAGAACAACGAGTGACGGTCGAGCATGGTTCAGTCGGCCTCGCCCACGCCGAACACATAGCCTTTGCCCCACACGGTACGCACCTGCCGCTCGTGGTAGCCGATGGCCTTGAGCTTGCGGCGGATCTGGCTGACGTGCATGTCCAGGCTGCGGTCATGCCGCGAGTAACCGCGCTGCAGGACGTGCTGGTAGAGGAAGGGCTTGCTCAGCACCTCATCCTGGCTGCGGTGCAGGGTGTCGAGCAGGCGGTATTCACTGGGAGTCAGACCGGCACAGGCTCCGGCGAAGCTGACATCGGTGGTCTGCTCGTCGAAATGCAGCTGCCCGGTGTCCGCCTCCCGCGGCGCCCGAGCGCGTCGCTCGAAGGCCACCCGACGCAGGATCGCCTCGATGCGCACGCGCAGCTCGGCAAAGCTGAACGGCTTGGGCAGGTAGTCGTCCGCGCCGCGCTCGAAGCCGCTGATGCGGTCGGCCTCGGCGCCCAGCGCCGACATCAGGATCACCGGCGTGGCGCTGCACCGACGCAGGCTGACCAGGGCGTCCAGGCCGTTGAGGCCGGGCAGCAGGATGTCCATCAGCACCAAGTCGAACACCTGCCGGCCCGCCGCCTCCAGGCCTTCGAGGGCATCGCGGCACCAGGTCACCTGGAAGCCGCCGCGCTGCAGCTCGTCGTGCAGGTAGGCGCCCAGCACGGGGTCGTCCTCGATGGCGAGGATGTTGGTCGCGCGAATAGCTTCAGGATGCATTGGCAACTGCCATCAATTCTCAATTGCGCGATTATTGGACAAGCGGTCCGAACAAGGCAACCGTCGCCCGACTGGCGCGAGGTCAGAGCGGTCGCACCGGCACTGCCATCTGAGAAAAGCAAAAACCATTACAAATCCTGTGCATTCCCCCTCAGCGCAGAGTAACGTTCCCGCTGATGCGCGAACTGCGCCTTTAACAGCACATGACAGGAGACAGGTGTGCTCGACCGTTTGGGAATCCGCAGCCGCGTCCTGCTGCTGGCCTTGCTGCCCGCCAGCCTGATGGCCCTGGTGCTGGGCAGTTACTTCACCTGGCTGCAACAGAACGACCTGCGTACGCAACTGCTGCAGCGCGGCAAGATGATCGCCGAGCAACTGGCACCCCTGGCGGCACCGGCCCTCGCCCGCCAGGCCCCGGCGCAACTGGAGCGTATCGCCACCCAGGCGTTGGAGCAGGCCGATGTGCGCGCCGTGGCGTTCCTCGCCGCCGACCGCACGCGCCTGGCCCACGCAGGTCCGAGCATGCTCAACCAGCCGCCCAGCGGCGGCACCGGCACGCAACTGCTGCAACGCACCGGCAACGACGCCACCCGCTACCTGATGCCGGTGTTCGGCCATCACCGCGACCTGGCCACCGACGCCGTTCCCGCCGAGGCCGAGCGCCTGCTCGGCTGGGTGGAGATCGAACTGTCCCACGACGGCACCTTGCTGCGCGGCTACCGCAACCTGTTCACCAGCCTGCTGCTGATCCTCGCCTGCCTGAGCCTTACCGCGCTGCTGGCCCTGCGCATGAGCCGTACCATCAACAACCCGATCAACCGCATCAAGCACGCGGTCAACCAGCTCAAGGACGGGCACCTGGACGAACGCCTGCCGGCCATGGGCAGCCATGAACTCGACGAGCTGGCCGCCGGCATCAACCGCATGGCCGAGACCCTGCACAGCGCCCACGAAGAACTGCAGCACAGCATCGACCAAGCCACCGAGGACGTGCGCCAGAATCTGGAGACCATCGAGATCCAGAACATCGAGCTGGACATGGCGCGCAAGGAGGCCCTGGAGGCCAGCCGGATCAAGTCCGAGTTCCTCGCCAACATGAGCCATGAGATCCGTACCCCGCTCAACGGCATCCTCGGCTTCACCCACCTGTTGCAGAAGAGCGAGCTGACCCCGCGCCAGCTTGACTACCTCGGCACCATCGAGAAGTCCGCCGACAACCTGCTGGGGATCATCAACGAGATCCTAGACTTCTCCAAGATCGAGGCCGGCAAGCTGGTGCTCGATAGCATCCCGCTGAACCTGCGCGACCTGATTCAGGACACCCTGACCATCCTTGCCCCGGCCGCCCACGCCAAGCAGCTGGAGCTGCTCAGCCTGGTCTACCGCGACACGCCGCTGTCGCTGGTGGGCGACCCGCTGCGGCTCAAGCAGATCCTCACCAACCTGGTGAGTAACGCCATCAAGTTTACCCGCGAAGGCACCATCGTCGTACGCGCCATGCTTGAGGACGAGCAGGAAGACAGCGTGCAACTGCGCATTAGCGTTCAGGACACCGGCATCGGCCTCTCGCCCCAGGATGTGCGCACCCTGTTCCAGGCCTTCAGCCAGGCCGACAACTCGTTGTCGCGCCAGCCCGGCGGTACCGGCCTGGGGCTGGTGATCTCCAAGCGCCTGATCGAGCAGATGGGTGGCGAGATCGGTGTCGACAGCACGCCCGGCGAAGGCTCGCAGTTCTGGATCAGCCTCAACCTGCCCAAGGCTCACGACGACGCCGAGGAGCAGCCCGCCCAGGCCCTGCTCGGCCGCCGCGTGGCCATCGTCGACAGCCACGACTTGGCACGACAGGCGCTGGAACACCAACTGGAGGACTGCGGCCTGGCGGTCAGCGTGTTCGCGTCCTGCGACCAACTGCTGCAAGGCGCGCAGGCCGCCAGCCAGGCCGGACAACCCTTCGAGTTCGCCGTGCTCGGGGTCAACCTGGGCAGCCTGTCGCCGGAACAGCTGGGCCATTACCACCAGCAGCTTGAGCGCCTAGGCTGCCAGTGCGTGGTGCTCTGCCCGACCACCGAACAGCCGCTCTACCACCCCTACCTGCCCAACGCCCACGGCCAATTGCTGGCCAAGCCGACCTGCACCCGCAAGCTGCGCCGCCTGCTGCTAGAACTGGAGCAACCGCGCCGCCCGGTGTGCGAGCAACGCAACCACTCGGGCCAGCGCATGCCGAAAATCCTCTGCGTCGACGACAACCCGGCCAACCTGCTGCTGGTGCAGACCCTGCTCGAAGGCATGGGCGCCGAGGTGCTGGCGGTGGACAATGGCTACGGCGCGGTACAGGCCGTGCAGGACGAACCGTTCGACCTGGTGCTGATGGATGTGCAGATGCCCGGCATGGATGGCCGCGCCTGCACCGAGCAGATCCGCCAGTGGGAAAGCAGCCAGAGCGGCCCGCCCCTGCCGATCGTGGCCCTCACCGCCCACGCCATGGCCAACGAAAAGCGCGCCCTGCTGCACAGCGGCATGGACGACTACCTGACCAAGCCGATCAGCGAGCGCCAGCTGGCCCAGGTGGTGATGAAGTGGACCGGCCTGAGCCTGGGCGCGCCGCCACCGGAACGCGCCAGCGAACGCCTGGCCGACAGCAGCGAGCTGAAGGTGCTCGACCCGGAGGAAGGCCTGCGTCTGGCTGCCGGCAAGGCGGACTTGGCGGCGGACATGCTGGCCATGCTGCTGGCCTCGCTGGAATCCGACCGCGAAGCCATCCGGGCCGCGCGCAAAGCCGCCGACCGCACAGCGATGATCGAGCGCGTGCACCGGCTAAACGGTGCCTCGCGCTATTGCGGCGTGCCGCAGTTGCGGGCGGCCTGCCAGCGCAGCGAGACCTTGCTCAAGCAGGATAGCCCCCAGGCATTGCAGGCCTTGGACGAACTGGACCAGGCCATCAACCGCTTGGCCGAACAGGCGCGCCAGAGCGCGTAGGCGACACAGGTCAACGCCCAGGCCAACCATTTGGCTAGACTGGTGGCATTTCAGACAGGCCCCCAACCATGCGCGCTCTGTTGTTCAGCAGCCAGCACTACGATCAGGAAAGCTTCACCCGCGCCGCCAGCGCGGGGCCCCTGGAGCTGCACTACCAGCCCGCCCGCCTGACTCTCGACACCGCGCCGCTGGCCCAGGGTTTCGAGGTGGTCTGCGCCTTCATCAACGACGAGCTCGACGCCCCGGTGCTGGAACGCCTGGCCGCCGGCGGCACGCGCCTGATCGCCCTGCGCTCGGCCGGCTTCAACCATGTCGACCTGGCTGCGGCACAGCGCCTTGGCCTGACCGTGGTCCGCGTCCCGGCCTATTCGCCCCACGCCGTCGCCGAGCACGCCGTGGCCCTGATCCTGGCCCTCAACCGCCGTTTGCACCGGGCCTACAACCGCACTCGCGAGGGCGATTTCACCCTCCACGGACTGACCGGCTTCGACCTGCACGGCAAGACCGTCGGCGTGGTTGGCACCGGCCAGATCGGCGCCGCCTTCGCCCGCATCATGGCCGGCTTCGGCTGCCAGTTGCTGGCCTACGACCCTTATCCCAACCCCGAGCTGGTCGCCCTCGGCGCGCGCTACCTTGAGCTGCCCGAGCTGCTGCGCCAGGCACGCATCATCAGCCTGCACTGCCCGCTGACCGAGCACACCCGCCACCTGATCAACGCCCGGAGCCTGGCCCAGCTGCAGCCCGGCGCCATGCTGATCAACACCGGCCGCGGCGCGCTGGTCGATACTCCGGCGCTGATCGACGCGCTCAAGAGCGGCCAGCTCGGCTACTTGGGGCTGGATGTGTATGAAGAGGAGGCACAGCTGTTCTTCGAGGACCGCTCCGACCTGCCGCTGCAGGACGACGTGCTGGCACGCCTGCTGACCTTCCCCAACGTGATCGTCACCGCCCACCAGGCCTTCCTTACCCGCGAGGCCCTGGACGCCATCGCCGCGACCACCCTGGACAACATCAACCGCTGGGCGGCAGGCAATCCGCACAATCTTGTAAACGGTTGATGCTAGGATACGCGGCAATTTTGGAGGACCCATGGTCGAACACGATTTCCGCTACACCCTTTTCAACCCGCAACACACCCTGATCGAGTGCCGCGCACTGGTGCCGGGCCGCTACCAGGTCACCGGCAACGGCGGCTCGATCCAAAAAGGCGACGTCCTGCTGGTCACCCTCAAGGGCAGCAAGGACCTGTCCATGCGACTGACCGTCGAGACCGTGCGCCACCTGATCAACCCGCACGGCCAGTGGGTCGCCGTGGCCCAGGGCCCGGCGTTCAACGAGCTTGAGATCCTCAACTGGCAGGTCAAGTGCGACAGCTGCGACGCGGTGCTGGACTTCGAGTTCGCCAACGACGCCAAGCTAGGCAAGAAGGGCCAGGCCCCGGCCGCCAGCGCGCGCATCCAGGAACTGGGCTGGGCGAGCAAGGGCGACAAGCACCTGTGCCCACAGTGCCGGGAGCGTGGTTGAGTGAAACAGCTGCTGACCGGCGCGCTGATCGCCTGCGGCCTGATGGGCTGCGCCGCACAACCCTCGAAGCTGCAGCAGGAGCAGAGCTACGTGCTGGAGTGGATTGGTGAGCGCCCGCTGATCGACTACAGCCACCTGACGCTGACCCTGGCCAGCGATGGTCGCGCCTACGGCAACGGCGGCTGCAACCACTGGTTCGCGCCCTACACGCTGGAGGGCGAGCGCATCAGTTTCGGCAAGGTTGGCAAGACCCGCAAGCTGTGCGCGCCGGCGCTGATGGAGCAGGAAAAACGCTTCCTGCAGGCGCTGGAAACGGTGCAACGCTGGGATGTGTCGCCGATCGAGCAGATCCGTTTCTGGCCGGTTGAAGGCAAGCCACTGCGGTTCTGGCCAGAGGAAGGCTGAAGTATCTGAAGCCGCTGCGCGGCCCCAAGATCGATCAGGCGCCGCCTTTCAAAGCCCTGATCTTCGCCTGCAGCCCTTCGAGCGTCTGCTCGCCCATCAGTTGCTCACGCACCTTGCCCTTGTCGTCGATGATGTAGGTCACCGGCAGCGCCTCGCTGCGCGGCAGCTCGTAACGCTCGGCCGGGTCCTGGGCCAGCACGGTGAAACCGATGCCCAAAGTATCGGCGGCGGCTTTCAGGTCCGGCCCTTGCAGCCCATCGAAGTTCACCCCCACCACGCGAATGCCCTGGGCCTCCCACTGCTTGGCAGCGGCATTGAGTTCAGGGATTTCCGTGCGGCACGGGCCGCACCATTCGGCCCAGTAGTTGAGCACCAGCCAGTGCCCGTCGATCTGTTCGGCCTTTACCGTGTTGCCGTGCTGGTCCACGCCGTAGTCCGCACCGCAGCCGCCGAGCAACAGGCTCGCGGTGATGGCCAGTGCAGCTGCCAAACGCCTTGCCATGGGTCAATCCTTCTCGAAGTTTTCAAGCATTGAAGTCGGTCGCTGCGGTTAGAATAGCCGCCACACCCAGCTGGATGCGACCCGTCATGACCGATCTGACCCTCTATCATAACCCGCGCTGCTCGAAATCCCGCGGCGCCCTGGAACTGCTCGAGGCACGCGGCCTGACGCCGAACGTCGTGCGCTACCTCGAAACCCCGCCAGACGCCGCCACCCTCGAACAGCTGCTTGGCAAGCTGGGCATCAACGCGCGCCAGCTGCTGCGCACCGGCGAAGACGAATACAAGGCCCTGGAGCTGGCCAACCCAGCCCTGAGCGACGACCAACTGATCAAGGCGATGGTCGAGCATCCCAAGCTGATCGAGCGGCCGATCCTGGTGGCCGGTGACAAGGCCGTGGTCGGCCGCCCACCGGAGAAGGTCCTGGAGATCCTGCCGTGAGCGAACCCTACATCCTGGTGCTGTACTACAGCCGCCACGGCTCGACCAGCGAGATGGCCCGGCATATTGCCCGCGGCGTCGAGATGGCCGGCCTGGAGGCGCGCCTGCGCACCGTGCCGGCGATCTCCACCGAGTGCGAAGCCGTGGCCCCGGACATCCCCGCCAGCGGCGCGCTGTACGCCACCCTCGACGACCTGCGCCACTGCGCGGGCCTGGCCATGGGCAGCCCGACCCGCTTCGGCAACATGGCCGCGCCGCTCAAGTACTTCCTCGACGGCACCAGCAGCCTGTGGCTGGGTGGCGAGCTGGTGGGCAAGCCGGCGGCGGTGTTCACCTCCACCGCCAGCCTGCATGGCGGCCAGGAGACCACCCTGCTGTCGATGCTGCTGCCGCTGATGCACCACGGCATGCTGGTCACCGGCCTGCCCTACAGCGAATCGGCGCTGCTGGAGACCCGTGGCGGCGGCACGCCGTACGGCGCCAGCCACCATGCCGGCGCCGACGGCAAGCGCGAGCTGGACCAACACGAGATCGCCCTGTGCCGCGCGCTCGGACAGCGCCTGGCGAAGACGGCCAAGGCCCTGGGTGGCGAACGTGGCTAGAAAGCCCAAGGTCTTGCCGCCACTGGACTGGCTGGCCCCACGGGTGCGCTTGACCCGCGCCCTGAGCCTGGCCTGCTTCTTCGGCCTGATCGCCCTGCTGGTGGTGAACAACCTGTGGTTCGCCGACCTGCACGGGGCGCGGGTCGAGGTGATCATGGCCATCGAGCTGATCCCCCTGCTGCTGCTGCTGCCGGGCATGCTGACGGGCAGCGCCCGGGCACATGCCTGGACCTGCTTCGTGGTGAACATCTACTTCATCAAGGGCGTGCTGGCCGCGTTCGATCCGGCGCGGGCGCTGTTCGGCTGGGTCGAGGTGCTGGTGAGCCTGGGGTTGTTCGTGGCCGGGCTACTGTATGTGCGCTGGAAGTTTCAGTTCGAGCGGCGCATGGCCGGCGAAGGAAGCTGATTCCGGGGCTGCTTTGCAGCCCCAGCGATCTCAGTGGTTGACGGTATGCGCCAGCATCACCGACAACTGGCACAACGGCCGCCCGCTCTCGGCATGCCACTGGTTGAACGCCTGCTGCACCAGCGCCAGGTCACGCTGACTGGTCGGCGGCTTGTCGATGATCTTCTGCGCGATCAGCGCCGCCGCCATATCGTCGGTGGGAATGAAGGTATCCTTGCCGACCATCCGCAGGAACCGCGGCGCCGACAGCCCGCCCAGCTGGTTGCCATGCTTGGCCAGGTACTTCCACAGCCCGACGATATCGGTCGCTGGCCAGTCGGCGATGAACGCGCCGAAACTGCCCTTCTCCTTGACCACGTCCAGCACCATCTGCGCATTGCGCGGCACGCTCTTGAGCTTGCCCAGGTGGCGGATGATGCGCTCGTCGTGCATCAACCGCTCCAGGTGCTCGGCGCCCATCAGCACCACCTTTTCCGGATCGAAACCGAAGAACACCTGCTCGAACGCCGGCCACTTGGCGTCCACCAGGCTGTGCTTGAGCCCGGCGCGGAATACGCGCAGGGCCAGGGTCGACAGGTAGCGGTCGTCAGGGATGTCGCGCAACTGCGCGGGCGTGCGCGGCTGCGGCAGGAAGGCTTCCAGCGCCTGGGCCGAACCGAAGCGGTTCAGGCAGTACTCATGCAACCACTGATAGTCGCGCATGGGCTCAAATGTTCAGCACGTCGAGGAAACGCGGGGTGGCGCTTTCGTCGATCTTCAGGCTGGTGAAGTCGAACAGGTTGCGGTCGGCCAGCTGCGACGGCGCAACGTTCTGCAAGGCGCGGAAGATGCTCTCGGTACGGCCCGGGTGCTTGCGCTCCCACTCCACCAGCATGTCCTTGACCACCTGGCGCTGCAGGTTTTCCTGCGAGCCGCACAGGTTGCATGGGATGATCGGGAATTCCTTCATGTCCGAATAGGCCTGGATGTCCTTCTCGCTGCAGTAGGCCAGCGGGCGGATCACCACGTTGCGGCCGTCGTCGGCGCGCAGCTTCGGCGGCATGCCCTTGAGCGCGCCGTTGAAGAACATGTTGAGGAAGAAGGTCTCGACGATGTCGTCGCGGTGGTGACCCAGGGCCATCTTGGTCGCGCCGATCTCGTCGGCGAAGGTGTACAGGGTGCCGCGACGCAGGCGCGAGCACAGCGAGCAGGTGGTCTTGCCCTCGGGCACCAGCTCCTTGACCACCGAGTAGGTATCCTTCTCGACGATGTGGTACTCGACGCCCAGTTCCTTGAGGTAGGCCGGCAGCACGTGCTCGGGAAAGCCCGGCTGCTTCTGGTCCATGTTCACCGCGACGATGTCGAACTTGATCGGCGCCACCTTCTGCAGGTGCAACAGAACGTCGAGCATGGTGTAGCTGTCCTTGCCGCCGGACAGGCAGACCATGACCTTGTCGCCATCCTCGATCATGTTGTAGTCGGTGATGGCTTCGCCGGCGAGACGACGCAGGCGTTTTTGCAGTTTGTTCTGGTTGACCGAGAGGGTGCCCATAGCGCTTGGATCCGCGAGGTGTGACAAAAGCCGGCTATTTTACGCACAAACCGCACGGCGCAGTAGGTGAATCCGATAAAGACTTCAAGGGAATCAGCACCGCGCCTGACAGCGCGATTTGCTCTAAAAACGCGGTTTTATGCGGGGAACGGCTTCCTATACTGCGACATAAGGCCACATTGGCGCAGCACTTGGTGTCCTGGCCTCGGGCCATAGGCGCTCCATCCGGGGGGCGTTTGGCAACGACGATAGGAGTGACCCGTATGATTCATCACGTTGTTGGGCTGTTCACCCACCCTGACCAGGAGTGGCGGGAGATCCGTGGCGAGGAAGAAAGCATCAGCCACATGTACCTGACGCATACCCTGATCCTGGCGGCGATCCCCGCCGTCTCGGCGTTCATCGGCACCACCCAGGTCGGCTGGGTGATCGGCGAACGGCCGGCGGTGATGCTGACCATGGAAAGCGCGCTGTGGATGAGCATCATGTCGTACCTGGCGATGCTCGCCGGGGTCGCGGTGATGGGCGCCTTCATCCACTGGATGGCGCGCACCTACGACGCCAACCCGAGCATGGCGCAGTGCATCGCCTTCGCCACCTACACCGCCACCCCGCTGTTCATCGGCGGACTCGCGGCGCTGTACCCGCACTTGTGGCTGGGCATGCTGATCGGCACGGCGGCCATCTGCTACACCGTGTACCTGTTGTATGTCGGCTTGCCGACGTTCATGAACATACCGTCGGATGAAGGCTTCCTGTTCTCCAGCTCGGTGCTGGCGGTGGGCCTGGTGGTACTGGTGGCGATCATGGCCGCGACCGTGATCATCTGGGGACTGGGCGTGGGGCCCGTCTACACCAACTGACGCATACCTATCAGATCCAACCAGCACTGGGGCATCACCCGAGGCCGCCGCAAGGCGGCTTCGTTTCATATGCCTGACCGGCGGCTCGGCAACCGGCCCGTGCCTGCGGCATAATGCCGGGTCAGGAGAACCATCCCGCCATGCCCGAGCTGCTCAGACAACGCGTCGAAACCTGTTACCAGCAAGCCGAAACCTTCTTCAAACGCCCTTTTCCGCGCCCGCAGGTCAGTTTCAAGCTGCGCGGCCAGAAAGCCGGTGTCGCCCACCTGCACGAGAACCTGCTTCGCTTCAACCTGCAGCTGTACCGCGAGAACCAGGAAGACTTCCTGCGCCAGACCGTGGCCCACGAGGTCGCCCATCTGGTGGCCCACCAGCTGTTCGGTGACCGCATCCAGGCCCATGGCGAGGAGTGGCAGTTGATCATGCGCGGGGTGTACGAGCTGCCGCCGAACCGTTGCCACAACTACGAGGTGCAGCGGCGGGTAGCGACGCGCTACATCTACCGCTGTCCGTGCCCGGAGAGCGACTTTCCGTTCACCGCCCAGCGGCACAAGCTGGTGCGCCAGGGGCGCAGGTACCTGTGCCGGCGGTGTCGGGGGATCCTGGTGTACAGCGGCGAGACCCGGGTCGAGTAGATGCCGGGCCGAACGCCCCCCACAGGGGTAGGCGTACTATCCCGGGCATTCCGCCAGTTGGCACAAAAAAGCGACCCGAAGGTCGCCTTTTTGCATTTCACACGTCGATCAACGCGCCGGACCTTCGGCCACGCCCAGGTCGTCGGTCGGACGGGTGTCGACCAGGGGCGAGCCACCGGACGCCAGTTCCGCCTGCAGGGTGTCGGTGTCCAGCTCCTTGACCCACTTGGCCACGACCACGGTGGCCACGGCGTTGCCGATCAGGTTGGTCAGGGCGCGGGCCTCGGACATGAAGCGGTCGATACCCAGGATCAGCGCCAGGCCCGCCACCGGCAGGTGGCCGACGGCCGACAGGGTCGCGGCCAGCACGATGAAGCCGGAACCGGTGACGCCCGCGGCACCTTTGGAGGCCACCAGCAGCACCAGCAGCAGGGTGATCTGGTGGGTGATGTCCATGGTGGTGTCGGTGGCCTGGGCGATGAACACCGCAGCCATGGTCAGGTAGATCGAGGTGCCGTCCAGGTTGAACGAATAGCCGGTCGGGATCACCAGGCCAACCACGGATTTCTTCGCGCCCAGGCGCTCCATCTTGGCCAGCATGCGCGGCAGGGCCGATTCGGACGACGAGGTGCCCAGCACGATCAGCAGTTCTTCACGGATGTAGCGGATCAGCTTGATCACGCTGAAACCGTGGGCGCGGCAGATACCGCCCAGCACCACCAGAATGAACAGCACGCAGGTGATGTAGAAGCAGGCCATCAGGTAGCCCAGCTGCACCAGCGAGCCCACGCCGTATTGGCCGATGGTGAAGGCCATGGCACCGAAGGCGCCGATCGGGGCCAGCTTCATGATCATGTTGATGATGTTGAACATCACATGGGCAAAGCGATCGATCAGGTCGAGCACAGGCTTGCCGTAGCTGCCCAGGCGGTGCAGGGCGAAGCCGAACAGCACCGAGAACATCAGCACTTGCAGGATGTCGCCGTTGGCGAAGGCGCCGACCACGGTGTTGGGGATGACGTTGAGCAGGAAGCCCACGGTGGTCTGCTGCGCGCCGGCGGCGGCGTAGGCGGCCACGCTGCTGGCGTTCAGGGTGCTGACGTCGACGTGCATGCCGGCGCCCGGCTGGACCACGTTGACCACGACCAGGCCGATGATCAGGGCGATGGTGGAGACGATCTCGAAGTACAGCAGCGCGTAACCGCCGGTCTTGCCGACCGACTTCATGCTCTGCATGCCGGCGATGCCACTGACCACGGTGCAGAAGATGATCGGGGCAATGACCATCTTGATCAGCTTGACGAAGCCGTCACCCAAGGGTTTGAGGGCTACACCGGTTTCCGGGTAGTAGTGGCCGAGCAGAATACCGATGGTGATGGCGACGATCACCTGGACATACAGCGATTTGTACAGCGGCTGACGAGTCGTCATGGCTAGTTTTTCCTCAAGTGGGCCGGCGCATCCTTCCCAGGATGTCGGGGCACCTGAATCGCGAACCCTCCTGTACCCGGAGGGATTTGTCGTTGTGGGCGAGTGCCTGGGCAGGCCTCTGCCAGCTGAATAGCAAGGGCGATGCCAAAGTGCCCGCTTGAGGTGCACAGCCAATGATTACAGGGTGTGAATGCCCCGGGACGGGGCGCAAAAGCCGGTAGGAAATGGCGGATTTCCGCCCGATGGCGGAAATCGTACAGGGTAGGTTGGCGGGAATCCGCCTCGGAGGTATCCAGTGGGACTTCCCGGTGGGAGCGGGCTTGCCCCGCGATCAGGACCGCGCCGGATGGCACCGGCTTCACCGGTATCGCGGGGCTAGCCCGCTCTCACGCACCGCCCCCTGCACTGGAAAGGCAGAATCAATCGAGCCGGAAAGCGATGCGGAACGCAGCCCCGCCCAACGCCGAATCGCCCAGGCTTAGCTCGGCGTCATAGCTGTCGATGATGTCCTTGACCACCGCCAGCCCGATCCCCTGCCCCGGGTGCTGGCGGTCCAGCCGCTCGCCGCGCTCGAGAATCCGCTCGCGTTGATCCGGTGGCACGCCCGGCCCGTCGTCCTCGACGCACAGCTCCAGCAGCCCCGGCGACTGACGCAGGCTCACCCGCACCTGCCCCAGGCACAACCGGTAGGCGTTTTCCAGCAAGTTACCCAAGAGCTCAAGCAAGGCGCCCTGCTCCATCGGTACCCGCGCCAGGGCCGGGATGTCGAGACTGACCTCGACGCGCTTGTCGCGATAGACCTTGGCCAAAGTGCTGCACAGGCTGTCGAGCAATGGTTTGAGCTCGACCTGGTACTTCACCAGGCCGCTCTTGCGCAGACTGGCGCGCTGCAACTGGTAGTCGATCTGCTGGCTCATGCGCTCGATCTGGCTTTGCAACACCCGCGCCTGTTCGCGGTCGCCCTGCTCCATGCTCTCGCCAACGCCCTGCAGCACCGCCAGCGGGGTCTTGAGGCTGTGGGCCAGGTCGTCGAGCGAGTCGCGGTAGCGCTGGCGCTGCTCGCGCTCGCTGCGCAGCAGGCGGTTGAGCGAACCGGTCAGGCGCAGCAGCTCGCGTGGGTGCTCGCGGCTGAGGCCATCCCGCGCTCCGCTCTCCACGTCGTCCAGCTCGGAGCTGAGCCGGCGCAATGAACGCAGGCCCCAGGTCAGGCCAGCCCAGAGCAGCACCATCAGCGCCAGCAGCGCCGCGCCGAAGCCCAGGTAGAGTTTCTCGCGCAGGCCATTGAGGGTGTCCTGGTATTCGCGTACCGGCTGCAGGGCGACGATGCTGAACGCCGCGCTCTTGCCGCCGAGCAGCTTGACCTCGACGTCATAGACGAAGAACTCGTCGCCGTCGTCCTGGTGAATGCGGGCGAACTCGTTGCCGCGCCCGTCATAGCGGGGGTGGTAGTTGATATTGCGGTTGCGGGTGGCCCGCGACTGCCACACCAGCGTGCCCTGGCGGTCGAAGATATAGCCGAGCAAGCCGGTGTAGGGCAGGTTGTAGCGCTCGTCAGGCAGCAGTGCCGGCATCTGCAACTGGCCGCGCTCGATGCGCGCGGCCGAGATCAGAGTGGTCACATCCGAGGCCAGGCGCTGCTCGATCGATTCCTGCAACGCCAGGCTGAAGGCCTTCTGCAATGCCGGCAGCAGCGCCAGCATGAACAGCAGCGCCAGCAAGGCCGCCGCCAGCATCAGGCGCACCCGCAGCGAACGAATCATCGGCAGCGCTCAGTGAACAGGTAGCCCAGGCCACGCACGGTGTCGATCGGCTTGAAGCCGTTGTCGCCCTCGAGTTTGCGGCGCAGGCGGCCGACCAGCACCTCGATGACGTTCGGGTCGCGCTCCTCGTCGTCCGGGTACAGCTGCTCCATCAGCCGGTCCTTGGCCACCACCTGCTGGTGATGGCGCATGAGGTACTCGAGGATGCGGTATTCGTAGGCGGTCAGCGCCAAGGGCTGCTCGTCCAGGGTCGCCTGCTTGCGGTTGAGGTCGAGCACCAAGGGCCCGGCGGCAATGGTCGACTGGGTGAAGCCGCTGGAGCGGCGCAGCAAGGCGTTCAGGCGGGCTTCCAGCTCTTCGAACTGGAACGGTTTGACCACATAGTCGTCGGCGCCGGCGGCCAGGCCTTCGACCTTGTCCTGCCAGTTGCCGCGGGCGGTGAGGATGAGGATCGGGAAGGTCTGGCCGAGGCTGCGCAGCTGGCGGATCAGGTCCAGCCCGCTCATGCCCGGCAGGCCCAGGTCGATCACCGCCAGATCATGGTTGTACTGCTCGGCCTGGTACAAGGCTTCCTCCGCGTTGGCCACCGCCTGCACCACATGGCCGCCTTCGCCCAGGCGGGTGAACAGGTGATGACGCAGCAGCGCCTCGTCCTCGACCACCAGCAATTTCATGCGGATCTCCTTCTATGGGAATGCCCTGTGCAGGCCTTTTCGCGGGTTTACCCGCGAAAAGGCCTGCACAGGATAACAGCGACCTCAGAACTTGTAGGTAGCCGCCAGGTAGGTCTGCGCGCTGCTGGTCAGGCGCAGGGTACCGTCCTTCGGCCCGCCGTGGGCGCCGATCTCGGTGGCGGCGTTGCTGCGCAGGTAACGGTAGCCCAGCTCCACCGAGGTGTTGTCGGTCACTTCCTGGATCACACCGGCCTGCAGGCCGACGGCGTAACCGTAGTCGGTGTCGCGGCGGGCGCCCGGCGAATCCTGGGTCAGCTTGGTCATGCCCAGGCTGCCGCCGCCGAACAGCTTGGTGGTATCGCCCACCGGCAGGAACAGGTCGTAACTGCCCAGCAGGTTCTCCTGGCGCAGCTTGACGCCGCTGTGGTCGCCCGAGACGTTGTCGTAGGTCACGTAGTAGCGGCCCTGGTCGTTGATCTTGCCCAGGCGCGCGCCCCAGGTGCTGTCCTTGCCGATGATGCCGTCGGCGTTCAGGCCGTCGGTGTTGCGTTGCAGCAGGCCGGACTTGCGCACTTTGTCACTGGTCTGACCGTAGGTCAGGCTGGCGAAGTTGTCATCGGCCTGGGCAACGCTGGTGAGGCCGGCTGCGCAAACCGCCATGGCGGCAATCAGGGTGTTGAGGGTTTTCATGGTTCAGTTACTCCGGGTTGGATGCGTTGTTGCTGTCTGGGGGCTAGAGTAGGGAGGGCGCCCTGAACCCCTGCTGAACCCGGCCTGAACCTTGGCTGAACGAACCGAACAAGGAGCTCGACCATGCGTACCCTGCTTGCCCTGGCCTTGTTGTGCAGCGCCAGCCTTGCCCAGGCGGCGGTGCAGACCCGCGAGATTCCCTACCAGGATGCCGACGGCAACCGCCTGATCGGCTACTACGCCTACGACGACGCCCTCGAGGGCAAGCGCCCGGGCGTGGTGGTGGTGCACGAATGGTGGGGGCTGAACGACTACGCCAAACGCCGCGCCCGCGACCTCGCGGCGCTGGGCTACAACGCCCTGGCCATCGATATGTATGGCGACGGCAAGAACACCGAGC
This sequence comes from Pseudomonas sp. P65(2024), assembly GCF_057480955.1. Lineage (NCBI taxonomy): Bacteria > Pseudomonadati > Pseudomonadota > Gammaproteobacteria > Pseudomonadales > Pseudomonadaceae > Pseudomonas > Pseudomonas sp. P65(2024). The sequence continues at coordinate 167,073 of NZ_JBLIYX010000010.1, forward strand.
ACCCGGCCGACGCCCAGGCGTTCATGGCGGCGGCGATGAAGGATCCGAAAGCCGCTGCCCGGCGCTTCGACGCCGGGCTTGAGCTATTGAAGATCCAGCCCAACACCAACAAGCACCAATTGGCGGCCATCGGTTACTGCTTTGGCGGCAAGGTGGTGCTGGATGCGGCGCGCCGGGGCGAGAAGCTCGATGGCGTGGTGAGCTTCCATGGCGCGCTGGTGACCCAGACGCCGGCCAAGCCGGGGGTGATCCGGGCGAAGATCCTGGTGGAGCACGGCGAGGCCGACAGCATGGTCACCCCGGAGCAGGTGGCGGCGTTCAAGGCAGAGATGGATGCGGCCAAGGCCGACTACCAGTTCGTCGGGATTCCAGGGGCCAAGCATGGGTTTACCAACCCGGATGCGGATCGGTTGGGGCATGGCGAGCATGGCGGACCGGATATCGGCTATGACAAGGCGGCTGACGAGAGCTCTTGGAAGGATATGCAGGCGTTCTTGAAGAGCGCGTTTGACTGAAGGGCCCATCGCGGGGCAAGCCCGCTCCCACGCCGGAAAACAACGCCATTCGTGGGAGCGGGCTTGCCCCGCGATGACGTCCCGGTGATTTGCGCCAGCTATCGCGACTGGCACAATACCGACCATGAACAGACTCCCCACCTGCTGCGCCCCGCTCCAGCACCACTGGCCCCTGCCCCGCCCGGTCCCCGGCGCGGTGCTGGTCAGCTGCGCCTTCGACCCGGCCCGCCTGGCCGCCGACGACTTCCAGCGCGCCGGCATCGAGCAGACCGCCAGCCTGCAACGCTCGGTGGCCAAGCGCCAGGCCGAGTACCTGGCCGGTCGGGTCTGCGCCCGCGAGGCACTGCAACGCCTGGATGGCCGCGATTATGTACCGGCCACCCACGAGGACCGCTCACCGATCTGGCCCGCCGACATCCGTGGCTCGATCACCCACGGCCAAGGCTGGGCCGCCGCGGTTGTCGCCGCCGACGGCCACTGTCGTGGCCTGGGCCTGGACCAGGAAACCCTGCTCAGCGAAGAGCGCGCCGAACGCCTGGCCGGGGAAATCCTCACCCCCGCCGAACTGGAGCGCCTGGACCGCAGCCAGCAGGCCCTGGCCGTGACCCTGACCTTCTCGCTCAAGGAAAGTCTGTTCAAGACCCTCTACCCGCTCACCAAACAGCGCTTCTATTTCGAACACGCCGAACTGCTGGCCTGGTCCGCCGACGGGCATGCCCGCCTGCGCCTGCTCACCGACCTGTCGGCCGAGTGGCACCACGGCGTCGAGCTCGATGGCCAGTTCCGCCTGCAGGACGGCCATCTGCTCAGCCTGATCAGCGTCTAGTCGCGCGGCTGCTCACGCGGCCAGCTCAGGCTGAAACACGCTCCGCCCAGCTGCTCGCTGTGCCCGACCAGGGCACGGCCGCCGTGCCAGTAGATGATCCGCCGCACGATCGACAGCCCCAGCCCATGCCCGCCCGAAGCCCGGGTACGGCTATCGTCGAGGCGGGTGAACGGGGTGAAGATGCGGTGCCACACCCCTTCGGGAATCCCGGGGCCGTCATCCTCCACATCGATGCGGCAACGCTGCTGGCCGATCTGATAGCTCAGGCGCACTTGCGATTCGGCATGGCGCATGGCATTGCGCACCAGGTTCTGCAAGGCCCGGTGCAGGTAGCGCGGTTCGGCCTCGACGCGGGCGTCGCCACCGTCGAGCCCGTGGCACACTCCGCGTACCACCCGCACTTCGGCCCGCAGCGGCGCCAGCTCCTCGATCACCCGCGCCAGCAGTTCGTCCAAGTCCACCACCTGGAAATGCAGGGCCGGCGCGCCCTGCTCCAGGCGGGCGTAGGTCAGCATCTCGTCGACCAGCTTGTCCAGGTCCTGGATATCGCCGTCCATGCCCGCCAGGTGCTTGGCCCGGGCCTCGTCGCTGCCGGCGCTCTCGATCATCTCCAGGCCGAAGCGCAGCCGCGCCACCGGCGTGCGCAATTCGTGGGACACCGCCCGCACCAGCTCGCGCTGCATGGTCAATGAACGCTGCAGGTGTTCGGCCATGCCGTTGAAGGCCTCGGCCAGACGCCCCACCGAGTCGGCATCGCCCGCCGGCACGCGGGTGTCGAGACTGCCCTGGGCGATGCGCGTGGCCGCCACCTCCAGGCCCGACACGCGCCGCTCCAGCTGACGCACCAGCAGGTAAACCACCAGCCCGATCAGGCACAGGCCGAGGAAGGCGATCAGGATCAGCAACTGCGGCGGATAGGGGTTGAGCTGGTACAGCGGGCCGATCTCCAGGACCCAGGGCGAGCCGGACAGCCCCGAGAACACGCGGATCGAATCTCCGTCCCGGCCCAGGGCCATCACCGTGTCGCCCTCCTCCACCCGGCGGCGCTGGTCGTCGTCCAGGGCGGCGCGCTCGATACGCTGCAGGGCGATGTCGAAGCCGAAGCCCTTGCTCTGGCGCAGCTGCGCCAGGCGCGCCTGCTGCTCGGTCACCGGATAGCGCACCAGTTCGTCGGCCAACAGGTAAAGCGTGGCGCGGGCCAACTGCTCGCTGATCTGCTTGACCTCGGCCACCAGCAGCAGGTCCTCGTGACCAACCCGGCGCAACACCCGGGCGGCATGCGGGCCGGTCTTCTCCACCACCACCAGGTCGCGGTACAGCCGCGCCCGCTGCCCACCGTCGAGGGTGAACGCCGACAGCGGCTGCAGGTCCAGCGGCACGCCGAGCAGGCGCTCCCAGATCACCAGCGAACGGGTGCGCTCCACTGCGTTCTGCTGCGCCAGGTTGTCGGCCATCAGGCTAAAGGTGCCCTGGGCCAGACGCTCGCGGTGCTGGCCAGCACGGATCTCGTTGACCAGGTGCAGGCTCAGCACGCCGAGCACGGCTACCAGTACCAGCACCGCGAGCATGCCGCCATAGATGCGCAGGAAGATCGAGTTCATGGCGCCTCGCCGACGAACAGGTAGCCCTTGCTGCGCAGGGTCTTGATCAGCCGCGGGGTGATGGGGTCGTCGCCGATCTTGGGGCGGATCTTGGAAATGCGCACATCGATGGAGCGGTCCTGGCCGTCGTAGCCGACGCCGCGCAGCGAGGTGAAGATCTCCTCGCGGGACAGCACCCGCCCGGCGTTGCTGGCCAGCAGCCAGAGCAGGTCGAACTCGGCGCCGGTCAGCTCGATCAGTTGGCCGCTCAGACGCGCCTCGCGCTGGCGGCTGTCTATATGCAGCGGGCCGAACGTCAGCTCCTGTCGTCGCTCCGGGGCCTCGCTGCGGCGCAGCAGGGCGTTGATGCGCGCCAGCAGCACGCGCGGGCGCACCGGCTTGCAGACATAGTCGTCGGCGCCCAGGTCCAGGCCCTGGATCTGGTCCAGTTCGTCGCTGCGGGCGGTGAGCATGAGGATGGGGCCGGCGTACTGGCCGCGCACCCGGCGGCAGATGCTCAGGCCGTCCTCGCCGGGCAGCATCAGGTCGAGGATCACCAGGTCCGGCTGGCTGTCGATGATACGCCGGGCGGCACGGCCGCCGTCGCCCTCCACCGCCACCTCGAAGCCATTGGCCTGGAGGTACTCGGCGGTGAGCTCGGCGAGGCGCTGGTCGTCCTCGACGATGAGGATGCGGTTGATTGGCTGGTCCATGGCCTTACCCTTCTTCTGTTTTTGTCGGGCCTTGCTGTTGGCTGTAGCGGCCTCATCGCGGGGCAAGCCAGTACAACCCTTTGATTCCAGCGAAAATCCACCTTCACCAAAGCGCAACATCAGCCCCGGATACTACGTCCCGCCCCCACCCCTGCCAACCACCCCAGAACGTCCCATAACTGAACCGTTTTTTGTGATAGGGTTCGCGCCCGAAAAAATCTGCGCGGCGACGTAGCACAGCCAAAAAATAGTGCAAACCTCTTGGGACAAGGCCTACAGCGAATACCCACGGATCACTCACAAAGTACCCACAAGTTATCCACAGACGCTCACCTTGCAAAGCCCCCAAGACCGCATTATCTTGTATCCCTGTCGCAGCGAACCACTAGATATTGGGTTTCGCGCAAAATCACAAACACAAGTCGCCTGGCAAATTCAAGCGAATTTACCGACTGAACTTAACGTGATTCCAACAGCCAAACCGCTCCTGCGGAGGGCGACCGAGGCAAGCCGCAGATGGCCTTGTTCGGGTATGAGTGTTGCAGGCAGGGCCTCGCCACTCATCAGCAACAGATTTTGGGTACGCCCAGAACCTTTGACTTCGGCCAGGGAGCGGCAGGTTATTGCCCCTTATTCCTGAGTCTGTCCCGAAGTCGGTAAGCCCGAGCGGGCGTATGCGCGTGCATGACGCCTCCCCGCCCGGGCCATCGAGCAAGTGGACGGAACGGTGGGCGCCCCAACAAGGCGCCTGAACAAACTAGAAACTGTGGAGACACCCACCCATGCAAACCGACACAACTCGCGAGAACCCGCAGGGCAAAGCGCCGCAGGCCGCCGATTCCAATCAGGATCTGGCAGCCACCGCGCCTGGCCAACTGCGCGTGATCAAGCGCAACGGCACTGTCGTCCCCTACACCGACGACAAGATCACCGTTGCCATCACCAAGGCGTTCCTCGCAGTTGAAGGCGGCACCGCCGCCGCCTCGTCGCGCATCCACGACACCGTCGCGCGCCTGACCGAGCAGGTCACCGCCACGTTCAAGCGTCGCATGCCATCGGGTGGCACCATCCACATCGAAGAAATCCAGGACCAGGTCGAACTGGCCCTGATGCGCGCCGGCGAGCAGAAAGTCGCCCGCGACTACGTGATCTACCGCGACCAGCGTGCCAAAGAGCGCGCCACCCGCGCCAACACCGACGCCGTGGTCGAGCCGCACCCGAGCATCCGCATCACCCTGGCCGACGGCAGCCTGGCGCCTCTGGACATGGCCCGCCTGAACACCATCATCAGCGAAGCCTGCGAAGGCCTGGCCGAAGTCGATGGCGAGCTGATCCAGCGCGAAACCCTGAAGAACCTGTACGACGGCGTGGCCCTGAAAGACGTCAACACCGCCCTGGTGATGACCGCCCGTACCCTGGTCGAGCGCGAGCCGAACTACTCGTTCGTCACCGCCCGCCTGCTGATGGACACCCTGCGCGCCGAAGGCCTCGGCTTCCTGGGCGTGGCCGACAGCGCCACCCACCACGAGATGGCCGACCTGTACGCCAAGGCCCTGCCGGCCTACGTCGAGAAAGGCGTCGAGTTCGAACTGCTCGACCCGGCGCTGAAAGGCTACGACCTGGAGCGCATGGGCAAGGCGATCAACCACGAGCGCGACCAGCAGTTCACCTACCTGGGCCTGCAGACCCTGTACGACCGCTACTTCATCCACAAGGATGGCGTGCGCTTCGAGCTGCCGCAGGTGTTCTTCATGCGTGTGGCCATGGGCCTGGCGCTGGAAGAGAAAGATAAAGAAGCCCGTGCGATCGAGTTCTACAACCTGTTGTCGTCCTTCGACTACATGGCCTCGACCCCGACCCTGTTCAACGCCGGTACCCTGCGTCCGCAGCTGTCCAGCTGCTACCTGACCACCGTGCCGGACGACCTGTCGGGCATCTACCACGCGATCCACGACAACGCCATGCTGTCGAAATTCGCCGGTGGCCTGGGCAACGACTGGACCCCGGTACGTGCGCTGGGCTCGTACATCAAAGGCACCAACGGCAAGTCGCAAGGCGTCGTGCCGTTCCTGAAAGTGGTCAACGACACCGCCGTTGCCGTGAACCAGGGTGGCAAGCGCAAGGGCGCCGTGTGTGCCTACCTGGAAACCTGGCATCTCGACATCGAAGAATTCATCGAGCTGCGCAAGAACACCGGTGATGACCGTCGTCGTACCCACGACATGAACACCGCCAACTGGATCCCTGACCTGTTCATGAAGCGCGTCTTCGATGACGGCAAGTGGACCCTGTTCTCGCCGTCGGAAGTGCCTGATCTGCACGACCTGACCGGCAAGGCCTTCGAAGAGCGCTACGAGTATTACGAAGCCCTGACCGAGTACAACAAGATCAAGGTGTTCAAGACCATCCAGGCCAAAGACCTGTGGCGCAAGATGCTGTCGATGCTGTTCGAGACCGGCCACCCATGGCTGACCTTCAAGGACCCGTGCAACCTGCGCAGCCCGCAGCAGCACGTGGGCGTGGTCCACAGCTCGAACCTGTGCACCGAGATCACCCTGAACACCAACAAGGACGAGATCGCGGTCTGCAACCTGGGCTCGATCAACCTGCCGAACCACATCGTCGATGGCAAGCTGGACACCGCCAAGCTGCAACGCACCGTGAACACCGCCGTGCGCATGCTCGACAACGTGATCGACATCAACTACTACTCGGTGCCGCAAGCGCGCAACTCGAACTTCAAGCACCGCCCTGTCGGCCTGGGGATCATGGGCTTCCAGGACGCGCTGTACCTGCAGCACATCCCGTACGGTTCGGACGCTGCCGTCGAGTTCGCCGACAAGTCGATGGAAGCGGTCAGCTACTACGCGATCCAGGCTTCCTGCGACCTGGCCGACGAGCGCGGCGCCTACGAGACCTTCCAGGGTTCGCTGTGGTCCAAGGGCATCCTGCCGCTGGACAGCCAGCAGATCCTGATCGAGGCCCGTGGCCAGAAGTACATCGACGTCGACCTGACCGAGAGCCTGGACTGGGCCCCGGTGCGCGAGCGCGTCAAGAAAGGTATTCGTAACTCGAACATCATGGCCATCGCGCCGACCGCGACCATCGCCAACATCACCGGCGTGTCGCAGTCCATCGAGCCGACCTACCAGAACCTGTACGTGAAATCGAACCTGTCGGGCGAATTCACCGTGATCAACCCGTACCTGGTCCGCGACCTGAAAGCCCGCGGCCTGTGGGACTCGGTGATGATCAACGACCTGAAGTACTACGACGGTTCGGTGCAGCAGATCGAGCGTATCCCGCAAGAGCTGAAGGACCTGTACGCCACCGCGTTCGAAGTCGAGACCAAGTGGATCGTCGATGCCGCCTCCCGTCGCCAGAAGTGGATCGACCAGGCCCAGTCGCTGAACCTGTACATCGCCGGCGCCTCGGGCAAGAAACTGGACGTGACCTACCGCATGGCCTGGTACCGTGGTCTGAAGACCACCTACTACCTCCGTGCCCTGGCCGCGACCAGCACCGAGAAGTCGACCATCAACACCGGCAAGCTCAACGCCGTGTCGAGCGGCGGCGACAGCGCCCCGGTCCAGGCCGCGGGCCCTGCCCCGGTACCGAAGGCCTGCGCCATCGACGAGCCGGATTGCGAAGCCTGCCAATAAGGGCTGCGCAGAGGCTACCCCCGGGTAGCCTCTTTTCTGCGCCACGGCGCAGAACCCTGTGGGAGCTGGCTTGCCAGCGATGAGGCCGGCACTGCCAGCACCTCCCCACAGCCAGACATAACAAGCCGGGGCCCAACGCCCCGGTCAGCCCTCCCCCGGGCACTCCAGATTTGCGTGCACCGCACCGCAACCAAGATCCACCGGCCATACTCATTGATGGCCCTCAAGCAGGAGATCTCACCATGCTGAGCTGGGACGAATTCGACAAAGAAGACGGCGAAGTCGCCGCCAAAGGCAACACCCCCGCGCAAGCCGCAGCCGCCCCCCCCCTCGACAAGCTCGACAGCGCCGGCGGTGCCGCCGCCCTGGAAGCCCGCGCCGCCACCGCCGCTGACTCCGACGCGGTCAAGCGCGCCAAGGCTGCGCTGGACGCCCTGGACATCGCCGAAGGCCTGGCCGAGCTGGAAGGCTCCTCGGCCCGCGTCGCGGTCGATGAAAAGCGCATGATCAACTGCCGCGCCGACCTCAACCAGCTGGTCCCGTTCAAGTACGACTGGGCCTGGCAGAAGTACCTCGACGGCTGCGCCAACCACTGGATGCCGCAAGAGGTCAACATGACCGCCGACATCGCCCTGTGGAAGAGCATGGACGGCCTGACCGAAGACGAACGCCGCATCGTGATGCGCAACCTCGGCTTCTTCTCCACCGCCGACTCCCTGGTTGCCAACAACCTGGCCCTGGCCGTATACCGCCTGATCACCAACCCGGAGTGCCGCCAGTACATCCTGCGCCAGGCCTTCGAAGAGGCGATCCACACCCACGCCTACCAGTACTGCATCGAGTCGCTGGGCATGGATGAAGGCGAGATCTTCAACATGTACCACGAGATCCCATCGGTCGCGAAAAAAGCCGCCTGGGGCCTGAAGTACACCCGCGCCATCTCGGACCCGGAGTTCAACACCGGCACCGTCGAGACCGACAAAGAGCTGCTGCGCAACCTGATCGCCTACTACTGCGTCCTGGAAGGCATCTTCTTCTACTGCGGCTTCACCCAGATCCTGTCGATGGGTCGCCGCAACAAGATGACCGGCGTCGCCGAGCAGTTCCAGTACATCCTGCGCGACGAGTCCATGCACCTGAACTTCGGCATCGACGTGATCAACCAGATCAAGATCGAGAACCCGCACCTGTGGGATGCCGCGATGAAGGAAGAGGCTACCCAGATGATCCTGCAGGGTACCCAGCTGGAGATCGAATACGCCCGTGACACCATGCCACGCGGCGTGCTAGGCATGAATGCGGCGATGATGGAGGACTACCTCAAGTTCATTGCCAACCGTCGACTGACCCAGATTGGGTTGAAGGAAGAGTATCCGGGGACTACTAACCCGTTCCCTTGGATGAGCGAGATCATGGACTTGAAGAAGGAGAAGAACTTCTTTGAGACTCGGGTTATTGAGTATCAGACTGGTGGGGCGTTGAGCTGGGATTAACATCCAAAGGGCTGCCAAGAGGCAGCCCTTTTTTTGAGAAAATAAATCGAGGTCAAATAATTTGAACGGTATGATCGATCTATTTTTAAAGCTACTCAACGAAAGAAATAGCGAACTGCAAAACAAGGTAGCCTTCCTCCTTAAAGCATTGGCAGGCGAAGATTTAGCCACCAAGAAGAAAGCTGCTCAAGAAGCACTATCTGCAGCTGAAAATCTTAAACTCGTAATCCCCTCCACAGACCTACCAATCTGGCTACAGAGCATTATTAACCTCATCAGCTCACAGTTAGGACCAAATTGGAGGAGTTCTACACTACTGCACAATCTAATACCGGTCCTCCCAGCTCTAAACGGGCACACCTGGAGCCTCAACGACAATAAAAGTTCGGCAATAGACTTCGACGGAGTTTTCGAGCTTTACAGAAAAGAAAGCAGGCTACCCGAGCTATTTTCGGAAATTGTAAAAATACTCGAAAGCATTAAGGATAGTGGGGACGTTGACAGCCGCAGCATGATTGAGGCACTCGCAAAGGTCATAGCTACAATTAAGAAATGCAGCAGCGGCTCCTACTTTTCAGTCAACGGTGCCTGGGCTTTCGTGACCAGCTTTTTGAACAACTATCTGTGGCAAGAACTGGGAAAGATCCCCGTTCTAGGCAGTGCTTTTGAAGCCTTAAAGAAAACTATAGATGAGACTGAGGCTGAAATTGCAAAGGTAAACTCACTAGTCAAACAGGATCTTGACGATCGAGCAAAAACCGAAATCAAGGGGATTGGAAACGCAAACTTTGAGTTTGTTACATATGGCAGATCAGGGGCGTTGATTGAGCGCTCATCCAGCTCTAATTTGGAAACTGAATCTTAGACCGCCCCTCCCCCGCCCAAGGAATCAGAACCACAACGACAAATAAAGTCTGACAAAAAATTTCAGAAACGGACTACAGCTTTTATGTTTGACTGGCTCGTCTGATGGAATTACCTTTCTCAGCGGCGCCTAAGAAACGCCTCACGTAGCGGTCAATCCGCCCCGACAGATGCGGCATTTTTTTGCCTGTGGTTTAATCCTGCGCGCAGAAAACGTGTTATGTCGGGAGCGGACTAATACAAGACCCGCAAGGGGAATACGTCCGGTCCGCTACGTGGGATTTCTTAGCTCCCGACACCCAGCCCTAAGAAAGCTGAATCCACGTAGAGGTAAAGGAAATGCCTATCAAGCCTAGCAATAACGTGCCACTCGCACGTACGCCTAGCCATTTCAAGTTATCTAGGACCGCGGAGGCCAGCCATGACTGACCTCCACGATTCCATCCTCTTCACCCGCCACAACCGCCCTCTCCACACCCTCTGGCTCGAATCCCAAGCCTGGTTCTGCGCCCACGAACTCGGCCGGATGACCGGGCGCTTCTTCGACGAACACTGCATCCGCAAGCTCGACCCGGACCAGCACCGCACCGTGCAGCTGCTGCGCTACGGCCAGTACGGCGAGACCACCATGGTCAGCGAGTCCGGGGCCTATACCCTGCTGGCCCATCATCACGTTCCGGAAAACCGCCACCTGCGCCACTGGCTGACTCATGAGGTGGTGGCGGTGCTGCGCGATGGGCAGGATTCGGCGCTGGAAGACCTGCCGCGCCTGGGCAGGATGTGCTGGCCGGGTGGGCATACGGCGAGTCTGTTGTATTGGCAAAGTGAGCCTTGGGTACGGATGCGGGATATGCCGGCGGTGATGGCGGCGGAGAGGCCCGTGGTGGTGCCCGAGCGGCGTAAGTTGAGCTGGAAGGAATGTGCGCAGCGGGCGTTGCGGTTGCATGGGGTTGGCGATTGAACCCTGCGATCCACTGAAAGGGCTGCCATGCAGCCCTGTTCAATCCTGCCCTGATTTCTTCCGGATACGCTGGCGCTTGGCACCAAGCTCATAGCGAGCAATGTCGGCTATGCACTCCACCTTCGGCAAAAACAGCCCCTCAAGCTCTTTTCTCCGGCCTAGAACCATCGCCACTCGAATCAGACTCTCAAAACCGACATTTCGTCCCGTTTCAAGGTTGGACACGGTATTGGTGCCGATGCCAGCACGAGCAGCCACTTCCGCTTGCGACATCTGTTGAGCGAGCCGCTCGGTGCGCAAGCGCTCGCACAAGGCCCTCATGAGCTCGCTGGGTTTGGTAAGACTTAAATCCAACTTCATGCGTGTTAACTTAATAAATCGCAGGTAAGGCACAAAACATTGGATTAGGTATTCCTCCGCCAGGGAGGGATTCATCGTTCTGAATGGTCTGACAACGCCGTAAGACTCAGGCAGATTTCGAAGGAGGATTTCTGATGACTGGGGCGTGGGAGCGACACTGCACCGTAGGAAATTACACCGCAAAGCCGGTGCTCCCCTTCGCGGGGCAAGCCCGCTCCCACGCCCTCATCTGCTCACAATGGCCTTAGTGAGCAACATCCAATGGCATCCGGTACTCGATCACCCCCGGCTTCTCGGCAATCCAGTCATACAACCGCTGCGCAGTCCGGTTGGTCTCCTGGGTATGCCAGTACAGCCGGTCGCACTGCTGCTGCCGGGCCTGGTCCTGGACGAACTCGATCAGTTGCTTGCCGAGCATCCGTCCACGGGCGCTCGGGCACACGAACAGGTCTTCCAGGTAGCAGAAGTCGTTGCGCCCCCAGGTCGAGCGGTGGAACACATAGTGGACGAAGCCGTAGAGCCGTTCGCCGTCGGTGGCCACGGCGCAGTGCATGGGTTCGGCCGGGTCGAAGAAGCGGGCCCAGGTGCGCTCGGTGATGGCTGGGCCCAGGTCTACCTGGTAGAAGGCCTGGTATTGCGCCCAGTAGTCGTGCCAGGGCTGCAGGTCGGTTTGCTTCACTTCGCGGATGAAGACGGGTAGTTGGGTGGTGGTCATTGGTGGAACCCCTTTTTGGCAAAGCTGTGTGAATGAGTGAGGGGCCGGCCTGCCCGTAGCGCTTGCCTTCCTTGGTGGTTGCTTGCGGGCTGGGGTTTTATAGCGGATAAATGGTTGGTTTTTACCTGCCAATTGCTCGGTAATGGCCAGACCACTTTGGGGTTCTGGATGAGCGTTAGGCTTGAGATTGCCGGGGCTGCTTTGCAGCCCTTTCGCGACACAAGGCCGCTCCCACAGGGGTTCGCGGTCGCCTGTGGGAGCGGGCCTTGCCGGGGCGCTGGACCGGTCGGAAAGGGGCGCGAAGCGGCCCCGGCATTGGCAGCCATTAATCAGGTCCATCCGCCAGGGAATCAGGCCAATGTTCAAACACGCGCAGCTGGAATCGGTGAAAGCCTGGATCAACGACCCGGTACACGCCGCGCTGGCCTTGCATGTGCGTATCCAACGGGCGATCCGTCAGTTGATCCTCGACGGCGCACTGCCGGTGGGCAAGGCGCTGCCCGCCTCGCGCCCGCTGGCCCAGTCCCTGGGCGTCTCGCGGGATACCGTGGAGTCGGCCTACAGCCAGTTGCACGCCGAGGGCTTTATCGAGCGGCGCGTGGGCAGCGGCAGCTTCGTGTCGCAACGGGCGCGCTGCCTGCCGTCGCGCAAGCGCCAGCGTCCGGCACATCAGCAAGCCCCGGTGCAGTTGAGCCGCCGTGGTGAAGCGCTGTTGCACAGCGGTGGCGTCCACAACTTCCAGTCGCCCCGCCCCTTCGCCCCGGGCGTGGCCGAAACCCGGCACTTCCCCCTGGCCATCTGGGAGAAGCTGGAGCGGCAGGTGTACAAGGAATACGGCACGCGGGCGCTGGAACACAGCGAGCCGCAGGGCATGGCCCCCTTGCGCCGGGCAATCGCCGACTACCTCAACCTCGAGCGCGGGGCCCAGGCATCCGCCGAGCGCATCCTGATCCTCACCAGCTCGCAGCAGGCCCTTGGCCTGTGCGCCCAGGTGCTCATGGACGCAGGCGACCAGGTGCTGGTCGAGGACCCGCTGTACCAGGGCACCCGCAAGGCCGTCACCGCCGCCGGCCTGGCATGCGTGCCGGTCCCGGTGGATGCGAACGGCCTGCAGGTAGACGCCATGGCCCGGCTGGCGCCGGATGCCCGGGCGGTGTTCCTCACCCCTTCGCACCAGTACCCGACCGGCGCGACCCTGGCGCTGGACCGGCGCCTGCTGGCGATCGAATGGGCGCGCCAGCAACGCGCCTGGATCATCGAGGACGACTACGACAGCGAGTTCCACTACGCCGGCAGCCCCACCGCCTGCGTGCAGGGCCTCGACCCACACGACCGCACGCTGTACATCGGCACCTTCACCAAATCGCTGTTCGCCGGTCTGCGCATCGGCTACCTGCTGCTGCCGGCCCAGCTCGTCGCGCCGATGACCGCCGCCCGCACGCTGCAGGACGGGCATAACGCCTCCATCGCCCAGCTGACCCTGGCCCGGTTCATGGAAGGCGGGCACTTCAACGCCCATGTACGGGCCATGCGCGCGCTCTACGCCGAGCGGCGGGATGTGCTGGCGGATCTGCTGCGCAGGCACCTGGGGGCGTTTCTCGTGCCGCAGGTGCCCGCCGGCGGGCTGCAGATGCCCTGCCATTTCGTACAGGGCTTGCCTGAAGACGCCGTGGTCAGGGCGGCACGCGGGGTGGGCATCGATCTGTTGGGGCTGGGCAGCTTGTACGCGGTGCCGAGGAACGATGCCGGCTTGCTGATGGGCTTTGCGGCACTGACGCCCGCTGAGATGAGGGAGGCCGTGGTGAAGCTGGAGAAGGTGCTGGCAGGTTTGGCCAGATAGCCACGCTGCGTGCAAGCAGTACGGTCAAAACCCATGCGGAATGCGACCAGAATGCCCGATCCACGTAATGCCTCGGATTGCAGGCATTAACAGCCAATATCGCCGTCAGCGCCCAGAAATCCAGGCATTGGCGTGAGAGGTGGTGCGAACAAGTGCCTCCAATGCCACGAGCCAGGGGCTGTATTGAAAATCCCCCACCCCCTGTATCTATTGCAGTCCCGCCCTTCCCTCCACCATCCCTTCCACACTCCTCTGGATGGCTAAAGGAACCCGCATCATGGCTGCCCTGCTGCTGCAAATGTCCCCCATTGGCCTGGTGATCGCCCTGATCCTGCTGCTGCGCCGCCCACCCGTGCAGGCCGCGCTGGCCGGCGTGGCCGGTGTCCTGCTGCTGTGGGGGCTGGGCGCCGCGCAGCCGCTGTCGGCGGCGGTGTCCGGCGCCATCCTGCAAGACACGTTGATCCTGTTCCTCAGTACCGCCTGCGTGATCGTTCCTGGGCTGGCCTTCGTCATCCTGGTCGAACGCGCCAACGCCCCGCAGGCGATCGGCGCCTGGGTGCGGGAGCTGGGCTGGACGCCGCCGATGCAGGTGATCTTCATCGTGCTGGGCCTGGCGCCGCTGCTGGAGGCGATGACCGGGTTCGGCGTATCGCTGATCGCCACGGTGCCGCTGCTGATGGGACTGTTTTCCCGCCAGGTCGGCATGAAGATGGCCCTGGCCGGCATGGTGGTGATGCCCTGGGGCACTCTGGGGCTTGCCACGGTGATCGGCGCGCTGCTGGCCCATGTGCCGGCGCAGGAGCTGGGCAGCCATTCGGCACTGGTCAGCGCTCCGGTGTTCCTCGCCCTCGCGGCGGTGGCACTGGCGTTGGCACAGGTTCGCAGCGTACAGGCGTGGCTTGGCCTGGGGCTGGTTTCGCTGTTGTTCAGCGCGGTGCTGTATGTAATCAACCGTTGGATAGGCCCCGAAGCCGCTGGGGTACTGGCCGGGTTGACGGTGGTGTGCGTCGGCCTGGGGCTTTCCTGGGCGCGGCGCGGGGCCCTGGTGCGCTGGCCGCAGACGGCATGGCCATACCTGGCCTTGCTGGGGGTGATCATCGCCTCGCGGGGGCTGTTCCTGCTGTCGGGCTGGGACGGGCTGTGGGTGGTGCATGGCAACAACGTGTCGTGGAAGCCGCTGGCGTCGCCGGGGCTGGCCTTGCTGTTGGTGGTGCTGATGATGGCCGCGCGCCAAGGTGCGGGTTTCCCCTGGCAGGCGCTGGTCAAACGGGCGCGCTTTCCAGTGGCGACGATCTTCCTGTTTCTGCTGCTCTCCCAGGTGATGGTCAAGGCCGGCTTCCTGGTCGAGGCGCAACGCGCGCTGCAAGCAATGTCGGGTGTGTCGCTGGCGTCGACGGTGTCGCTGCTGGCCGGGCTGGCCGGTTACGTGACAGGCTCCAATGTCGGCGGCACCACGCTGGTGATGCCGTCCATTGCGGCATTATCCAGCGCCCACGGCCCCTGGCTGGCAGCCATGGCCAACAGCGCCGCGGGGCATGGCGCGTTGGGCTCGTTGTCGATCCTGTCGCTGGTCATCGGGCTGGCCGGGGCCGACCGTGAGGAAGAACACAGGCTGATCCGCTTCGGCTTCGTCCTGGTGCTGCTGAACATCGTCATCGTGGCTGCAACGGGCACGGTTTTGCTCTACCTTTCCGGGGCCCCCGCTTGACACCACACAAGGCCGCCATGGATCGCAACCCCAAGCCCGACAAACGCTGGCACACCGTCAACGCCTGGCTGCTGCGCCAGATCGACAGCGGCGAATGGCCTACCGGCACGCAACTGCCCTCGGTGCGCGAACTGGCGCGGCTGTTCGACAGCAGCCTGGCCACGGTGCAACGGGCCCTGGCGGAGCTGGAGGCCAATGCCTATGTGCAAGCCACGCCCCGGGTGGGGTACTTCGTCGCCAAGGGCGCGGCCCAGGTGCAGGGCTTTGACCTCGCCAGTGTCAGCGTCAACGTCAACCACGCGGTGGTCGCCATGCTCGCTCAGGCCGCCAGCAACGGCGGGTTGTCGTTAAGCTCGGCGGTGCTGCATGACGAACTCACGCCCCAGGTGCTGCTGAACAAGTGCCTGACGACCCTGGCCAGCAAGGCCGATCAGCCGCTGGCCGGCTTGATCGCCCCGCCTGGCCTGGCCTCGCTGCGCCGACGTATTGCCGGGCTGATGCTGCAGCGCGGCGTGGCCTGCGGCCCGGATGAAATCCTGGTGACCTCGGGCGACACCGTGGCCCTGGAGCTGGCCCTCGAGGCCGTAGCCCGGCCGGGCGCCACGGTAGCGATCGAAACACCTACCTACTACGGCATCCTGCAGACCATCGAACGCCTGGGGATGCGCGCCCTGCCCATCCACACCCACGCCGACAGCGGCATGGACCTCGAGCACCTGGAATGGGCGCTCAAGCGCGGCAAGGTCGATGTGGTGTTCCTCAACCCGACGCTGCAGAACCCACGTGGCTTCATCATGCCCGACGGAGCGCGGGCACGGCTCTCACAGTTGGCGCAGGCAGCGGATGTGCCGATCATCGAGGACGATATCTTCTTCGACCTGGTGGATGAGGCGCAGCGGCCCAAGGCGATCAAGCACTACGACGAGACCGGGCAGACGATCTATTGCTCGTCGTTCTCCAAGACCGTGGCGCCGGGGTATCGGGTGGGCTGGTGCGTGGCGGGGCGGTATCGGGATGCGATCCTGGCCCAATTGTTTTCGCGCAACCTGGCGGTGTCGAGTCTGGCCCAGCGGGTGCTGGACGAGTTCATCGGCCGGGGGTACATGGAGGAGCACTGCGCCAAGCTGCGCGGCCGGCTGGCGGCGCAGGCCGGAGTGATTGAGGCGCTGGTGCGCTCGGCGTTTCCGCCGGGGACGCGGTATGCGGCGCCGCAGGGCGGCTTCATCCATTGGATCGAATTGCCGGAAGGGACGGACATGGTGGCGCTGCAACGGCTTGCCGCGGAGCGTGGCTGCAATGTCGGCGCCAGCGGGATGTTCTTTGCCGATGGGGAGTGTGGTACTGGGTTGCGGGTGTGCCTGGGGCGGGTGATTACGCCGCAGGTGATGGGCGGGTTGAGGGTGCTGGCGGAGTGTACGGCGCTTTCGAGGTGTTGATTGCGTTTAAGGTACTTGGAGGGTGTCAGAAATTTTGTGTTCGGGCATAACATGAGTAAGAGGTGCATGTATGCCAACCAAAAAGAAACCCTTGCGTGACCTGCCCAAAATCCCCA
>NZ_JBLIYX010000011.1:0-182459 GCF_057480955.1 Pseudomonas sp. P65(2024)
CAACATCCAGATGACTGTCACCCTGATCAAGACCATCGCAATGGAAGACGGTCTGCGCTTCGCCATCCGTGAAGGCGGTCGTACCGTCGGCGCCGGCGTCGTGGCCAAAATCATCGAGTAATCACTCGATCGGTTGAAAAAACCCCCGCTCAGCGGGGGTTTTTTTTATTGGGTTGACACTAATTTGGGGCGTCTATAGAATCACGCCTCCTTTTAACGGGCGTAGTGCGCCCGATGGGAACAGCCTGGAGTCTGAAATCCAATGCAAAATCAGCAAATCCGTATCAGGTTGAAGGCTTTCGACCATCGCCTGATCGACCAATCCACCCAGGAAATCGTGGAAACCGCGAAACGTACTGGTGCACAAGTGCGTGGTCCAATTCCACTGCCAACCCGCAAAGAGCGTTTCACCGTTCTGATCTCCCCGCACGTCAACAAAGACGCGCGTGATCAGTACGAGATTCGCACTCATAAGCGCGTTCTGGACATCGTCCAGCCAACGGATAAAACCGTTGATGCGCTGATGAAGCTTGATCTCGCGGCAGGCGTGGAAGTGCAGATCAGCCTCGGCTAAGACTTCGGTCTGGTCGTGTAACGCTCTGAAATGGGCGGCCATAGCGGGTGAAAGCCCCGTACACTCATGAGGTTTACAACATGACTATTGGTGTAGTCGGTCGAAAAGCGGGCATGACCCGTATTTTCACCGAAGAAGGTGTCTCCATTCCGGTCACGGTCATCGAGATCGAGCCGAATCGCGTCACCCAGTTCAAAACTGAAGAAACCGATGGCTACCGTGCAGTGCAAGTCACTGTCGGCGAGCGTCGTGCTTCGCGTGTGACTGCCGCTCAGGCAGGCCACTTCGCCAAGGCTAACGTTGCCGCTGGTCGCGGTGTCTGGGAGTTCCGTCTTGAAGAAGGCGATTTCCAGGCTGGCGATCTGATCAAAGCTGAACTCTTCACTGCAGGCCAGCTGGTAGACGTAACCGGTCAGTCCAAAGGTAAAGGCTTCGCCGGTACCATCAAGCGTTGGAACTTCCGTGGTCAAGACAACACCCACGGTAACTCCGTATCGCACCGTGTCCCTGGCTCCATCGGCCAGTGCCAGACTCCTGGTCGTGTATTCAAGGGCAAGAAAATGTCCGGTCACATGGGCGCCGAGCGCGTGACTGTTCAGTCCCTGGAAGTAGTACGCGTAGACGCTGAACGCAACCTGCTGCTGATCAAGGGTGCCGTCCCAGGCGCTACTGGCGGCGACGTGGTCGTGCGTCCGGCTGTCAAGGCTCGCGGTTAAGGGGAAACTGACATGCAACTTAATGTAAATGACGCTCAGGCGATCGAAGTTTCCGAACTGACCTTCGGTGGCGAATTCAACGAGACGCTGGTACACCAAGCAGTCGTGGCCTACATGGCCGGCGGCCGTCAGGGCACCAAGCAGCAGAAGACCCGTTCTGACGTGGCCGGTGGCGGTAAGCGCCCATGGCGTCAGAAAGGTACTGGCCGTGCTCGTGCCGGTACTACCCGTGGTCCGATCTGGCGTGGCGGTGGTGTAACCTTCGCAGCTCGTCCTCAAGATCACTCGCAGAAGCTCAACAAGAAGATGTACCGCGCAGCCCTGCGCTCCATCCTCGCTGAGCTGGTGCGTAGCGACCGTCTGGTCGTGGTTCAGGACTTCGCTGTTGAAGCGCCGAAAACCAAGGATCTGCTGAACAAGCTGAACGGCATGGGTCTGAACGACGTTCTGATCGTTTCCGACGCTGTTGATCAGAACCTGTACCTGGCTGCTCGCAACCTGCCGCACGTCGACGTACGTGACGTTCAAGGTTCCGACCCGGTCAGTCTGATCGCATACGAGAAAGTGTTGATCACTGTCTCGGCCGTGAAGAAATTCGAGGAGCTGCTGGGATGAACCAGGAACGCGTATTCAAAGTCCTCCTTGGCCCGCACGTTTCCGAGAAGGCTACCGTTCTGGCTGAGAAAAAAGGCCAGTTCGTATTCAAGGTTGCTACCGATGCAACCAAGCTGGAAATCAAGAAAGCTGTCGAAGGCCTGTTCAACGTAAAAGTTGAAAACGTGTCGACTGTCAACGTTCTGGGTAAAACCAAGCGTACCGCACGTGGTCTGGGCAAGCGTAATGACTGGAAGAAGGCGATCGTCTCCCTTCAGCCAGGCCAAGATCTCGATTTCAGCAGCAGTGCTGAGTAAGGAAGGGGTGCATCATGGCAATCGTTAAATGCAAACCGACTTCCCCTGGCCGCCGTTTCGTGGTCAAGGTGGTCAACAAGGAGCTGCACAAAGGCGCTCCTCACGCACCGCTGCTCGAGAAGAAATCGAAGTCTGGTGGTCGTAACAATAATGGCCGCATCACCACTCGTCACGTTGGTGGTGGTCATAAGCAGCATTACCGTCTGGTTGACTTCCGTCGCAACGACAAAGATGGCATCCCAGCCACTGTCGAGCGTATCGAATACGACCCGAACCGTACTGCTCACATCGCCCTGCTGTGCTACGCAGACGGCGAGCGTCGCTACATCATCGCCCCTAAAGGCGTGAGCGCTGGCGACCAGCTGATCGCAGGTGCCCTGGCCCCAATCAAGGCCGGTAACTCCCTGCAACTGCGCAACATCCCAGTAGGTAGCACCATTCACGGCATCGAACTGAAGCCGGGTAAAGGTGCTCAGATCGCTCGTTCCGCTGGTGCTTCGGCTCAGCTGATCGCTCGTGAAGGTGTCTACGTGACCCTGCGTCTGCGCTCTGGTGAAATGCGTAAAGTCCTGGCTGAGTGCCGTGCGACCCTGGGCGAAGTCTCGAACTCCGAGCACAGCCTGCGTTCGCTGGGTAAAGCTGGTGCCAAACGCTGGCGCGGCGTTCGCCCAACCGTTCGTGGTGTTGCCATGAACCCGGTTGACCACCCGCATGGTGGTGGTGAAGGTCGTACCTCCGGTGGTCGTCATCCGGTATCGCCATGGGGCTTCCCAACCAAGGGTGCTAAAACCCGTGGTAATAAGCGTACCGACAACATGATCGTCCGTCGTCGCAAGTAACTAGAGGGATACGACAGTGCCACGTTCTCTGAAAAAAGGTCCTTTTATCGATCTTCACCTGTTGAAGAAGGTCGAAGTGGCGGTGGAGAAGAACGATCGCAAGCCAGTTAAAACCTGGTCGCGCCGTTCGATGATCCTGCCACAAATGGTCGGTCTGACCATCGCGGTACACAACGGTCGCCAGCACGTCCCAGTTCTCGTGAACGAAGACATGGTCGGCCACAAACTGGGCGAGTTCGCCGGTACCCGCACCTACCGCGGGCACGTGGCTGACAAGAAAGCCAAGCGTTAAGGGGTAAGGAAATGGAAGTAGCCGCTAAGTTGTCGGGCGCTCGCATCTCCGCCCAGAAAGCCCGCTTGGTCGCCGACCAGATCCGCGGGAAGAAGGTGGGCGAAGCGCTCAACCTGTTGGCCTTCAGCAGCAAAAAAGCCGCTGAAATCATGAAGAAAGTCCTCGAGTCGGCCGTTGCCAACGCCGAACACAACGAAGGCGCAGACGTTGATGACCTGAAGGTCTCCACCGTCTTCGTCAACGAAGGGCGTTCGCTGAAGCGCATCATGCCACGTGCCAAAGGCCGTGCTGATCGCATCGTCAAGCGGTCTTGCCATATCACTGTCAAGGTTGCGGACAAGTAACGGAGTCGATCAGATGGGTCAGAAAGTACATCCCACTGGCATTCGCCTGGGAATCGTCAAGGAGCACACCTCCGTCTGGTACGCAGACGGCGCGACTTACGCAGATTACCTGCTGAAGGATCTGCAAACTCGCGAGTACCTCCAGGACAAACTAAAAAGCGCGTCCGTAAGCCGTATCGATATTCATCGTCCGGCTCAAACTGCACGCATCACCATCCACACCGCTCGTCCCGGTATCGTTATCGGCAAGAAAGGTGAAGATGTTGAGAAGCTGCGTCAGGACCTGACCAAGCAGATGGGTGTGCCTGTGCACATCAACATCGAAGAGATCCGCAAGCCGGAACTCGACGCTATGCTGGTTGCTCAGAGCGTTGCCCAGCAGCTGGAGCGCCGCGTTATGTTCCGTCGCGCCATGAAGCGCGCCGTACAGAACGCCATGCGTATTGGTGCCAAGGGCATCAAGATCCAGGTGAGCGGTCGTCTCGGCGGTGCCGAGATCGCACGTACCGAGTGGTATCGCGAAGGTCGTGTGCCTCTGCACACCCTGCGTGCCGATATCGACTACAACACCTACGAAGCTCACACCACCTACGGTGTGATCGGTGTGAAGGTTTGGATCTTCAAAGGCGAAGTAATTGGTGGTCGCCAGGAAGAGCTGAAGCCTCAAGCACCAGCGCCTCGTAAAAAAGCTGCTAAGTAAGGGGTACGCCAAATGTTGCAACCAAAGCGTACAAAATTCCGCAAGCAGATGACCGGCCACAACCGTGGTCTGGCACTGCGCGGTAGCAAGGTCAGCTTCGGCGAGTTCGCTCTGAAAGCTGTCGCCCGCGGTCGTCTCACCGCTCGCCAGATCGAGTCGGCACGTCGTGCCCTGACCCGTCACGTAAAACGTGGCGGTAAGATCTGGATCCGTGTCTTCCCGGACAAGCCGGTTACCAAGAAGCCTCTCGAGGTTCGTATGGGTAAAGGTAAAGGTTCCGTGGAATACTGGGTTGCCCAGATTCAGCCAGGCAAAGTCCTGTACGAGATCGAGGGTGTTTCTGAAGAGCTGGCGCGCGAAGCTTTCGCTCTGGCCGCTGCAAAGCTGCCTCTCGCCACCTCCTTTGTTAAGCGGACGGTGATGTGATGAAAGCGAATGAACTTCGTGAAAAATCCGCACAGCAACTGAATGAGCAACTGCTCGGCTTGCTGCGCGACCAGTTCAATCTGCGCATGCAGAAAGCAACTGGCCAGTTGGGGCAGTCGCACCTGCTCTCGCAAGTTAAGCGTGACATCGCTCGCGTGAAAACTGTGCTCAACCAGCAGGCAGGTAAGTGATCATGGCTGAAGCTGAAAAAACCGTCCGTACGCTGACTGGCCGTGTCGTCAGCGACAAAATGGACAAGACCATCACCGTTCTGATCGAGCGTCGCGTAAAGCACCCGATCTACGGTAAATACGTTAAGCGTTCGACTAAGCTGCACGCGCACGACGAAGCCAACCAGTGCAAGATCGGCGACAAGGTTTCCATCCGTGAAACCCGTCCGCTGGCCAAGACCAAGTCCTGGGCACTGGTTGAAGTCCTCGAACGCGCTGTTGAAGTCTAAGGGCTAAGGGTCGGAGAAATTTTATGATTCAGACTCAATCCATGCTCGATGTGGCCGATAACAGCGGCGCTCGTCGCGTCATGTGCATCAAGGTGCTCGGCGGTTCCCACCGTCGTTACGCCGGTATCGGTGACATCATCAAAGTTACCGTCAAGGAAGCAATTCCTCGCGGTAAGGTCAAGAAAGGCCAGGTGATGACCGCTGTTGTCGTCCGTACCCGTCACGGTGTACGTCGCGCTGACGGTTCCATCATTCGTTTCGACGGCAACGCTGCTGTTCTGCTGAACACCAAGCAAGAGCCGATCGGTACTCGCATCTTCGGGCCAGTGACCCGTGAACTTCGTACCGAGAAGTTCATGAAGATCGTCTCGCTCGCCCCTGAAGTGCTCTAAGGAGATCCGACATGCAAAAGATTCGTCGTGACGACGAGATCATCGTGATCGCCGGCAAAGACAAAGGTAAGCGCGGTAAGGTGCTGAAGGTTCTCGCTGACGACCGTCTGGTCATCGGTGGTGTCAACCTGGTCAAGCGCCACACCAAGCCTAACCCGATGGCGGGCGTCCAGGGCGGTATCGTCGAGAAAGAAGCGCCTCTGCACGCTTCCAACGTTGCCATCTTCAACGGCGAAACCAACAAGGCTGACCGCGTTGGTTTCAAAGTAGAAGACGGTAAAAAAATTCGTGTCTTCAAGTCGACCCAAAAAGCGGTTGATGCTTGAACACTGCTAGGTAGAAGACCATGGCACGACTGAAAGAGATTTACCGGAACGAAATCGCTCCTAAGCTTAAGGAAGAACTTAAGCTGTCGAACGTGATGGAAGTTCCGCGCGTTACCAAAATCACCCTGAACATGGGTCTGGGCGAAGCGATCGGCGACAAGAAAGTCATCGAGCACGCTGTTGCCGACCTGGAAAAGATCACCGGTCAAAAGCCGGTCGTGACTTTCGCTCGTAAATCCATCGCGGGCTTCAAAGTCCGTGAAGGCTGGCCGATCGGTGTCAAGGTGACCCTGCGTCGCGAAAAGATGTACGAGTTCCTGGACCGCCTGCTGGCGATCTCCCTGCCACGGGTTCGCGACTTCCGCGGCCTGAATGCCAAGTCCTTCGACGGTCGTGGCAACTACAGCATGGGCGTGAAAGAGCAGATCATCTTCCCGGAAATCGATTACGACAAGATCGATGCTCTGCGCGGTTTGGACATCACCCTGACCACCACTGCTCGTTCGGACGACGAAGGCCGCGCTCTGCTGCGTGCTTTCAAGTTCCCGTTCCGCAACTGATTGGAGTAGGAAAATGGCCAAGAAGAGCATGAAGAACCGCGAGCTGAAGCGTCAGCTCACGGTAGCCAAGTTCGCTAAGAAGCGTGCTGAGCTGAAAGCGACCATCGTCAACCTGAACGCCTCTCCTGAAGAGCGTTTCGCTGCCGTTGTCGCCCTGCAGAAGCAACCACGTGACGCCAGCGCCTCGCGCCTGCGTAACCGTTGCCGCCTGACCGGTCGTCCGCACGGTGTATACCGTAAGTTCGGCCTGGGCCGTAACAAGCTGCGCGAAGCCGCCATGCGCGGTGACGTGCCAGGTCTGGTCAAGGCCAGCTGGTAATCCCGGTTGGCGTGACGCCGGCGTGAGGGGAGTAATCTTCCGACCGCCGGTGACCTCGCAACGAAACAAGCCCCTACATGGGGCTTGTTTCGTTTCTGCCTTGTGTCTAGAATGACCGGCTCACCTGAGCCTGGGTTTTTTGCCCTGCCTGCTCGGGTGGTTGTGATAGCCGCAAGGCTAATAATTCTTGTATCAGGAGCATCTAGCCCATGAGTATGCAGGACCCGTTAGCGGACATGCTAACTCGCATCCGTAATGCCCAGATGGCTGAAAAGTCTGTCGTAAGCATGCCTTCTTCCACCCTGAAGGTCGCGGTTGCCAAAGTACTGAAAGACGAAGGCTACATCGCCAGCTACGAAGTGACCGGCGAAGCCAAGCCTTCCCTGTCGATCGAGCTGAAGTACTTCGAAGGCCGTCCGGTCATCGAAGAGCTGAAGCGTACCAGCCGTCCTGGTCTGCGCCAGTACAAGGCCGTTACCGAGCTGCCGAAAGTACGTGGCGGCCTGGGCGTGTCTATCGTCTCCACCAACAAAGGTGTGATGACTGACCGCGCTGCGCGCGCTGCCGGTGTCGGCGGCGAAGTTCTGTGCACAGTGTTCTAAGGGGAGATAGGCATGTCTCGCGTCGCTAAGAACCCCGTTAAGCTGCCAGCAGGCGTCGAAGTCAAATTCGCCGGCCAGCAGCTTTCGGTGAAGGGTGCCAAGGGCACTCTCGAACTGAACGTTCACTCGTCTGTTGAAGTTACCGAAGAAGCTGGTGAGCTGCGTTTCGCACCTCGCAACGGTGATCAGCAAGCTCGCGCCATGGCCGGTACCACCCGCGCCCTGGTCAACAACATGGTCCAAGGCGTAAGCCAAGGCTTCGAGCGCAAGCTCCAGCTGGTCGGTGTTGGTTACAAGGCACAGGCCAAGGGCACCGTCCTGAACCTGGCCCTGGGCTTCTCGCACCCAGTGGATTACGAACTGCCAGCCGGTATCACCGCTGAAACCCCAAGCCAGACCGACATCCTGATCAAGGGTATCGACAAGCAGCTGGTGGGTCAGGTGGCCGCTGAAGTCCGCGGTTTCCGTCCGCCAGAGCCTTACAAGGGCAAGGGTGTGCGTTACGCGGACGAAGTAGTCCGTCGTAAAGAAGCCAAGAAGAAGTAGGGCCTAGCAAATGACCGACAAAAAAGTTACTCGACTGCGTCGCGCTCGCAAAGCACGCCTGAAAATGCACGAGCTCGAAGCCGTGCGTCTGTGCGTGTTCCGCTCCTCGCAGCACATCTACGCCCAGGTCATCTCGGCCGACGGCAGCAAGGTTCTGGCAAGCGCCTCGACCTTGGACAAAGAACTGCGTGATGGCGCCACCGGCAACATCGACGCGGCCACTAAGGTTGGCAAGCTGGTAGCTGAGCGTGCGAAAGCCGCCGGTGTATCTCAAGTTGCCTTTGACCGTTCCGGCTTCAAGTACCACGGCCGCGTCAAGGCGCTGGCTGATGCTGCTCGTGAAGGCGGGCTGGAGTTCTAAGTTATGGCAAATAACGATCAAAAGCGCGACGAAGGCTACATCGAGAAGCTGGTTCAAGTTAACCGCGTAGCCAAAACCGTAAAAGGCGGCCGTATCTTCACCTTCACCGCGCTGACCGTGGTGGGTGATGGCAAGGGTCGTGTTGGCTTTGGCCGTGGCAAATCGCGCGAAGTACCTGCCGCGATCCAGAAAGCCATGGAAGCTGCTCGTCGCAACATGATTCAGGTTGACCTGAAGGGCACCACCCTGCAGTACGCCACCAAGGCCGCCCACGGCGCCTCGAAGGTCTACATGCAGCCTGCCTCGGAAGGTACCGGTATCATCGCCGGTGGCGCAATGCGTGCCGTCCTGGAAGTTGCTGGTGTTCAGAACGTCCTGGCCAAGTGCTACGGCTCGACCAACCCGGTGAACGTGGTTCACGCCACCTTCAAGGGTCTGAAAGCCATGCAATCCCCTGAGTCCATTGCTGCCAAGCGCGGCAAGACTGTTGAGGAGATCATCTGATCATGGCAACCGTAAAAGTAACGCTGATCAAGAGCACCGCCGGCCGCCTGCCTAACCACAAACTGTGCGTTAAAGGTCTGGGTCTGCGTCGCATCGGTCACACTGTAGAAGTCCAGGATACTCCCGAGAATCGCGGGATGATCAACAAGGCTTACTACATGCTGAAGGTCGAGGGTTAATCGATGAAACTCAATGATCTGAGTCCAGCGCCGGGTTCCCGTCGCGAGAAGCACCGTCCGGGCCGTGGTATCGGTAGCGGTCTGGGCAAGACCGGTGGCCGTGGTCACAAAGGTCAGACCTCCCGTTCCGGTGGTTCCATCGCTCCAGGCTTCGAAGGCGGTCAACAGCCGCTGCACCGTCGCCTGCCGAAGTTCGGCTTCGTTTCCCTGAAAGCCATGGACCGCGCAGAAGTGCGTCTGTCCGAGCTGGCCAAGGTGGAAGGCGATCTGATCACCGTTCAGTCCCTCAAGGACGCCAACGTGATCGGCCAGCACGTACAGCGCGTGAAAATCATGCTGTCGGGCGAAGTCACTCGCGCAGTCACCCTCAAGGGTATCGCCGTCACCAAAGGTGCACGTGCGGCTATCGAAGCAGCTGGCGGCAAGTTCGAGGAATAAATGGCTAAGCAAGGTGCTCTCTCTTCGCTCGGTAAGGGCGGGATGTCGGAACTCTGGGCTCGTCTGCGCTTTCTGTTCATGGCGATCATCGTCTATCGGATTGGCGCGCACATCCCAGTGCCAGGCATTAACCCGGACCGTCTCGCGGATCTGTTCCGGCAGAATGAGGGGACCATTCTTAGCTTGTTCAACATGTTTTCCGGTGGCGCGCTGGAGCGCATGAGCATCTTTGCACTGGGGATCATGCCGTACATCTCGGCATCGATCATCATGCAGCTCATGACCGCTGTCAGCCCGCAACTGGAGCAGTTGAAGAAGGAAGGTGAAGCTGGCCGTCGCAAGATCAGCCAGTACACCCGCTACGGCACCGTTATCCTGGCGCTGGTCCAAGCCATTGGCATGTCCATTGGCCTGGCCAACCAGGGCGTGGCGTTTTCTGTGGGCCTGGGCTTCCATGTCGTCGCCGTCTCCACCTTCGTGGCGGGCGCGATGTTCATGATGTGGCTCGGCGAGCAGATTACCGAGCGCGGTGTGGGCAACGGTATCTCGATGTTGATCTTCGCGGGTATCGTTGCCGGTCTTCCGAGAGCAATCGGGCAGTCTTTCGAGTCTGCGCGTACAGGCGATATCAACATTTTCGCCCTGGTCGCTATCGGTTTGCTGGCAGTAGCGATTATCGGCTTCGTGGTGTTCATTGAGCGTGGTCAGCGTCGTATCGCCGTTCACTACGCCAAGCGTCAGCAGGGCCGCAAGGTCTTCGCTGCGCAGACCAGCCACCTGCCGCTGAAGGTGAACATGGCGGGCGTAATCCCGGCCATTTTCGCGAGCAGCATCTTGCTGTTCCCGGCTTCGCTGGGTGCCTGGTTCGGTCAGTCCGAAGGTATGGGCTGGCTGCAGGACATCTCGCAGTCGATCGCTCCTGGTCAGCCGTTGAACATTCTGCTGTTTAGTGCAGGGATCATCTTCTTCTGCTTCTTCTACACAGCGTTGATGTTCAACCCGAAAGACGTAGCGGAAAACCTGAAGAAGTCCGGTGCCTTTATTCCGGGTATCCGTCCTGGTGAGCAGTCGGCGCGCTACATTGATGGCGTCCTGACCCGTCTGACCATGTTCGGTGCTCTTTACATGATGGCCGTGTGCCTTCTGCCCCAGTTCCTGGTGGTGGCAGCAAACGTGCCGTTCTACCTTGGCGGGACCTCGTTGCTGATTGTGGTAGTGGTTGTGATGGACTTCATGTCCCAAGTACAATCGCACCTCGTTTCGCACCAGTACGAATCCCTGATGAAGAAAGCCAACCTGAAAGGCTACGGCGGCAGCGGTCTGCTGCGCTGATTTAGCCCCTTAAGGTTCGAGGAGTCGGTAATGAAAGTTCGTGCATCGGTGAAAAAGCTGTGCCGCAACTGCAAGATCATTCGTCGCGAAGGTATCGTGCGCGTGATCTGCAGCGCGGAACCGCGTCACAAGCAGCGCCAAGGCTGAGTGTGATCCGCGCTTCAAACCCAGCAGCTAGTGTGCTGCTGGGTTGATTATTCGTTTCTACAGCGATATTATCTCGCGCCCTATTTCTTGGCTTCCGGGGCGTAGGTAGCTGTCAATTGGAGTCCCACTGAATGGCCCGTATTGCAGGCGTCAACATTCCAGATAACAAGCATACTGTTATCTCGCTGACCTACATCTATGGTGTCGGTCGCACTACCGCGCAGAAAATCTGTGCGGACGCTGGTGTAAACCCAGCCGCTAAGATCAAGGATCTGAGCGACGAGCAAATCGAAACCCTGCGTGGCGAAGTCGCGAAGTTCACCACCGAAGGTGACCTGCGCCGTGACATCAACATGAAGATCAAGCGCTTGATGGACCTGGGTTGCTACCGCGGCCTGCGTCATCGTAAAGGTCTGCCGGTTCGCGGTCAGCGCACCAAGACCAACGCACGCACCCGTAAGGGCCCGCGTAAGCCGATCCGCAAGTAATCGCCCAGGAATATAGACATGGCAAAACCTGCTGCTCGTCCTCGTAAAAAAGTCAAAAAGACAGTGGTTGATGGCATCGCCCACATCCATGCGTCTTTCAACAACACCATCGTGACCATCACCGACCGTCAGGGCAACGCACTGTCCTGGGCTACTTCCGGTGGTTCGGGTTTCCGTGGTTCGCGCAAATCCACCCCGTTCGCAGCCCAGATCGCTGCTGAGCGTGCTGGTCAAGCTGCGCTGGAATATGGTCTGAAGAACCTCGACGTCAACGTCAAGGGTCCAGGTCCAGGTCGTGAATCCGCCGTTCGTGCACTGAACAGCTGCGGCTACAAGATCGCCAGCATCACCGACGTGACGCCAATCCCGCACAACGGGTGCCGTCCGCCGAAGAAGCGTCGCGTGTAATCAGGAGACAGATAAATGGCACGTTACATTGGTCCAAAATGCAAACTGTCTCGCCGTGAAGGCACTGACCTGTTCCTGAAGAGCGGCGTTCGCGCTCTGGAATCGAAGTGCAACATCGAAGCAGCCCCAGGTATCCACGGCCAGCGCCGTGGCCGTCAGTCCGACTACGGTACCCAGCTGCGCGAGAAACAAAAAGTCCGTCGTATCTACGGTGTTCTGGAGCGTCAGTTCCGCGGTTATTACCAAGCTGCTGCCTCGAAAAAAGGCGCAACCGGTGAGAACCTGCTGCAACTGCTCGAGTGCCGTCTGGATAACGTCGTCTACCGTATGGGCTTCGGCTCGACTCGTTCCGAGTCCCGCCAGCTGGTTTCGCACAAAGCGATCAGCGTCAACGGTAAGACTGTGAACATTCCATCCTACCAAGTTCGTCCGGGTGACGTGGTCTCGGTTCGCGAGAAGTCGCTGAACCAGCTGCGCATTGTTCAAGCCCTTGAACTGTGCGCCCAGCGTGGCCGCGTTGAGTGGGTTGATGTGGATGCTGCTAAAAAGTCGGGCGTTTTCAAGAACGTTCCTGCTCGCAGCGACCTGTCCGCCGACATCAACGAAAACCTGATTGTCGAGCTCTACTCCAAGTAAGGGCTAGAAAATAGGTGCATCCATGCAGATTTCGGTAAATGAGTTTCTGACACCCCGTCACATCGACGTGCAGGTTGTCAGTCCAACCCGCGCCAAGATCACGCTCGAGCCTCTCGAGCGTGGCTTCGGCCATACCCTGGGCAACGCGCTGCGCCGCATCCTGTTGTCCTCCATGCCTGGCTGTGCAGTAGTCGAGGCCGAGATCGACGGCGTACTCCATGAGTACTCCGCGATCGAAGGTGTTCAGGAAGACGTCATTGAAATCCTGTTGAACCTGAAAGGCCTGGCTATCAAACTGCACGGTCGTGACGAAGTTACGCTGACCTTGTCGAAAAAGGGTTCGGGGGTGGTTACCGCTGCCGATATTCAGCTGGATCACGATGTCGAGATCGTCAACCCCGATCACGTAATCGCGAACCTGGCGTCCAACGGCGCCCTGAACATGAAGCTCACCGTAGCTCGTGGTCGCGGTTACGAGCCGGCCGACTCCCGTCAGACCGACGAAGACGAAAGCCGCAGCATTGGCCGTCTCCAGCTGGACGCTTCGTTCAGCCCGGTGCGTCGTATCGCCTACGTGGTCGAGAACGCCCGTGTTGAACAGCGTACCAACCTGGACAAGCTGGTCATCGATCTGGAAACCAACGGTACTCTGGATCCTGAAGAGGCTATCCGTCGTGCCGCGACCATCCTGCAACAGCAGCTGGCCGCGTTCGTCGACCTCAAAGGTGACAGCGAGCCGGTTGTGGTCGAGCAGGAAGACGAGATCGATCCGATCCTGCTGCGCCCGGTTGACGACCTGGAACTGACCGTACGTTCGGCCAACTGCCTCAAGGCGGAGAACATCTACTACATCGGCGACCTGATTCAGCGTACCGAAGTAGAGCTGTTGAAGACTCCTAACCTGGGCAAGAAGTCCCTGACTGAAATCAAGGACGTCCTGGCCTCCCGTGGTCTTTCCCTCGGCATGCGCCTCGACAACTGGCCGCCTGCAAGTCTTAAGAAAGACGACAAGGCGACTGCCTGATCGTCGTAATCACCGAACGTAGTGTTTGGTAAGGAATGAATCATGCGTCATCGTAAAAGTGGACGTCACCTGAGCCGTACCAGCTCTCACCGCAAGGCTATGTTCCAGAACATGGCAGTGTCGCTGATCGAGCACGAGCTGATCAAAACCACCCTGCCGAAAGCCAAGGAACTGCGCCGCGTTGCCGAGCCGCTGATCACCCTGGCCAAGGAAGACAGCGTCGCCAACCGTCGTCTGGCCTTCGACCGTACCCGTTCGAAGTCCGCCGTTGGCAAACTGTTCAACGACCTGGGCAAGCGTTACGCCACCCGTCAGGGCGGCTACCTGCGCATCCTGAAGTGCGGTTTCCGCGCTGGCGACAACGCGCCTATGGCGTACGTCGAGCTGGTTGATCGTCCGGTCGGTGGTGCTGTAGAAGCTGCCGAGTAAGACGTTCTGTCTGCTGCAAAGAACCGGGCCTAGGCCCGGTTTTTTGTTGTCTCATGAATTGTTATTTTCTATTGATGTAAGTCAGGTAATGAATTTGTTCTTGTAACATGGGTCGACAATACTCTCTCCAAGCCGATTAGCCGGCCGTTCAAGACCGATCAGGAGAGCCCATGAGCAAGATTCTCACCACCGCAAGCGGCGCGCCCGTAGCCGACAACCAGAATTCCCGTTCCGCAGGCCCTCGCGGCCCGCTGCTGCTCGACGATTTCCACCTGATCGAGAAGCTCGCCCACTTCAACCGCGAGAATATCCCCGAGCGTCGCGTGCACGCCAAGGGCTCCGGCGCCTACGGCACCTTCACCGTCACCCGCGATATTACCGAACTCACCAGTGCCAAACTGTTCGACAGCATCGGCAAGCAGACCGAAACGTTCTTGCGCTTCTCCACCGTGGGCGGTGAACGCGGCTCGGCGGACACCGAGCGCGACCCGCGTGGTTTTGCGGTGAAGTTCTACACCGAGGAAGGCAACTGGGACATTGTTGGCAACAATACGCCGGTGTTCTTCATCCGTGATCCGCTGAAGTTCCCCGACTTCATCCACACCCAGAAGCGCCACCCGCAGACCAATCTGAAGAACGCGCAGATGATGTGGGACTTCTGGTCGCACTCGCCCGAGGCGTTGCATCAGGTCACCATCCTGTTCTCCGACCGCGGCATCCCGGACGGCTACCGCCATATGCACGGTTTCGGCAGCCACACCTACAGCCTGATCAACGCCAAGGGTGAGCGCACTTGGGTCAAGTGGCACTTCAAGACCCAGCAGGGGATCAAGAACCTGGCGCCGGCCGAGGCCGCCCGACTGGCGGGCAGCGACCCGGACTACGCCCAGCGCGACCTGTTCCAGGCCATCGAGCGCGGTGACTTCCCGCGTTGGACCGTGTGCATCCAGGTGATGAGCGAAGCCGAGGCCGCCAGCCGTGACGAGAACCCCTTCGACGTGACCAAGACCTGGTCGCAGAAGGACTACCCGTTGATCGAGGTCGGCGTGCTGGAACTCAACCGCAACCCGCTCAACTACTTCGCCGAAGTCGAGCAGGCGGCGTTCGGTCCCAGCAACATGGTGCCCGGGGTCGGCCTGTCGCCGGACCGCATGCTGCAGGGCCGCGTGTTCGCCTATGCCGATGCTCATCGCTACCGGGTAGGCACCAACCATCAGCACTTGCCGGTCAATGCGCCACGTTGCCCGGTGCACAGCTACCAGCGCGATGGTTCCATGGCCACCGGCGCCTACGGCAGTGCTCCGAACTACGAGCCCAACAGCTACACGGATGCACCGAAACAGTCGCCGCGCCATGCAGAGCCGGCATTGGCCCTGAACGGTTCGGCGCACCGCTACGACCACCGCGAAGACAACGACTACTACAGCCACGCCGGCGCGCTGTTCCGCCTGATGAATGATGAACAGAAGGCGCTGTTGATCGGCAACATCGCCGGCGCCATGGCGGGGGTCAGCGAGGACGTTATCCAGCGTCAGTTGCAGTACTTCTTCAAGGCCGACCCGGCTTATGGAGAAGGGATTGCTAAGGCCCTGGGGATGAATCTTGGCTAACTGGAAGTGATAAGAAGAACCGCCCTCATTAGGGCGGTTTTTCAATGAATATCACTACTGTTTAGCCGATTATTTGCTTCTGATTGCGCATTTTTCAGTGACCGCGAGCAAAACCTGGTTCACACTATGTCCCATAGCCGTATTCACAGGGAGAAGCAGGGCGATGCAAGGTCACCCGGACGTAATCAACTACCTCGTCACGTTGCTGAAGGGCGAACTGGCAGCACGCGATCAGTACTTCATTCACTCGCGGATGTACGAAGACTGGGGCCTGACCAAGCTCTACGAACGTATCAACCACGAGATGGAAGAAGAGACGCAGCACGCCGACGCCCTGATGCGCCGTATCCTAATGCTCGAAGGCACCCCAGACATGCGCGCCGATGACCTGGAAGTGGGCAGCACCGTGCCGGAAATGATCGAGGCTGATCTCAAGCTCGAGTACAAGGTCCGCGCCGCGCTGTGCAAGGGTATCGAGCTGTGCGAGCTGCACAAGGACTACATCAGCCGCGACATCCTGCGCGCGCAGTTGGCCGATACCGAAGAAGATCACACCTACTGGCTGGAGAAGCAGCAGGGGCTGATCAAGGCCATTGGCCTGGAGAACTACCTGCAGTCGCAGATGTAATTTCTGTATTGCAGATGCCCCTGTGGGAGCGGGCAAACCCGCTCCCACAGGGTTTTTTTCGGGCCTGAAATCAGGCCCGATCGCGTTCCAGCAGCGGCTTGAGGTAATGTCCGGTATAGGACTGTTTCTTCTCGGCTAGCTCTTCCGGCGTACCGCAGGCAATGATCTGCCCACCCTTGGAGCCACCCTCCGGCCCCAGGTCGACCAGCCAGTCGGCGGTCTTGATCACATCCAGGTTGTGCTCGATCACCACCACGGTATTGCCGTGGTCACGCAGGCGGTGCAACACGTCCAGCAACTGCTGGATATCGGCGAAATGAAGACCTGTGGTCGGTTCGTCGAGGATGTACAGGGTCTTGCCGGTGTCCCGCTTGGACAGCTCGCGTGACAGCTTGACCCGCTGCGCCTCGCCACCCGACAGGGTGGTCGCCGATTGCCCCAGCTTGATGTACGACAGACCGACATCCATCAGCGTTTGCAGCTTGCGCGCCAGGGCCGGGACCGCATCGAAGAACTCGCGGGCATCCTCGATGGTCATTTCCAGTACCTCGTGGATGTTCTTGCCCTTGTACTTGATCTCCAGTGTTTCGCGGTTGTAGCGCTTGCTCTTGCACACATCGCAGGGCACGTAGATGTCCGGCAGGAAGTGCATTTCCACCTTGATCAGGCCGTCACCCTGACAGGCCTCGCAGCGCCCGCCCTTGACATTGAACGAGAAGCGCCCCGGGCCGTAGCCACGGGAACGTGACTCCGGCACGCCAGCGAACAGCTCGCGGATCGGCGTGAAGATACCGGTGTAGGTCGCCGGGTTGGAACGAGGCGTGCGGCCGATCGGGCTCTGGTCGATATCCACCACCTTGTCCAGGTGCTGCAGGCCATCGACGCTGGCGTGCGGCGCGGCCTCCAGGCTGCTCGCGCCGTTGAGCGCGGTGGCGGCGAGCGGGAACAGGGTGTTGTTGATCAGCGTCGACTTGCCCGAGCCGGACACGCCGGTCACGCAGGTCAGCAGGCCGATTGGCACTTCCAGGTCGACGTTCTGCAGGTTGTTGCCGCGCGCGCCCTTGAGCTTGAGCGACAGCTTCTTGTTGCGTGGGGTGCGCTTGGCCGGGACGACGATCTTCTTGCGCCCGGACAGGTACTTGCCGGTCAGCGAGTCGGGGTGCGCCATGACCTCTTCGGGCGAGCCCTCGGCGACGATCTGGCCGCCATGCACGCCAGCGCCCGGGCCGATATCCACCACGTAGTCGGCCAGGCGGATGGCGTCCTCGTCGTGCTCGACCACGATCACCGTGTTGCCCAGGTCGCGCAGGTGGTTGAGGGTGGCCAGCAGGCGGTCGTTGTCCCGTTGATGAAGACCGATGGACGGTTCATCGAGGATGTACATCACCCCGACCAGGCCGGCGCCGATCTGGCTGGCCAGGCGGATACGCTGGGCTTCGCCGCCGGACAGGGTATCGGCGCTTCGGTCCAGCGTCAGGTAGTCGAGACCAACGTTGACCAGGAACTGCAGGCGCTCGCAGATCTCCTTGAGGATCTTTGCCGCGATCTCGCCACGCCGCCCGGTGAGGGTCAGCTCGCCGAAGTAGTTGCTGGCTTCGCCGATCGGCAGGTTGGTCACCGCCGGCAGGGTCTTCTCGCCGACCCACACATGGCGAGCCTCACGACGCAGGCGGGTGCCGCGGCAGTCGGGGCAGGGCTGGGTGCCGAGGAACTTGGCCAGCTCTTCACGCACGGTGGCCGACTCGGTTTCGCGGTAGCGGCGCTCAAGATTGGGCACGATGCCCTCGAAGGGGTGCGAGCGCTTGACGATGTCGCCACGGTCGTTCAGGTACTTGAAATCGACGCTCTGCTTGCCGCTGCCCTGCAGGATGACCTTCTGGTGCTCGGCCGACAGTTCGCCGAACGGTTCCTCGAGGCTGAAACCGTAGTGCGCGGCGAGTGAACCGAGCATCTGGAAGTAATAGACGTTACGCCGATCCCAGCCACGTATCGCGCCTTCGGCCAGGGTCAGCTCGGCGTTGACCAGGCGCTTGGTGTCGAAGAACTGCTTCACCCCCAGGCCGTCACAGGTCGGGCAGGCACCGGCCGGGTTGTTGAAGGAAAACAGCTTGGGCTCCAGCTCGCTGATCGCATGGCCGCACACCGGGCAGGCGAAGCGTGCGGAGAAGATCACTTCCTCGCCGTCTTCGTCGTCCATCGGCGCGACCAAGGCGATGCCGTCGGCCAGCTTGAGCGCGGTCTCGAACGACTCGGCCAGGCGCTGCTGCAGGTCGGCGCGGACCTTGAAGCGGTCGACCACCACATCGATGCTGTGCTTCTTCTGTTTATCCAGCTTGGGCAGTTCGTCGAGCTCGTAGAGCTTACCGTTGACCCGTGCGCGGACGAAGCCCTGGGCACGCAGTTCGTCAAACACCGCCAGGTGCTCGCCCTTGCGCTCGCGGATCACCGGAGCCAGCAGCATCAGCTTGCTGCCTTCGGGCTTTTCCAGCACCAGGTCGACCATCTGGCTGATCGTTTGCGCCTCCAGCGGGATATCGTGGTCCGGGCAGCGAGGGGTACCGACGCGGGCATAGAGCAGGCGCAGGTAGTCGTAGATCT
Organism: Pseudomonas sp. P65(2024); assembly: GCF_057480955.1. NCBI lineage: Bacteria > Pseudomonadati > Pseudomonadota > Gammaproteobacteria > Pseudomonadales > Pseudomonadaceae > Pseudomonas > Pseudomonas sp. P65(2024). Next base: position 18,790 of record NZ_JBLIYX010000011.1, read on the forward strand.
CGGTGATGGTGCCGACGGTCGAGCGTGGGTTGTGCGAGGTCGACTTCTGCTCGATGGAGATCGCCGGCGACAGGCCTTCGATGGTGTCGACATCGGGCTTTTCCATCATCGACAGGAACTGCCGGGCATAGGCCGACAGCGATTCGACGTAGCGGCGCTGGCCTTCGGCGTACAGGGTGTCGAACGCCAGCGAGGACTTGCCGGATCCGGACAGGCCGGTGATCACGATCAGTTTGTCCCGGGGCAGGGTCAGGTCGATGTTCTTCAGGTTGTGGGTACGTGCCCCACGGATCAGGATCTTGTCCACTACGGCCTCGCTCGGCGGGCATAAACAAAGGAGTATACGGCGCGCTGCCATTACGCGGCAAAGCGTCGCGTATATGCCGCCAAGGCGTCGGACTGATAGAATCGCCGCCGGTTCACACGAGGTTAATCCATGCACGACACCCACAACGAGCGCATGAGTGGCAGCGAAACCCGCGCTGCCAGCGGCCTGGCCCTGGTCTTCGCCTTTCGTATGCTGGGCATGTTCATGGTACTTCCGGTGCTGGCCACCTACGGCATGGACCTGGCCGGCGCCACGCCTGCGCTGATCGGTCTGGCCATCGGTGCCTACGGCCTGACCCAGGCCGTGCTGCAGATTCCGTTCGGAGTGATTTCCGACCGCATCGGCCGCCGCCCGGTGATCTACGTGGGGTTGATCATCTTCGCCCTGGGCAGCGTGCTGGCGGCCCAGGCCGATTCTATCTGGGGCGTGATCGCCGGGCGTATCCTGCAGGGCGCGGGGGCGATTTCCGCGGCAGTGATGGCGTTGCTGTCCGACCTGACCCGCGAGCAGCACCGGACCAAGGCCATGGCCATGATCGGCATGAGCATCGGCCTGTCGTTCGCCGTGGCGATGGTCGTCGGCCCGCTGTTGACTCGCGCCTTTGGCTTGTCAGGATTGTTCCTTGCCACCGCAGGACTTGCCCTGCTCGGCATCGGCCTGATCGCCTTCGTCGTGCCCAGTTCGCACAATGTGTTGACCCATCGTGAGTCCGGTGTCGCCCGTCAGGCCCTCGGCCCGACCCTGCGCAATCCGGACCTTCTGCGCCTGGATATCAGCATCTTCGTGCTGCACGCGATCCTGATGGCCAGCTTCGTGGCGCTGCCCCTGGCGTTCGTCGAGCGCGGCGGGCTGCCCAAGGAACAGCACTGGTGGGTGTACCTCACCGCGTTGCTGGTTTCATTTTTTGCAATGATCCCCTTCATCATCTACGGGGAAAAGAAGCGCAAGATGAAACGCGTGTTGCTCGGCGCGGTCAGTGTCCTGCTGCTGGTGGAGGTGTTCTTCTGGCAGTGGGCTGACAACTTGCGCGGACTGGTGATCGGCACCGTGGTATTCTTTACTGCATTCAACCTGCTGGAGGCATCCTTGCCTTCGCTGGTCAGCAAGGTGTCGCCTGCCGGTGGCAAGGGGACGGCGATGGGGGTTTACTCCACCAGCCAGTTCCTCGGCGCCGCACTGGGAGGCATCCTCGGTGGCTGGTTGTTCCAGCACGGTGGCTTGAGCATGGTGTTCCTGGGATGTGCCGTGTTGTGCGTCCTGTGGCTGCTCACTGCGTTGCGCATGAACGAGCCGCCGTACGTGACCAGCCTGCGCATGCCGCTGACGCCGGAAGCGGTCCGGGAAGCCGGGCTGACCGAGCGCCTGATGGCCGTGCCGGGTGTGACCGACGCCGTGGTGGTGGCAGAAGAAGCCGCCATCTATATCAAACTGGATACGAAAATTTTGGACCGTGCGACCCTCGAGCGTCTGGTGAACCCAGCCTCTGCGGCGTGCGAAGCCTAGGAGAACGTTATGGCCCGTGGGGTTAACAAAGTCATTCTGGTCGGTACCTGCGGTCAGGATCCCGAAGTCCGCTACCTGCCCAACGGTAACGCCGTGACCAACCTGAGCCTGGCCACCAGCGAGCAGTGGACCGACAAGCAGTCGGGCCAGAAGGTCGAGCGTACCGAGTGGCACCGTGTGTCGCTGTTCGGCAAGGTTGCCGAGATTGCCGGCGAGTACCTGCGCAAGGGTTCGCAGTGCTACATCGAAGGCAAGCTCCAGACCCGCGAGTGGGAAAAGGACGGCATCAAGCGCTACACCACCGAGATCATCGTCGACATCAACGGCACCATGCAGCTGCTCGGCGGTCGTCCGCAGGGTCAGCAGGGTGGTGGTGACCAATACAACCAAGGTGGTGGTAACAACTACAACCAAGGTGGCCAGCAGCAGTACAACCAGGCTCCTCGTCAGCAGGCTCCGCGTCCGCAGCAGGCGCCACAGCGCCCGGCGCCGCAACAACCGGCTCCGCAGCCAGCCGCTGACTTCGACAGCTTCGACGACGATATTCCGTTCTGATACTTCCAGGAGGCGCCATGGCTGCCTCCCGCGAAAACGGAGCTGAAACAAGAAACCCGCTTCATACCTGAAGCGGGTTTCTTTTTGTCTGAAGCCGGTGCTCTGACAAGGCGTCAGCCTTCCTCGAGTGCCGTTCTGGCAAATTGGGCGTCCAGTTCCGGCGTTGCTCCGCTGATACCGATGCCGCCGATATGCCTGCCGTTCGCGTCCATGATCGGCAGGCCGCCTTCCAGCAGGGTGAACCCGGGGAGCGAGGCGTAGGGATTGGCCGGCAGCGCGGTGCTGCGCTCGCCGAGCGAGCGGGTCGACAGAGGGAAGCGGGCGGATGTCTCTGCCTTGAGCTGCGCGACCTGGATGCTGCCGCTGCTGGTGCCATCCATGCGGTGGAAGTACTTCAGGTTGCCGTGGTTGTCGACGATGCTGATGACAATGGCAAAGCCTTGGGCGCGGGTGGCACGTTCTGCGGCATCGGCCATGCTCCGTGCTCGCTCGGTTGTGATCTGCTGCGTGGTGGGAGGCGTGTGAACATTGTCTGCCGTCGCCGCTACGGTGGGTTGAAGGAACACCGAAGTGCCAATCAAGAGAGTGGTCAAAAGGTACTTGATGCTCATGCCCGTGAGCCTCGTCCATGTGTGGCCCGTTAACCTAACAGGCACAGGATATTTCGCGACGTAGTACGTTTCCGATAGCGACGTAGTGCTGTTCTTGAATGCCGTCATGTGGCTTGAACTTTGGAACTGACGATGGCTATCGTCACGCTCCTCCCATTCAGGAACCGAGACATGGATGTGCTCATGGGGCTGCTGGCGGCCGTACTCTGGGGAGCCACCGACTTTCTGGTCGGCATGAATGCCCGGGCGGTCGGGGTAAAGCGGGCGGTATTCTTCGGACAGTTGTTGGGCCTGTTATTGATGGGGCTCATCATTGCCGTATCTTCCCAGCAACTCATCAAGATGGTCGCGGCCCCGGCGAGCGTGCTGCTGCTCGCCTGCCTGGCGGCGCTGTGTACCCTGAGCGGCGCGTTGGCTCTTTCGAAGGCGTTCGCGATCGGCAAGACCTCGGTGGTGGCGCCGCTGGTGACTTCCTATGGCGTGTTCACCACGCTGCTCGCCTGGCTGGGCGGCGAGACGCTGGGCACCTGGCAGATCTTCGGGTTGCTGACCTGCTTTCTGGGTGTGGTCCTGGCCAGCCGTGAGGCAAAGGGCGGCAGTGGGCAAGCGCCTGCGGACGGTCGGCTGTCGGTCGGCTTCGCCCTGCTGGCGGCGCTGCTGTATGGCGTCAGCTTCTGGGTTCAGGGCAAGTACGCCCTGCCAGTGCTGGGGCCGGTGAACATGCTGGCGCTGGGCTACGGGGTGGGGGTTCTGTTCCTGCTGCCTGAAGCACTGCGAATGTTTCGAAACCAGGTTACGGTCAGGCTCAAGACCTGGGGGACCTTGTGTGGAGCCAGCCTTTTCAACCTGGGAGGCTTCTCGGCGTTTTCCTGGGGCGCGTTGCATGGCTCGATCGCAGTCGTCACGGTGATCAGTACCTTGTCCGGAGGCATCGCCGCCATTCTCGGCTTCCTGTTCTACCGTGAGCGCCTGTCCCTGCTGCAGATCGTCGGGGTGCTCCTGGTGCTGGCGGGCGCGGTCCTGTTGCATCTGTATGGATAAGGCGGCGATTTGCCTTGCGCCTGATCCAGATCATCGCGCTTTGCAGATTCTTGACTAGGCTTAACAGTTGGCGGTGTCTGTCCACCGTCACCGTGAAGTCCCTGAGGCGCCGGCCAAGTCCCGCGCGCCCGAGAACCTGATCAGGAGTGCACGATGGATCTCAACCGTCGGCAATTCTTCAAGGTCGCCGCCGTCGGCCTTGGAGGCTCGAGCCTTGCGGCGTTGGGCATGGCCCCGACACCCGCGTTCGCCGAGCAGGTGCGCCACTTCAAGCTGGCGCATACCAAAGAAACCCGTAACACCTGCCCTTATTGCTCGGTCGGCTGCGGCCTGATCATGTACAGCCAGGGTGACGCGGGCAAGAACGTCAAACAGAATATCATCCACATCGAGGGCGACGCGGACCATCCGGTCAACCGCGGCACCCTGTGCCCGAAAGGCGCCGGCCTGCTGGACTTTATCCACAGCCCCAGCCGCCTCAAGTACCCCGAGGTGCGCAAGCCGGGCAGCAACGAGTGGACCCGCATCGACTGGGACGAAGCCCTCGACCGCGTCGCCGAGCTGATGAAACAGGACCGCGACGCCAACTTCATCGAGAAGAACGCCCAGGGCCAGACGGTCAACCGCTGGCTCACCACCGGCTTTCTCGCCGCGTCCGCCGCTTCCAGCGAAGCGGGCTACCTGACGCACAAGGTGATCCGTTCGCTGGGCATGCTGGGGTTCGATAACCAGGCGCGTGTCTGACACGGCCCGACGGTGGCAAGTCTTGCCCCGACGTATGGCCGTGGCGCGATGACCAATCACTGGTCTGACATCGCCAACGCAAACCTGGTCCTGGTGATGGGCGGCAACGCCGCTGAAGCGCACCCGTGCGGCTTCAAGTGGGTGACCGAAGCCAAGGCGCACAACAAGGCGCGGCTGATCGTGGTCGACCCGCGATTTACCCGTACCGCCTCGGTGGCTGATTACTACGCGCCGATCCGTACCGGCAGCGACATCGCCTTCATGGGCGGGCTGATCAATTACCTGCTGAGCAACGACAAGATCCAGCACGAGTACGTGCGCAACTACACCGACGTGTCGTTTATCGTCAAAGAGAACTATGGCTTCGAGGACGGGCTGTTCAGCGGCTACGACGCGGCCAAGCGCGTGTACGCCGACAAGTCCGGGTGGGGCTACGAGCTGGGCGAGGACGGCTATGCGAAGGTCGACCCGACGCTGCAGCACCCGCGTTGCGTCTACCAGCTGATGAAGCAGCACTACAGCCGCTACACGCCGGAACTGGCGAGCATGACTTGCGGCATGCCCCAGGACCAGATGATGAAGATCTGGGAAGAGATCGCCACCTGCTCGACACCGGGCAAGACCATGACGATCCTCTATGCCTTGGGCTGGACCCAGCACTCCATCGGCGCGCAGATCATCCGGAGCGCGGCCATGGTGCAGTTGCTGCTGGGCAACGTCGGCATGCCGGGGGGCGGGGTCAACGCCTTGCGTGGGCACTCCAACATCCAGGGCCTGACCGACCTGGGGCTGCTGTCGAACTCGCTGCCGGGCTACCTCACCCTGGCCGGCGACGCCGAGCAGGACTACGCCGCCTACATCGACAAGCGCGCCTCCAAGCCGCTGCGGCCGGGGCAGCTGTCGTACTGGCAGAACTACGGCAAGTTCCACGTCAGCCTGATGAAGGCCTGGTACGGCGCCAACGCCACCGCCGCCAACAACTGGGGCTACGACTGGCTGCCCAAGCTCGACGTGCCGGCCTACGACGTGTTGCGCATGTTCGAGATGATGGGCCAGGGCAAGGTCAACGGCTACATGTGCCAGGGCTTCAACCCGATCGCCGCGCTGCCGGACAAGAACCGCGTCACCGCGGCCCTGGCCAAGCTCAAGTGGCTGGTGGTCATGGACCCGCTGGCCACCGAGACCTCCGAGTTCTGGCGCAACGCCGGCGCGTTCAACGACGTCGACACCGCCAACATCCAGACCGAGGTGATCCGCCTGCCCACCACTTGCTTCGCCGAGGAAGACGGCTCGCTGGTCAACAGCAGCCGCTGGCTGCAGTGGCACTGGAAGGGCGCCGACGGTCCGGGCGAGACCCGCACCGACGTGCACATCATGAGCGAGCTGTTCCTGCGCCTGCGCAAGCGTTACCAGGCCGAAGGCGGCACCTATCCCGACCCGATGCTCAACCTCAGCTGGCCGTACAAGGTCCCGGAAGAGCCTTCGCCCGAAGAGCTGGCCAAGGAGATGAACGGCTGGGCGGTCAGCGACCTCACCGACGCCACCGGCGCCACGCTCAAGGCCGGTCAGCAACTGGCCGGCTTCGCCCAGATGAAGGACGACGGCAGCACCGCGTCGGGCTGCTGGATCTTCGCCGGTTGCTGGACCGAGCAGGGCAACCAGATGGCCCGGCGCGACAACAGCGACCCGTACGGCATGCACCAGGTGCAGAACTGGGCCTGGGCCTGGCCGGCCAACCGGCGGATCCTCTACAACCGTGCCTCCAGCGACCCGCAGGGTAAGCCGTGGGATCCGGAGAAGAAACGCCTGGTGTGGTGGAACGGCAAGGCCTGGACCGGCACCGACGTGCCGGACTTCAAGGTCGACTCGCCGCCGGAAGCGGGGATGAATCCGTTCATCATGAACCCCGAGGGCGTGGCGCGGTTCTTCGCCATCGACAAGATGGCCGAGGGGCCGTTCCCTGAGCACTACGAGCCGTTCGAGACGCCGATCGGTATCAACCCGCTGCATCCGCAGAACAAGAAGGCCACCAGCAACCCGGCCGGACGGATCTTCGATTCGGTGTGGGACACCCTCGGCACCCACGACGAGTTCCCCCATGCGGCGACCACCTACCGGCTGACCGAGCACTTCCACTTCTGGAGCAAGCATTGCCGGCTCAACGCCATTGCCCAGCCCGAGCAGTTCGTCGAGATCGGCGAGGTGCTGGCGAACGAGAAGGGCATCAAGGCCGGCGACCGGGTAAGGGTGTCGAGCAAGCGCGGCTATATCGACGCGGTGGCGGTGGTGACCAAGCGGATCCGTCCGCTGCAGGTCAACAACCAGACCGTGCACCAGATCGGCATCCCGTTGCACTGGGGGTTCACCGGTAGCACGCGGCACGGCTTCCTGACCAACACCCTGGTGCCGTTCCTCGGTGATGGCAACACGCAGACGCCGGAGTCCAAGTCGTTCCTCGTCAAAGTGGAGAAACTCTGATGGCCAGCCAAGACATCATCGCCCGCTCGGCCACCACCACCGTACCGCCCTCGGTACGCCAGCAGCAGGAAGTCGCCAAGCTGATCGACACCACCAAGTGTATCGGCTGCAAGGCCTGCCAGGTGGCGTGCTCGGAGTGGAACGAACTGCGTGACGAGGTCGGCCACAACCACGGCACCTACGACAACCCCCAGGACCTCAGCGCCGAGACCTGGACCCTGATGCGCTTCACCGAGCACGAGCGCGACGACGGCAACCTGGAGTGGCTGATCCGCAAGGACGGCTGCATGCACTGTGCCGAGCCCGGTTGCCTGAAGGCTTGCCCGAGCCCGGGGGCGATCATCAAGCATGCCAACGGTATCGTCGACTTCAACCAGGACCACTGCATCGGTTGCGGCTATTGCATCACCGGCTGCCCGTTCAACATCCCGCGCATCTCGCAGAAGGATCACAAGGCGTACAAGTGCACCCTGTGTTCCGACCGCGTGAGCGTGGGCCTGGAGCCGGCCTGCGTGAAGACCTGCCCGACCGGGGCGATCGTCTTCGGCAGCAAGGAGGAGATGAAGGTGCATGCCGACGAGCGCATCGTCGACCTGAAGTCGCGGGGGTACGAGAACGCCGGGCTGTACGATCCGGATGGCGTCGGCGGCACCCATGTGATGTACGTGCTGCACCACGCCGACACGCCGAGGATCTACGCCGGCCTGCCGGACCAACCGGTGATCAGCCCGTTGGTGGGGCTGTGGAAGGGCTTCAGCAAGCCCCTGGCGCTGCTGGCCATGGGCGCGGCGGTGCTGGCCGGGTTCTTCCACTATGTACGCGTGGGGCCGCAGCGGGTCGAGGAGGACGAACACCCGGCGCCTGTGGATAACACGGTCCACGAGGTCGACCCGGCGGTGCATGTCTATGATCCGAACCGCCCGGGCGGGCAGAGGGAGCAGCGGCCATGAATGACAACAAGCCTATCCTGCGCTACAACGCCAACGAACGGAGCAACCACTGGGTCGTGGCGATCCTGTTCGTGCTGGCCGGCCTTTCGGGGCTGGCGCTGTTCCATCCGGCACTGTTCTGGCTCAGCCACCTGTTTGGCGGCGGGCCGTGGACGCGGATCCTTCACCCGTTCATCGGCGTGGGCATGTTCGTGTTCTTCCTCGGGCTGGTGCTGCGCTTCTGGCGCGCCAACTTCATCACCGCCAACGACCGCCTGTGGCTGCGCCGCATCGACCGGGTGATGCTCAACAAGGAAGAGGGCGTGCCGCCGGTCGGCAAGTACAACGCCGGGCAGAAGCTGCTGTTCTGGACCTTGCTGGCCTGCATGCTGGTGCTGCTGGTCAGCGGCGTGGTGATCTGGCGCGCGTATTTCAGCCATTGGTTCGGTATCGAGGTCATTCGCCTGTCCACGCTGTTGCATGCCCTGGCGGCGTTCGTGCTGATCCTCAGCATCATCGTGCACATCTATGCCGGGATCTGGATCAAGGGTTCGATCGGCGCCATGCTGCATGGCTGGGTGAGCCGCGCCTGGGCGCGCAAGCACCATGAACTGTGGTACCGGGAAGTGACCGGCGACAAGTCGCCACACAACCACGGTGGAAAAGAAGGATGACCGTTTGAGCACGATTCTCGAACCTGGACAGATCGAAGCGTCGGCAGTGATGCCGCCGTTTCTGCACCTGCCCGCCGCCCACCTCTTCGAGGTGCGCGCCACACGGCTTGAGCAACTGGCCGAGGGTAACGCCCTGGGTGATTACCTGCGGTTGATGGCCCGGCTGTGCCGGATTCAGCAGCAGCTTGTGGATAACCCGCCTGCGGGATTACCGGTGGCCGAAGAGCGCCAGCGCCTGTGTATAAGTCATGGTTTGCCGCCCCTGGCGGCCGACAGCCTGGTGCGTGAAGGGCCTTGGTTGGTCTGGTTGCAGGCGTTGCTCGAGCGCTTCGAGACCGCATCCGACGGGCCACTGGCCGAGGCGCTGGATGCGTTGCGTGGCAGCGACGATGCCCAGCGCAAGGGCTGGGCTATCGCCCTGCTCGGTGGCCAGTACGATGCAGTGCCGGCGGCGCTGGTGCCCTTCATTGGCGCCGCGTTGCAGGCGGCGTGGTCCAGCTGGCTGCTGGCCTTGCCTGCGCCTGAGCTCAAGCCAGCGGGCAGCCTGGCCCAGTGCCCAGCCTGTGGATCGCCGGCCATGGCCGGGGTAGTGCGTAACCGTGGCAAGCATAATGGCCTGCGCTACCTGGCCTGCTCGCTGTGTGCCTGCGAATGGCATGTGGTGCGGGTCAAGTGCGTGTACTGCGAGTCGAGCAAGGACCTGCGCTACAGAAACCTCGAGGATGACCGCCACGCGCCGGGCAAGGCGCCGCTGCGCGCCGAGTGCTGCCCGGGGTGCCAGAGCTACCTCAAGCAGTGCTACCTGGAGAACGACGCCGCGGCCGAGCCGCTGGCCGACGACCTGGCGAGCCTGGCGCTGGACATGCGCCTGGACGAGGAGGGTTTCCATCGGCTGGCGCCGAACCTGCTGTTGGCGCCGGGGTAGTGTCTACACTGCAATACCGAGTCGCCTGATTCGCGGGCAAGCCCGCTCTCACAGGAAGCGTACAGTACCTGTGGGAGCGGGCTTGCCCGCGAAGAGGCCGGAACAGACAACGGATTTGTTTAAGGTAGTACTGATGTCTTCAACCCTCGCCAGCGACACCCCACGCCTGCCTTCCATCGACACCTTGCTGCGCCATCCGGCCTGCGCCCCGCTGATCGACCGTCATGGTCGTGACGCCACGCTGGCCACCCTGCGCCAGTTGCTCGACGACCTGCGCGAGCCTGCTCGCCTCGGCCAACTGAGTGCCACCGAACTGACCGCCGAAGTGCTCCTGGGCCGAGCCGGCGAACGCCTGGCCATCCAGCAGCGCAGCCAGGTACGCCGGGTGTTCAACCTCACCGGCACGGTGCTGCACACCAACCTGGGCCGGGCCTTGCTGCCCGAGGAAGCGGTCGAGGCCATGCAGACCGCCGCCCGCTATCCGCTGAACCTGGAGTTCGACCTCAACACCGGCAAGCGCGGCGACCGCGACGACCTGATCGAAAGCCTGATCCGCGAGCTGACCGGCGCCGAGGCCGTCACCGTGGTCAACAACAACGCCGCCGCCGTGCTGCTGGCGCTCAACAGCCTGGGCGCGCGCAAGGAAGGGATCATCTCCCGGGGCGAACTGATCGAGATCGGCGGTGCCTTCCGTATCCCCGACATCATGGCTCGCGCGGGGGTGAAGCTGCACGAGATCGGCACCACCAACCGCACTCACGCCCGCGACTATGAAGCCGCGATCAACCCGCGCACGGGCCTGCTGATGCGCGTGCATTGCAGCAACTACAGCATCCAGGGTTTCACTACCCAGGTGCCTACCGCGGAACTGGCGCGCATCGCTCATGCTCATGAGTTGCCGCTGCTTGAAGACCTGGGCAGCGGCAGCCTGCTCGACCTGACCCGTTGGGGCTTGCCGGCCGAGCCGACCGTGCGCCAGGCGCTGGCCGATGGCGCCGACATCGTCACGTTCAGTGGCGACAAACTGCTCGGCGGGCCGCAGGCGGGGATCATCGTCGGGCGCAAGGAGCTGATCGCGAAGATCAAGAAGAATCCGCTCAAGCGTGCCCTGCGGGTCGACAAGATCACCCTTGCGGCACTCGAAGCCGTGCTGGCGCTGTATCGCAACCCGGACCGCCTGGTCGAGCGCCTGCCGAGCCTGCGCCTGCTCACCCGGCCCCAGGCCGAGATCGCCGCCCAGGCCGAGCGCCTGGCGCCTGAACTGGCCGCACGGCTGGGGACGCAATGGACGGTTAGCGTCGAACCGGCCCTGGGCATGATCGGCAGCGGCAGCCAGCCCGTGGCGCGCCTGCCCAGCGCGGCCTTGTGCCTGCGCCCGCAGGTGTCGAAGAAACTGCGCGGGCGCAGCCTGCATGTGTTGGAGCGGGCGCTGCGCGACCTGCCGGTGGCGGTGCTCGGCCGCATCGATGACGATGCCCTGTGGCTCGACCTGCGCCAGTTGGACGATGAGGTCCAGTGGCTGGCGCAACTGCCGGCGTTGCAGTTGGGGCCGGTGCAGTGATCGTCGGTACCGCCGGCCACATCGACCACGGCAAGACCGCGCTGCTCCAGGCCCTGACCGGCCAAGCCGGCGACACACGCCAGGAGGAGCGTGCCCGGGGCATGACCATCGATCTTGGCTACCGCTATGCCCCGTTGGCTGAAGGCGCGCCGCTGACAGGCTTTATCGATGTGCCTGGCCACGAGCGTTTTATCCACAACATGCTTGCCGGCGCCCATGGCATCGACCTGGTGCTGCTGGTGGTGGCCGCCGACGACGGGGTGATGCCGCAGACTCGTGAGCACCTGTCGATCATCGAACTGCTGGGTATTCCCCAGGCGCTGGTGGTCATCAGCAAATGCGACCGGGTCGAGCCGGCGCGGTTGATCGAAGTCCAGGCCCAGGTCACCGAACTGCTCGCGCCTGGGCCCTATGCCGGGGCCAGGCAATTTCCGGTTTCGAGCCTGTCCGGCGCGGGAATCGACGCCCTGCGCGAGGCCTTGCTGGCGGCCGAGGCGCATGTTCGCCAGCGCAGCGTGCGCGGCGGTTTCCGCCTGGCCGTGGACCGGGCCTTCGCGGTTTCCGGGGCAGGGGTGGTGGTCACCGGCACGGCGCTGGCCGGGCGGGTCAGCGTCGGCGACACCTTGCTGTTGGGCAAGGTAGGCAAACCTGTGCGGGTGCGTGGCCTGCACGCGCAAAACCAGGCGGCATTGGTCGCCGAGGCAGGGCAGCGGGTGGCATTGAATATCAGCGCGGAAAAGCTCTCGGCCGAACAGGTACATCGCGGCGACTGGCTGCTACCTGAGTGGTTGCATGCACCCAGCGTGCGAGTGGATATCAACCTCACCTTGCTGGCCGGAGAAGCACGCGTGTTCGAGCACTTCAGCGCGGTGCACGTGCACCTGGGGACCCAGGATGTCACTGCCCGGGTCGCGTTGCTCGAAGGGGAACGGCTCGAGGCCGGCCAGCGCATGTTCGCCCAACTGCTGCTCAATGCACCGTTGCAGGCAGTGCATGGGGATCGTCTGGTTCTGCGCGACCAGCGCGCCCAGCGCACGCTGGGTGGTGGCCGTGTGCTCGATCCATTCGCCCCGAGCCGGCAGCGGCGCAGCGAGGCGCGCTTGCGCCAGTTGCAGGTGCTGCGCAATGCCGACGGCCTCGAGCGGGCGTTGCCGGCCTTGCTGGAGGCAGCCCCGGGCGGGCTCGAGCCCCGGCGTCTGGAGCGTCAGTTCAATCGCCTGCGTGAGACCTGGCAGTTGCCGGATGCGGTGCTGGTGATTGCCACGCGTCAAGGTCAGTTGCTGTTCGATTGCCTACAGTGGCAGGCGCTCAAGCGACAAGTGCTGGAGCGCCTGGCGCAGTTCCATGAACAGGAACCTGATCAGCTTGGCCCGGACCGTGACCGACTGCGCCGCTTTACCGCATTGCCGTTGGAGCGGCCTGCGTTTGTCAGCCTGTTGGATGAGTTGCTGGGCGAAGGCGCGATCAGCAGCAGTGGCCCGTGGCTGCACCTGCCGGATCACCGGGTCCAGCTGAGCGAGGCGGATACCGCGTTGTGGGCGCGTCTGTTGCCCCGCCTGTTGGCGGGCGAGTTCGATCCGCCCTGGGTGCGGACCCTGGCCGGCGAGGAGGGCTGCGACGAGGCTGACGTGCGCCTGCTGTTGCGCAAGCTTGCCCGGTTGGGCCTGGTGCACCAGGTGGTGCGTGACCTGTTTTACCCGGAGACGACGTTCAAGCGCATGGCAGAGCTGCTGTTGCGTCAGGCCGAGACATCGCCGATAGTGCAGGTCGCGGCGTTTCGCGATGGTTTGGCCATCGGTCGCAAGCGCACTGTGCAGATTCTCGAGTATTTCGACCGCGTTGGCTTGACCCGACGAGTTGGCGACCTGCGTCATATCCGCGTCGACAGCGCCCTGGCCCAGCCGTAACGCGGGCCCTGATTTCAAGGAAGGCAATCGCGCCCGGTGGCGCGGCCGGGCTTCAAACCCGGTTGGGGACGGCAGCCGTTCCCGGGCAGGTTCGACTCCCGCTGCCTTCCGCCACTTTTCCAGAGGCTGAAACGATCGCGGGGCAAGCCCGCTCCCACGGATTTGTGGGAGCGGGCTTGCCCCGCGATGGCGAACGGACGATCTGCGAGTCAGGCGCGCTCGCCGCACAGGTCCAGCGCGAACCAATGTTCCGCCGCCTGCACGTCCAACCCTGCGCCCAACAGCGCAAACAGCTTGCCCAGCGCCGCCTCGCGGGTCATGCCACCGCCACTGACCAGCCCGGTGTCACGCAGGCGGCTGCCAGCGGCATAGGTGTCGAATACCACCGAACCTTCCGGACACTGGCTGATGGCAACGATCATCACCCCACCCTGGCGGGCGTCGTGCAGCACGTCGAGCAGTGCCTGGTCATCGGACGGGCCGGTGCCACTGCCGTAGCACTCCAGCACCAGCCCCTGGATGCCACTGTCGAACAGGCCACGCAGATGTTCGGCGGCAAGGCCAGGGAACACCGGCATGACCGCCAGCTTGACCGGCTGGCGTGGCTGACGGTAGTCCAGGCGGGTCGGCAGCTCAGAAGTGTGTTCGCCCTCGCGATGGCGAGGTAGCACGGTGAAGGCGTCGAACGCCTCGCTGCGCAACTTCGAGGCGCGGCAGCCGTGCAGCAGCTGACCGTGGAAGTACAGCTGCACGCCGTCTTCCAGGCCGTTTTCGAACAGGTTCAGGGCGCCGACGAGGTTGGCCCAGGCATCGCTGTCCGGCGCGCCGGCCGGTAGCATGGAACCGGTCAACAGCACTGGTGCTGGCAGGCCCAGCAACAGGAACGACAGGGCCGCGGCGCTGTAGGCCAGGGTATCGGTGCCATGCAGCACCAGCACGCCGTCGTGGCCATCACGCTCGACCGCCTCGACGATGGCATCGCGCATCGCCAGCCAGTTGGCCTGTTGCATGTTGGCGCTGTCGATCAGTGGGTTCAGCTCACGCAGCGACCAGTGCACCTTTGGCGCGTCGCCGCAGTTGGCGAAGTGGTCACGCATGCGCGCTTCGAAGCCACCGGCCGGCGCGAGGCCTTCGGCGGTCTGTAGCATGCCGATTGTGCCACCGGTGTAAAGGACGAGAAGATTCTTGACTGCACGCATGGGAATTTTCCGTAGCGATGTAGCGAAGGAAGAGGCAGCCGCCCACGGACGGGGCGGCTGGGGCAGGGGAGAATATCAGCGCTGAGCGTGCGCCTGAACGGCGGCTTTGTCAGTGGCTGTTTCAGCCTGCGGATTGGCCGGCCAGGCGGCACGGTCCAGGTCCAGGTCGGTGAACTTGCTGGAGTCGAACACTGGCTGCTTGATACCAGCCTTGCGCTGAGCGTCGTAGTCGCGCATGACGCGCAGGCCGACTTTGAACAGCATGGCCAGGGCGATCAGGTTGACGAATGCCAGGCAGGTCATGGTGATGTCGGCGAAGGCGAACACGGTCGACAGGTCCTGCGTCGAACCCCACACCACCAGCGCCAGTACCAGGCCGCGGAAAGTCATCAGCACGGAGCGGTTGCGGCTGAGGAACTGCAGGCTGTTTTCGCCCAGGTAGTAGTTGTAGAGAATGCAGGTGAAGACGAACAGCGACAGCGCAACGCTGACGAAGATGCGGCCCCAGTCACCGACCACGGCGGCCAGCGAGTTCTGGGTCAGGACGATGCCGTCACCTTCGAAGCCCGGGGTGTAGAAGCCCGACAGCAGGATCAGCAGCGCGGTGCAGGTGCAGATCACGAAGGTGTCGAGGAACACGCTGAAGGCCTGGACTACGCCTTGGGCGCCCGGGTGCTTCACGGCGGCCACGGCGGCGACGTTCGGCGCGCTGCCCAGGCCTGCTTCGTTGGCGAACACGCCACGCTTCACGCCCATGACGATGGCGCTGCCGAGCAGGCCAGCGAACGCAGGGTCGAGGCCGAAGGCGCTCTTGAAGATGGTTTCCAGCATGGCCGGGACGTGTTCGATCTGGGTGCCGATCACGTACAGGGTCACGCCGATGTAGGCCAGGGTCTTGACCGGTACCAGCAGGTCGGACACTGCGGCGATGCGCTTGATACCGCCGATGAAGGTCAGGGCCAGCAGGGCTGCCAAGACGATACCGGTGTGTTTCGGATCGAAGGCAAAGGCGTTCTGCAGCGAGTGGGTCACGGTGTACGACTGCAGGCCGATGAAGGCGAAGCCGTAGGTGACCAGCAGCAGGATCGAGAACACGATCGCCATGCTTTTCAGCTTCAGGCCGTGCTGGATGTAGTACGCCGGGCCGCCGCGGTACAGGCCATCGCCATCGGCGCGCTTGTAGACCTGGGCCAGGGTGCATTCGAAGAAGCTGCTGGACATGCCCACCAGCGCGGTGACCCACATCCAGAACACGGCGCCCGGGCCACCGAGGGTCACGGCGATACCGACACCGGCGATGTTACCGGCGCCGACGCGACCGGCCAGGCTCAGCATCAAGGCCTGGAACGAGCTCAGTTGGCCTGCCTGGCCGCGAAGGGATTCCTTGAAGACACCGAACATGTGGCCGAAATGGCGGAACTGGACGAACCGCGAGCGGATGGTGAAGTAACCGCCGAGTCCGACGATCAGCACGATGAGCAGTTTCCCCGAGAGGAAATCGTTGAGTGCTTCGAGCATTGGAAAATGACCTCGATTCTTATTCTTCGCGTGGAAAGACCAGCGGGCGGCAGGCGCACCGCTTTTCATTGGGGGCGCATGGTTGGCTATGACAACTGTGGTTACAATTTCGCGGGTTGCTCCGTTTTGGTGCGACTTGATGCTAGAATGGCGTCACTCGCATCATCCGGACCTGCGCATCATGGGCGATCATTTCGCTATCAACCTCAAATTGGCCTGTAGCCACTACCGCTCTATCTCCGAGGTTTGCCGGCAGCTGTCGATCAATCGCGCGCAGTTCAACAAGTACCTGAGCGGTCAGAGCCGTCCGACGGCTTACAACCTCAAACGCATCGGCGATTTCTTCGGCGTCGAGGATTACGAGCTGGGTCTGCCGGCCGAACAGTTCGCCCGCTTGATCGGCGCACGCACCCAGGAACAGCGTGTCGGTCCTCAGGACGACCCGATCAGCGAACTGTTCAGGCCGCTGCATAAAGAAGCCGGCAACCTGTCGCGCTATTGCGGCTACTACTTCGAATATTCCAACTGCATGTCGGTGCCGGGCTCGATCCTGGTATCGCTGGTGCATCTGTGGGAGGAGCGCGGCAGCTTTTTGTTCGAGCGCCAGGAACGCCAGGAGCGCAGCAGCGGCCTCGACCAGCACGCCGAGGTGCGTTGCCGCTACCTGGGCGCGGCGTTCCAGCTGCAGGACCGGATGTTCCTGATCGACTACGAGTCGCTGACCTTCAACGAGATGAGCCAGACGATCCTCATCCCCAGCTTCAAGAGCCGCATCAGCCGCCTGAACGGCCTCAAGACCGGGGTTTCCAGCGGTGACCGTCGCAATCCGGCGTGCACCCGGGTGGTGTGGGAATACCTGGGCGAGGAGATCAACCGCATCAACGCCTACCGGCAGATCAAGCTGTACCGCCCGGACGATCCGCGCATCGATGACGACATCCGTGATCGGCTGAGCGCGGGGATGGTCAGCAACGGGTTGTTCGAGATCGAGTGAGCCATCATTGGCCGCGCATTGGGAGCGGGCGCCGCAGGACTAGTCGAGAATGAACGCCGCCACCGCATCGGCCACCTGGTCCGCGACCTCCGGCCGGGCCCGCAGGTGCGCGGCGATGCCGTGGTCGCAGTCGGTGAGCATCAGGCACTCCACATGGGGCGCCGGCACCGAGCGCAGCAACGCGTGGGTGACCTCCTCGGGAATCGGGCTGTAGCGCTCGACGCCCGCCAGCCGCCGGGTACCGGCCGAGGTGCCGGGCCCCTGGCCGTGGACCCTGGAGTTGAGCCCGTCGTATTCGCCGATCACCAGCAGCACGCGGCCCTGGAACTGGCGCAGGAAGGCGTAGCTGTCGCAGTCGAGGAAGGCATAAGGCTTGCGGATGGCCTCGCTGAAGGCCGGCCCGAAGGGCGCGGCATGGGCCGCGTCGGGGTAGACCGCCGGGCAGATCAGCACCAGCTTGCGCACGCTGGGGCGCTGGGCGGCCAGCTTCAGGGCTATGGACGCGCCCAGGCTGTGGCCGACCAGGGTGTCGCTGCGCGTGTCCAGATGCCGGTGAAAGCGCAAGGCCTCCTGCAGGTTGATGTCCAACGAGGCGTCCTTGGCCCCTGGTTCGCTGGCCAGGCTGTGGCCGGACAGGTTGCCGGTCAACGAGCCGATGCCCTGCTGCTGGAGGCGGTAGAGCAACGGGTTGAGGCGGGTGAAGTCGGAGCGTGCGCCGCCGACCACGAATACCGAGGGGGCACGCTCGGCGTCTGGCAGCAGCAGGCGTGCCTGCTGGCGATAGTCGGCAAAATCCTCGTCAATGAACCGCTCCGGGCCGGGCGCGGGCTCGTCGAATTGCCATCTGGCGCGCTGTGCAGTGTTCAGTTCGGCATCCATGTTGATCTCCTTGAACAGGCCTGGCGCAGTATAAGTAGCTGTCGGCAAAGGCGGAATACCGCCCCGACCGGTGCCAATCGCCACGCGGCGCGCGCCAGGCCTTGCCTGGGTTGGACTTCCCCTGTCGGAAACAGCAAAATGAACCCCTTTCCTCCATCGACCAACCGGACCTGTTGACTCTATGCGTATGCGCCTGATGCTGTTGGGTGGTGGCAATGCCCTCGGGCAAGCGCTGATTCGTCTTGGGGCCGAGGAAGATATCGCCTTCCTGGCGCCTCGCCCGCCGGAAAACGGCTGGGATCCGGCCAGCCTGACCCTGCTGCTCGACGAGCAACGTCCGCACGCCGTGGTCAACCTGGCCTATTATTTCGACTGGTTCCAGGCCGAGTCCGTCAGCGAGCAACGCCTGGCCCAGCAGGAGCGGGCGGTGGAGCGGCTCGCCGAGCTGTGCCAGCACCACGAGATGATCCTTGTGCAACCGTCCAGCTACCGTGTGTTCGATGGCTCGCGCGCCACTGCCTACAGCGAGAAGGACGAGCCGGTGCCACTCGGCCTGCGCGGCCAGGCGCTCTGGCGCATCGAGCAGAGCGTGCGCGCCACCTGCCCGCAGCATGTGCTGCTGCGCTTCGGCTGGCTGCTGGACGAAAGCATCGACGGCGCGCTCGGGCGCTTCCTGACCCGCGCCGAACAGCCCCAGGAATTGCTGCTGGCCGATGACCGCCGCGGCAACCCGACGCCGGTGGACGACGCCGCGCGGGTGATCCTCTCGGTGCTCAAGCAGCTCGATTGCCAGGCGCCGCTGTGGGGCACCTACCACTATGCTGGCAACGAGGCTACCACGCCGCTGGTGCTCGGCCAGGCGATCCTCACCGAGGCCACCCAGTGGCGCAAGCTGGCCGTTCAGGCGCCGACCGCCCAGGCCCACGCCGCCCGCCCGGATGCCAGCGAGGAGCCACAGCACGCGGTGCTGGCCTGCAAGAAGATCCTTCACACTTTCGGCATCAAGCCCCGCGCCTGGCGCGCCGGCTTGCCGCCCCTACTGGACCGATTCTACCGACATGGCTGACGCCCCCATCCTGATCACCGGCGGTGCCGGCTTCATTGGCTCCCACCTGTGCGATGCGTTGCTGGAGAAAGGCTACGCGGTGCGTATCCTCGACGACCTGTCGACCGGCAAGCGCAGCAACCTGCAGCTCGGCCATCCGCGTCTTGAACTGCTCGAAGGCGATGTCGCCGACGCCGCCCTGGTGGCCCGTGCCGCCACTGGTTGCCAGGCGGTAGTGCACCTGGCTGCGGTAGCCTCGGTGCAGGCCTCGGTGGAAAATCCGGTGAAGACCCACCAGAGCAACTTCATCGGCACGCTCAATGTCTGCGAGGCGATGCGCCTGAATGGCATCCGTCGCGTGCTGTTCGCCTCCAGCGCGGCGGTGTACGGCAACAATGGCGAAGGCCAGTCGATTGCCGAGGACACGCCCAAGGCACCGTTGACTCCCTATGCGGTGGACAAGCTGGCCAGCGAGCAGTACCTGGACTTCTACCGCCGCCAGCATGGGCTGGAGCCGGTGGTGTTCCGCTTCTTCAATATCTTCGGGCCGCGCCAGGATCCTTCCTCGCCGTATTCGGGGGTGATCAGCATCTTCTGCGAGCGCGCCATCCAGGGTACGCCGATCACCGTGTTCGGTGATGGCGAGCAGACCCGCGACTTCCTGTTCGTCGGCGATCTGGTCCAGGTGATGGTGCAGGCACTTGAACAGCCGGTGGTGGAAGAGGGCGCGGTGAATATCGGCCTGAACCAGGCGACTTCGCTGAACCAGTTGCTCAAGGCACTGGAGCAGGTGGTGGGCGGTTTGCCGGCGGTCAGCTACGGTCAGGCCCGCTCGGGCGATATCCGCCATTCGCGGGCAGACAATTCGCGCTTGCTGGCGCGTTTCGCGTTCCCTGAGCCGACGCCGTTCGTCGAGGGGCTGGCGCGGTTGCTCGGCAAGGTCTGAATCCCCATCGCGGGGCAAGCCCACTCCCACGTCGCCATGGGGGCTGGTGGGAGCGGGCTTGCCCCGCGATGGCATCACGAATGCCGGACCACCCGCCGCCGGCAATCCTCCGGCCGCACCTCCCGCCCATCCCGGGCCCGCACCTGCAGCGTCTCCAGGCCTTGGCCACGATCATCCACCACCTGCGAGCGTGATTCCCCCGCCGTGAACAGGTAGCGCTCCCCCCACTGGCGCAAGCCGATCACGATCGGAAACACCGAGCGCCCCCGTTCGGTCAGCACATATTCCTTGTAGGCACTGCCATCCGAGGCCGGCTGCTGCACCAGCAGTTCCGCCTCCACCAGCAGCTTCAAGCGCGAGGCGAGGATGTTCTTCGCCAGCCCCAGGTTCTTCTGCAATTCGCTGAAGCGGCGCAGGCCGTCAAAGGCATCGCGCAGGATCAACAGCGCCCAACGGTCGCCGATCACCTCCAGGGCGCGGGCCACGGGGCATTGCTGGTTGTTCTCGTCGAGCATGGCGCGATCCTTGGGTGTCTATCTGGTTGCAGAATAAAACCACTTTTGTTAAGAAGCTAGTTATGTGGTTTTAAATTGAAACTAGAATTGAAAGGGAGTCTTCGATGTCGACGCTCACCCGTGGATTGACGTTGTTGCTGGCAGCCGCCTGCGCACTGGCCGTGGCCACGGTGTATCTCGCCCAGCCGCTGCTGGAGTCGATGGCGGCGAGCCTTGGGGTGAGCAGCGCCCGCGCCGGCCTGGTAGTGGGAATGACCCAGGCTGGCTATGCCTTGGGGCTGCTGATGATCGTGCCACTGGGGGACCTGGTCGATCGCAAGCGGCTGATCCTCGGCCAGTTGCTGGTCTCGTCCGGTGCCTTGCTGGCGGTAGCCTTTGCCGTGGACTGGGCCTTGCTGCTGGTCGCAATGGCCCTGATCGGCCTGGCCGCGGTGGTGGTGCAAGTGATGGTGGCGCATGCCGCCACGCTCGCCACGCCCGCCGAACAAGGGCAAGTAGTGGGCACGGTGACCAGCGGCGTGGTGTTAGGCATCCTCTCGGCGCGCCTGGTATCAGGCGCGGTAGCCGACCTGCTCGGCTGGCAGGGTGTGTATGGCCTGGCGGCGGTGCTTGCGCTGGCAATGGCGGGGCTGCTCGCCTGGCGCTTGCCTGTCGCCAGGCCGCAGGGGCAGAGGCAGCGCTATCGGGCGTTGCTGGCATCGGTGCTGCGGCTGTATCGACATGACCGTCTGCTGCGTGAGCGCGGTGTGTTCGCGGTGCTGGTGTTCGCGGCGTTCAGCGTGCTGTGGAGTGCGATGGTGCTGCCCTTGAGCGCCGCGCCACTGGCACTGGATCACACGCAAGTCGGGCTGTTCGGTCTGGCCGGCGTGGCGGGGGCACTGGCGGCATCGCGTGCCGGGCGTCTGGCGGATCACGGACATGGACGGCGGGTGACTGGCTGGGCATTGGGTCTGCTGACCCTGTCGTGGCTGCCCATCGCCTACCTTGAGCAATCATTGCTGGCGCTGGTAGTCGGGATTCTGATGCTGGACCTGGCCGTGCAGGCGGTGCACGTGACTAACCAGAGCCTGCTGCTGGCGGGGCGCGGCGAGATGGCCAGCCGGCTGATCGGCGCCTACATGTGCTGCTATTCGCTCGGCAGCGGGGTAGGGGCGGTCGTGGCGACCTGGGTTTACGGACAGTGGGGCTGGGTGGCGGTGTGCGGGGTGGGGGCGGGGATAAGCGCGCTGGCCTGGGGCTATTGGGGGTATCTCTGGAGCGTCGAGACGATGCGTGGCGCGCCCGCTCCAGAGGGAGCAGGCGCGCCTGCGGATCAGAACTTGTAGCCGATACCGACCATGTAGACCCACGGATCGACATCGACGTCGACTTTGGTCTTGCCGACGCCCAGGGCGCTCGGGCCATCGATGCTGGCCTTGGTGTCGATGTCGACGTACCAGACCGCGGCGTTGAGCAGCAGGTTGTCGGTGAGCATGTAGTCCATGCCCAACTGGCCGGCGATGCCGACCGAGTCCTTCAGCTTCATGTTGCTGAAGCCCTGGGCCTTACGGTCGCTGGTCAGGTCCTCATCGAAGAACATCGTGTAGTTGATGCCCACGCCGGCGTATGGCTGGAACTTCGAGGACGGCGCCATCGGGTAGTACTGCAGCGACAGGGTCGGCGGCAGTTGCTTGATGTCGGCCAGCTTGCCGTCCAGGCCAGGGCCGAGGCCCTTGACGCCGACTTTGTGCTGGAACGGGGTGGCGGCCAGCAGCTCGAGACCGATGTGGTCGGTGAGCATGTAGGCGAAGGCCAGGCCCAGCTGGGTGTCACTGTCCAGAGTCGCCTTGGTGCCCGAGACCTTGGCGCCGTCGAGCTTGATGTCGCCGCTGTTCTCGTTGGGCGCGGTGGTGATGGCGCCGGCGCGGAGGATGAAATCCCCCGCCTGGTGGGCGTGGGCGACAGGGGCTGCAAGCGCCAACGCGACGAGCGAGGCACCGAGCAAGGACTTGTTCATGGAAGCTCCCAGAGGACGTGAGTAATCGAGTAGTCCAATGGTACGAAGCTGACTAAACAGAAAGTTTGACCCAGCTCAAAGAAGCCGTGCTATCGGGGTGACGCAATGCTCACTTCAGCTCATAAGCGTAGATTTTCTCTGCTTCCATCTGGTAACCGGCGTCCGCCAGTTCGCTGCTGCTGGCCTTGACCTGCATCGTGCCCTCGATCCAGTACGGTTGGTACAGGTCTTCGATGCGCACGCCCATCTCGCTGAAGATATGCACGATCTGGTTCGACGGCGGTGGCGGCACATGGATGCAGGCGCCGTAGTAGGGCACCAGGAGGAACTCGGTGGTGCGGCCTTCGTCGCTGACTTCCAGCGGCACGATGTAGCCGGGGATCTTCACCTGCTGGCCGTCCAGGGCTTTCACCACCGGCGCGTTGGGCGCCTGCTGGCGGGCGGCGGGGGCGGCCTCGGCGGACAGCGCGTCGCTGATCTGCGACAGATCGTGCAGGGGCGTCAGTTGTGGCGGGATGACCGGCGCGCCCTCGGGGATCAGGGCGGGCCAGTCCAGCTCGCGCGGGTCGGCGGCCCAGAGGGGCATCGAAGTCATCAGCAGGATCGTGAGCAGCAGATACTGAATGATCGGTCTTGCCCTCTTCGCGGGTTTACCCGCGAAGAGGGTGGTGAAGTCTAGGATCATGTCTGTCTCTTAAAGGTGGATCGACAAGCCATCGGCCAACGACTGCCGATAGGCGCGCCAGGCCGGCACGCTACCCATCAGCAGCGCCGCGCCGAGGATGATGGCCAGCAACGTCCACTCGTGGGCGCTCGGCCAGGCCAGTGGCAGGTATAGCCCATAGTTGGCCTGCACATAGCCCTGGGCCAGGGCTATGCCTGCGTACAGCAACCCCAGCCCGGCGGCGATGCCTGCCAGCGCCAAGGCCAGCGCCTCGAGCACCAGCAATCCGGCGATATGCCAGGGACGGGCACCCACCGATCGCAGGATGGCCATTTCCCGGCGGCGCTCGTTGAGGCTGGTGAGAATGGCCGTGAGCATGCCGATCAGGCCGGTGAGCACAACGAACAGCGACACCACGAACAAGGCCTGCTCCGCCGTGCCCATCAGGCTCCACAGCTCCTGCAGGGCCACGCCGGGCAGGATCGCCAGCAGCGGTTCGGCGCGGTATTCGTTGATCTCGCGCTGCAGGCTGAACGTGGCGATCTTGCTGTTGAGCCCGAGCATGAACGCGGTGATGGCCGCAGGCTGCAGGTCCATGGTGCGGGCCTGCTCGGCGCTGATGCGCCCGGCGCCACGGGCCGGCACGCCGTTGTGCCAGTCGATGTGGATCGCCTCCATGCCGGCCAGGCTGATGTGCAGGGTGCGGTCCACCGGGGTGCCGGTGCGCTCGAGCACGCCGACCACGGTGAACGGCTTGTCGTCGTGCTTGACCAGGCTGATGGCGGCTACACCATGCGCCAGGACCAGCTTGTCGCCGAGCTTGTAGTGCAGCGCCTGGGCCACTTCGGCGCCGAGCACCACCTCGAACGGATCGTCGGCGAACGCCCGGCCCTGGTCGAGTGCCAGGTGCTGACGGCGGCCGAACTGGTAGTGGCTGAAATAGTCGGTGGTGGTGCCCATCACCCGGTAGCCACGGTGCGAGTCACCCAGGGAAATGGGGATGGCCCATTTCACCCGCGGGTCGCTGGCGTAGTGCTGGTAGCTGTCCCAGCGGATGTTGTTGGTGGCGTTGCCGATGCGAAACACCGAGTACAGCAGCAGGTTCACCGACCCCGAGCGGGCGCCGACGATCAGGTCGGTGCCGCTGATGGTGCTGGCGAAGCTGGCGCGGGCCTCGGTGCGCACCCGCTCGACGGCCAGCAGCAGGCACACCGACAGGGCGATGGCGAACGCGGTGAGCAGGGCGGTGAAGCGGCGGTTGGCCAGGCTGGCCAGGGCAAGGCGAAGCAGGTACATCAGGCCTCCCGGGGCTTGGCGGCGCGGTTGAGCTCGGCCAGGGACAGGTGCCGGTCGAACAGCGGCGCCAGGCTCTGGTCATGGCTGACGAACAGCAGGCTGGCACCCGCGTCGCGGCATTCGTCGAACAGCAGGCGGATGAAGGCCTCGCGGGTGTCGGCGTCGAGGGCCGAGGTGGGCTCGTCGGCAATCACCAGCTCGGGCTGACCGATCAGCGCCCGGGCCGCGGCAACCCGCTGCTGCTGGCCGATCGACAGGCTGTCGGCGCGGCGGGCGAGCAGCGCCGGGTTGTCCAGGCCAAGGTGGGCGAGCAGTTGGGCAGCGGCCTGGTCGATGCTGCCATGGCGCTGGGCGGCGCGGGCCGCGCGGCTTTTCGAGAAGCGACAAGGCAGCTCGACATTCTCCCGCACCGACAGGAACGGCAGGAGGTTGAACTGCTGGAAGATGTAGCCGGTGTGATCGACCCGGAAACGGTCGCGCGCACCCAGGCCCAGGGCCGCAAGGTCCTGGCCAAGCAGGCGGATGCTGCCTTGTCCGGGGCGGTTGACCCCTCCCAGCAGGCCGAGCAGGGTGGTCTTGCCGCTGCCGCTGGGGCCCTTGAGGAACAGCGCCTCGCCGGGCTCCAGGCGAAATGCAGGGATTTCCAGGAGCGGCGCCTGGCCGGGCCAGGCGAACACCAGGTCATGCAGTTCGATCAGCGGCTGGTTCATTCAGAACGCGACCACGGCCTTGGCGGGGGTGGCCTCGATGCCTTTCTGGCCGTTGGGGCCGATCAGTTGCACGTTGATCTTCTGGGTCTGCGGGAAGGTCTTGAACAGCGGGCCGAGGTCGATCTGGGTGAGTTTGTCCGGGGTGGCGCAGGTCAGCTGGTAGTGGGCGTTGACGTCGGCGTGACCGTGCTCATGCTCATGGCTGTCGCCATCCTCGTCGGCCTGGGCGGCGTCGCCGAACAGCGGGCTTTCCAGCTCCTGGGCGTCTTCCTTGCAGCCGGCTGCCGGGGCAACGCCGAACAGTTTCAAGGGCTGTTCGAGCTGCTGGCGGGCGGCGGCGACCTTGGCCTTGTCGGTATCGTTGCTGGCCACGTGCTCGAAGCCGACAATGTTCATCGCCGGGCTGTCCAGTTCCAGCTCGAGGGTGTTGCCGTCGAGCACCGCGTTGAGCTTGGCCACGCCATGCTCGTGGGCACCGAGGGAGCCATGGGCGTGGTCATGATCGTGGTCGTGGTCGTGGTCGTCGTGGGCATGGGCCACGGCCAGGGGCAGCAGGGCGAAGGGCAGGGCGAGCAACAGACGACGCATGGACGGCTCCACAGGCGGTTTGGGAAAGATTATGTGATGTTATAACAATTTTACTTTGCCCCGCCAGCCTGCCTGGCACAGGTTTCATGTTCGTGGGAGCATGGCGGCATCGAGACTGGAGGCAGGGTACCTATCGTGAGAATTCGTGGACAGATCGGTGAATGGCCGGTGGACCTGACCATTGAGCTGGCGCCGGAGGAGTGGGCGCAGCTGGGGCGTCGACTGGAAGTGCCGGCGTCTGTCGAGGCGGTGCCGGTCACCACCAGCCCGGCACCTCGGCAGGATGACGGACAATGGGCAGCGGCGCGTGACGTGCTGCGCCAGGCGGGGCAGATGAGCGGGCCGGCGCTGCTGGAGCGCCTGGAGGGGCTGGCCGGGAACGTGGCGGCGGGCAAGCGGCTGCTGGTGCGCTTGCGCCACAGCAGTGAGGTGAAGGTGGAAAGCGGCGTGGATGCGCCGGTTTATCGCTGGGTGGGGTGAGGGGCTGCAAAGCAGCCCCAACAGCCTCAGAACAGCGCAGCGGACAGCTTGCGGCGATACAGGCTGACCAGCGGGTGAGCGTTGCCCAGTAGTTCGAACACCTGCAGCAGCGCCTTCTGCGGCAAGCCGTTCTCGTAGGCGCGGTTGCGCTGGAACAGCTTCAGCAGCCCCTCCATCGCGGCCTCGTACTGCTGGCGCGCCAACTGCTGGATGCACAGCTGGTAGGCCGCCTCGTCGTCCTGCGGGTTCTGCGCCAGGCGGCTCTTCAGCTCGGCGGCTTCCGGCAGGCTGGCGGCCTGGCGCAGGAAGGTCAGCTGGGCCTTGGCGCCGGCCAGGGCGGCCTTGTGCTCATCGGTCTTGACCGCGTCGAGCACCACCTGGGCTTCGCCCAGCTCGCCCCGTTCGGCCAGGCAGCGGGCATAGAGGATCAGCGCCTCGGCATTGCTGTTGTCTTCACCCAGCAGCACCTGCAGCAGGGCTTCGGCTTCGCTGAATCGGCTTTCGGCGAACAGCGCCTTGGCCTGCTCCAGCGGCGCGGCGGCGGGCGGCGCGGGCATCTGCACGTGGGGTTCGAGCATGGCGCGGATGGCCGACTCGGGTTGCGCGCCGGCGAAACCGTCGACCGGCTGGCCGTCCTTGAACAGCACCACGGTCGGCAGGCTGCGAATGCCGAACTGGGCGACGACCTGCTGCTCGACGTCGCAGTTGATCTTGGCCAGCAGCAGCTCGCCCTGGTAGCCCTCGGCGATTTTCGCCAGCAGCGGCATCAGCGCCTTGCACGGCGCGCACCATTCGGCCCAGAAGTCGACCAGCACCGGCTTGTGGAAGGAGTTCTCGATGACCAGTTGCTGGAAGGTGGCATCGGTGGCATCGAAGATAAAGGGTGTTTCCTGGCTCATCGTGACTCTCGCAAATCGGTGAATACCCCCACTATAAGGGCTCGCGGCTGGCGTGGTACAGGCTGACCCGGCGGAATTCGTGCGGCTCGGCCAGATCAGGCAGGGTCAGCGCCTCGAGCACCCCGAGCGGGCGGTACAGCGGGTGGCTGAAATCGCGCACCCGCGAATCGGCCACCAGCGCCTGGCGACCTCGGCTGAGGAACTCGTCCAGCAGCGGCAGGTTGGCGCGGTCGTAGAGTACATCGGCGACCAGGATCAGGTCGAAGCGGTCGGCCTCGGCAAAGAAATCGCTGCTGTAGTTCAGCGTCACGCCGTTCAGCGCGGCGTTGGCACGGCAGGCGTCCAGGGCCAGCGGGTCGAGGTCGCAGGCCACTACCTCCCGCGCGCCAGCGCGGGCGGCGGCGATCCCGGCGATGCCGGAGCCGGCGCCGAAATCCAGCACGCGCTTGCCGCGCACCCATTGCGGATGCTCGGCCAGGTAGCGCGCCATGGCCAGGCCGCTGGCCCAGCAGAAGCTCCAGTAGGGCGGCTCCTCGAGAATGCGCCGGGTTTCCTCGCGGCTGAACTCACGGTCCATGTTCTGTTCATCGATCAACCAGAGTTTCAGGTCGCACCCAGGCAGTTCGCTGACGATCAGGCGCGCTTCGCCGATCAGGCCGCTCAGGGCCTGTCGCAGGGTTGGCGGGGCCATCTAGGGTGCCTTTTCGAAACGCAGCGGACCGGTGGCCTGGGTTTGGGCCTGGGCAATGCGAACCGGCGGCAGGTGCAGGATCAGCTGGCCGGAGCGGCTGGCACGGCCGCGCAGTTCGACCCGGGCGCCGGCGGGGAAGGCTTCGGGGTTGAAGCGCAGGCGGTAGGGCAGGGCCTGGCCGGTGCCGCTCAGGGTGCTGCTGGCCAGCAGTTGCTGGGGCCGGCCACGCTCATCGATCACCAGCAGGGCCAGCTCCACGTCAGCGCCTGCCGGGATTTCCAGCAGGGTGCCGCTCAACTCGCGCTGGTAGGCCGGCAGCGGGCCCAGGGGTTCGGTTTTCTTCGCCACTTTGGCCGGCACCGGGGCCGGGGCCTGTTCCGGCTTGGGGCGGTCGCTGCCGCAGGCGGCGAGCAGGGCGGCGCAACACAGCACGACGAGCGCTCGAGGGTGCATGAGGTAGTCCTTCACGGGCAGATTTGCATGGATGGTAAACCCTTTGGCTTGTCTTGCCAGTGCAATGCGCTACCATGGCCCTCCCTTTTTTTGTTGCCTGCCACCATGCACTGTCCGTTTTGCGGTGCCAACGACACCAAGGTCATCGACTCGCGTCTGGTCGCCGAGGGCGAACAGGTGCGTCGCCGGCGTGAATGCGTCGCCTGCGGCGAGCGCTTCACTACCTTTGAAACCGCCGAGCTGGTCCTGCCCCGGCTGATCAAGCAGGACGGCACGCGCCAGCCCTTCGACGAAGACAAGCTGCGCGCCGGCATGCAGCGCGCGCTGGAGAAGCGCCCGGTCAGCGTCGAGCGCCTGGAAGCGGCGCTGGCGCACATCAAGAGCCGCCTGCGTGCCACCGGCGAGCGCGAAGTGAAGTCGCTGGTGGTTGGTGAGATGGTGATGGCCGAGCTGCGCAAGCTCGACGAGGTGGCCTACATCCGTTTCGCCTCGGTCTACCGGCGCTTCCAGGACCTCGACGAATTCCGCGAAGAAATCGACCGCCTGGCCCGCGAGCCGGCTAAAGAGTAAGCATGTCCAGCCAAGCCATTCTCGACGCCCACTACATGGCCCGCGCCGTGGAACTGGCCCGCAAGGGCCTGTACAGCACCCACCCCAACCCCCGCGTAGGCTGCGTGATCGTGCGTGACGGCGAGGTGGTCGGCGAAGGCTGGCATGTGCGCGCCGGCGAGCCGCACGCCGAGGTCCATGCCCTGCGCCAGGCCGGCGAGCGCGCCCGCGGCGCCTGTGCCTACGTCACCCTCGAGCCCTGCAGCCACCATGGCCGCACGCCGCCGTGCGCCGATGCGCTGGTCAAGGCCGGGGTGGCGCGGGTGGTGGCGGCCATGCAGGACCCCAATCCGCAAGTGGCCGGCAACGGCTTGCAGCGCCTGCGCGAGGCCGGCATCGAAGTCGCCAGCGGCGTGCTCGAGGCCGAGGCCCGCGCGCTCAACCCGGGGTTCCTCAAGCGCATGGAGCAGGGCCTGCCGTTCGTGCGCGCCAAGCTGGCGATGAGCCTGGACGGCCGCACCGCCATGGCCAGTGGCGAAAGCCAATGGATCACCGGCCCCGCGGCGCGTGCCGCGGTGCAGCGCCTGCGCGCCCGCTCCAGCGTGGTACTGACCAGCGCCGAGAGCGTGCTGTTCGACCAGGCCCGCATGACCGTGCGCGGCGAGGAACTGGGCCTGGATGACGCGCTCACCACTCTGGCCCTGTCGCGCCCGCCGTTGCGCGTGCTGGTCGACGGGCGCCTGCGCTTGCCACTGGACGCGCCCTTCTTCCAGGCCGGCCCGGCGCTGGTGGTGACCGCCGCTGGTGAAGACCCGCGCTATGCGGCCGCCGGTCATGAACTGATCAATCTGCCCGGTAGCGAGGGTCGCGTCGACCTGCCGGCACTGCTGCGCACCCTGGCCGGGCGCGGGGTCAACGAAATCCTGCTGGAGGCCGGTGCCGGCCTGGTCGGCGCCTTCGCCCGCCAGGGCCTGGTCGACGAGTACCAGCTGTTCGTCGCCGGCACCTTCCTCGGCTCCGACGCCCGCCCGTTGCTGGACTGGCCGCTGTCGAAAATGAGCGAGGCGCCGCGGCTGAAGATCACCGAAATGCGCGCGGTCGGCGATGACTGGCGAGTCACTGCCATCCCCCTGCCGCCCCCCGGCGTATAATGCCTGGCTTGCCTCGCGCAGCCCGTATCTAGGAGAACACCATGTTCACCGGCATCATCGAATCCATCGGCACCATCCGCAGCCTCACCCCCAAGGGCGGTGACGTGCGCGTCTACGTAGAGACCGGCAAGCTCGACCTGGGCGACGTCAAGCTCGGCGACAGCATCGCGGTCAACGGCGTGTGCCTGACCGCCGTCGAACTGCCCGGCGACGGCTTCTGGGCCGACGTCAGCGTCGAGACCCTCAAGCGCACCGCCATGGTCGATCTCAAGAGCGGCAGCCGGGTCAACCTGGAAAAGGCCCTGACCCCCACCACCCGCCTGGGTGGCCACTTGGTCAGCGGCCACGTCGACGGTGTCGGCGAGATCGTCTCGCGTGCCGATAACGCCCGCGCCATCCAGTTCCGCGTGCGCGCGCCCAAGGAACTGGCCAAGTACATCGCCCACAAGGGCTCGATCACCGTCGACGGCACCAGCCTGACGGTCAACGAAGTCGATGGCGCCGAGTTCGAGCTGACCATCGTCCCGCACACCCTGTCCGAAACCATCATGGCCGACTACCGCGCAGGGCGTCGGGTGAACCTTGAGGTCGACCTGCTGGCCCGTTACCTGGAGCGTCTGCTGCTGGGCGACAAGGCCGCCGAGCCGAGCAAAGGCAGTGGCATCACCGAAAGCTTCCTGGCCGCCAACGGCTTCTTGAAATCCTGATTGAGAAGGGGGTGCCGCGTGGCGCTCAACAGCATCGAAGAACTGGTCGAAGACATCCGCCAGGGCAAAATGGTCATCCTCATGGATGACGAAGACCGCGAGAACGAAGGCGACATCATCATGGCGGCCGAGTGCTGCCTGCCCGAGCACATCAACTTCATGGCCAAGCACGCCCGTGGCCTGATCTGCATGCCGATGACCCGCGAGCGCTGCGAAACACTGAAGCTGCCGCTGATGGCGCCGCGCAACGGCTCGGGCTTCGGCACCAAGTTCACCGTGTCGATCGAGGCCGCCGAAGGCGTCACCACCGGCATCTCCGCCGCCGACCGCGCTCGCACCGTG
Organism: Pseudomonas sp. P65(2024); assembly: GCF_057480955.1. Lineage (NCBI taxonomy): Bacteria > Pseudomonadati > Pseudomonadota > Gammaproteobacteria > Pseudomonadales > Pseudomonadaceae > Pseudomonas > Pseudomonas sp. P65(2024). The sequence goes on from NZ_JBLIYX010000011.1 coordinate 49,668, forward strand.
CAGGCCGCTGCCGCCAAGGACGCCAAGGCCGAGGACATCGTCAGCCCCGGCCACATCTTCCCGCTGATGGCCCAGCCCGGCGGCACCCTGGCCCGTGCCGGCCACACCGAGGCCGCTTGCGACCTGGCGCGCATGGCCGGTTTCGAGCCGAGCGGGGTGATCTGTGAGGTGATGAACGACGACGGCACCATGTCGCGTCGCGCCGAACTGGAAGTGTTCGCTGCCGAGCATGGCCTGAAGATCGGCACCATCGCCGACCTGATCCACTACCGCATGATCCACGAGCGCACCGTGCAGCGCGTCTCCGAACAGCCGATCGAGAGCGAGCTGGGCCAGTTCAACCTGGTCACCTATCGCGACGCGGTGGAGGGCGACGTGCACATGGCCCTGACCCTGGGCAAGATCTGCGCCGAAGAGCCGACCCTGGTGAGGGTGCACAACATGGACCCGCTGCGCGACCTGCTGATGGTCAAGCAGCCGGGCCGCTGGAGCCTGCGCGCGGCCATGAGCGCCGTGGCCGAGGCCGGCAGCGGCGTGGTGCTGCTGCTGGGCCACCCGCTGGACGGCGACGTGTTGCTGGCGCATATCCGCGAGAGCGCCGGCGATACGCAGCCCAAGGCGCCGACCACTTACAGCACCGTCGGTGCCGGCTCGCAGATCCTGCGCGATCTCGGTGTGCGCAAGATGCGCCTGATGAGTTCGCCGATGAAGTTCAATGCGATATCCGGATTCGATCTGGAAGTTGTAGAATACGTGCCCTCCGAGTGACTTGAGGCGGCCTGATCGCCCCTAGACTCGAGTCAAAACCCTCCCGAGGCCGCCACAGCGCGGCCTCGCTCTTGAAGATGAGAACTCCGGAATGACCCTGAAGACCATCGAAGGTACCTTCATCGCCCCCAAAGGTCGCTATGCTTTGGTGGTTGGCCGCTTCAACAGCTTCGTCGTCGAAAGCCTGGTAAGCGGTGCAGTCGATGCCCTGGTACGCCACGGCGTCAGCGAAAGCGACATCACCATCATCCGTGCCCCGGGCGCGTTCGAAATCCCGCTGGTAGCGCAGAAAGTCGCCCAGCAGGGTGCTTATGACGCGATCATCGCCCTGGGCGCGGTGATCCGTGGCGGTACCCCGCACTTCGAATACGTGGCGGGCGAGTGCACCAAGGGCCTGGCCCAGGTGTCCATGGAGTTCGGTGTTCCGGTGGCCTTCGGCGTCCTGACCGTTGACTCCATCGAGCAGGCCATCGAGCGTTCCGGCACCAAGGCCGGCAACAAAGGTGCCGAAGCTGCCCTGTCGGCCCTGGAAATGGTCAGTCTGCTGGCGCAGTTGGAGGCCAAGTGATTAGCGACGAAAGCGATCGTTTCAACCCGCGCGATCCAAAACCTGCGGATGCCGGCAAGCCCTCGAAGAGCGCCAAGCGTCGCGAAGCCCGCAAGCTCGCCACGCAAGCGCTCTACCAGTGGCACATGGCCAAGCACTCGCTGAACGAAGTGGAAGCGCAGTTCCGGGTCGATAACGATTTCTCCGATGTCGACGGCGCCTACTTCCGCGAGATCCTGCACGGGGTCCCGGCGAAGAAGGTCGAGATCGACGAGGCGCTCAAGCCTTGCCTGGACACGCCGCTGGAAGAACTCGACCCGGTCGAGCTGGCCGTGCTGCGCCTGTCCACCTGGGAGTTCATGATGCGCGTCGATGTGCCGTACCGCGTCGTCATCAACGAAGGTGTGGAACTGGCCAAGGTCTTCGGCGCCACCGACGGCCACAAGTTCGTCAACGGCGTGCTGGACAAGCTGGCTCCGCGTCTGCGTGAAGCGGAAGTCAAGGCGAACAAGCGCTGATCGCGGCGCTGACCAGCCATGGGTGAGTTCGAGCTGATCCGTCACTACTTCGCCGCCGCGCCTTGTGCGCAGGGCGGCGAGGGCGTGGCCCTGGGGATCGGCGACGATTGTGCCCTGCTGGACCTGCCCGCCGGCGAGCAGCTGGCGATCTCCACCGACACGCTTGTGGCCGGTGTGCATTTCCCCACCGTCTGCGATCCGCTGCTGCTGGGCCAGCGTTCGCTCGCTGTGGCGGCCAGCGACCTGGCGGCCATGGGCGCCACGCCCATCGGCTTCACCCTCGCTCTGACCCTGCCCGAATTCGGCCCGGGCTGGCTGGCAGCCTTCGCCGATGGCCTCGGCCGCGTGGCCCACCGTTGCCGCATGACCTTGATCGGCGGTGACACCACCCGTGGGCCGCTGAGCATCACCGTGACCGTGTTCGGCCGGGTACCGGCGGGCCAGGCCCTGCGCCGCAGCGGCGCGCAGCCGGGCGACCTGCTGTGCGTCGGCGGTTTTTTGGGCAACGCAGCGGGGGCCTTGCCGCTGGTGCTGGGCGAGCGCGAGGCGGCTGCCGAGGTGGCCGGTCCGCTGCTGGAGCACTACTGGTCGCCCTTGCCCCAGCTGCAACTGGGCGAGCGCCTGCGCGGCCTGGCCACGGCGGCACTGGATATCTCCGACGGCCTGCTGGCCGACTGCGGGCATATCGCCAAGGCGTCCGGCGTTGCGCTGGAGGTGAACCTGGCGCTGGTCCCCGTGTCCGCACCTTTACAGGCTTTCCTGGGGCACGAGGCGGCAGTGCAGGCGGCGCTCACCGGTGGCGACGACTACGTGCTGGCCTTCACCCTGCCGGAAAGCGCACTGACCTCCCTGGCTCGCGAGGTTCACGTCATCGGCCGTGTGCTGCAAGGGCAGGGCGTGACCCTGCGTGACCCGCAGGGCCTGGACATCACCCCCGTACAGCGGGGCTATCAACATTTCAGGGAGACACCGTGACCGACCACCCCAACCAGGTGCCTGCGGAGTTCGTTCCGCCTTCGGTCTGGCGCAACCCGTGGCACTTCATCGCCTTCGGCTTCGGCTCCGGTACTTTGCCCAAGGCCCCCGGTACCTGGGGTTCGCTGGTGGCGCTGCCGTTCATCCCGCTGTGGCAGATGCTGCCCGACTGGGGCTACTGGCTGCTGCTGGGCATCAGCATGCTGTTCGGCGTGTGGCTGTGCGGCAAGGTGGCCAACGACTTGCGCGTGCACGATCACGAGGGCATTGTCTGGGACGAGATCGTCGGCATGTGGATCACCCTGTGGCTGGTGCCGGAAGGCTGGCAGTGGCTGCTGGCGGGGTTCCTGATGTTCCGCTTCTTCGACATCCTCAAGCCGTGGCCGATCCGCTGGGTCGATCGCCATGTGCATGGTGGGTTCGGGATCATGCTCGACGATATCCTGGCCGGCGTGTTCGCCTGGTTGGGCATGCAGGTTCTGGTGTGGGCGGTGGCCTGATACAGGGAGCGTTGCGATGGCCGTGAGGAGTGTGTTGCTGGCGTGGGTGCTGCTTTGCGCAGTGCCCGGTGTCATGGCCCAGGAGCAGCAGGTGCGCCTGGTCAGCGAGGAGTGGCTAGACTACACCAACGCCGATGGCAGCGGGCTGGCCTGGGACGTGCTGCGCAAGGTGTTCGAGCCGGCCGGCGTCAAGGTCAAGGTACTGAGCGCGCCGTACAGCCGCTCGGTCGGTCTGGTGAAGCGGGGCGAGGCCGATGCCTGGGTCGGCTCCTACAAGGAAGAGAACGACGACAATCTCTATCCGCGCTGGCATTTCGACATGGACCATATCTATGCCCTGGGCCTGGCGGGCAAGCCGCAGCCGACGCTGGACACCATCGGCCAGTACCGCCTGGCCTGGGTACGTGGCTATGACTACGCCAGCTACCTGCCGAACGTGCACAATTTCCGCGAGGTCCAGCGCCGCGAAGGGATCCTGCCCATGCTTGAGCATGACCGGGTGGATTTCTACGTCGATGCGCAGACCGAGGTCGAATATGTGCTCGGACAGGCGCCCGAGCCCCAGCGTTTTCGCAGCACCCACGTCGCCGAGCTGCCGCTGTACCTGGCCTTCACCCGCAGTGCCCAGGGCGAGGCCCTGCGTGACCTGTTCGACCGGCGCATGGCGCAACTGGTCCGTAGTGGCGAGCTGAAGCCGATCTTCGAGCGTTGGAAGCAGCCGTATCCGTTTACCAGCGATAGTCAGCCTCACTGAGTAGCGGGGCGTTAGAGCAGGCGTCAGCAACACCATAAGCATCGAACTTTTCGATCTTAAGCCACCCTATTCCTCCTGCGCACCTGCGCCGGGCTGCTGATACAATCGGCCGATCTGAAAAATCCTACTACCCAGGAGCACAACGTGCCCGTCGTCTTTGTTGCCGCCTCTAAACTCCCGACTCCCTTTGCGACCTTCACCATGCATGGCTTCCTCGACGAAGCCACTGGCCGCGAGCACGTGGTGCTCAGCCTGGGTGACATCGCGGACGGCGAGCCGGTGCTGGGGCGCCTGCATTCCGAGTGCCTGACCGGCGATGCGCTGTTCAGCCAGCGCTGCGACTGCGGCTCGCAACTCGAAGCCGCGTTGCAGGCCATCGCCCGCGAAGGCCGTGGCGTGCTGCTGTACCTGCGCCAGGAGGGCCGTGGCATTGGCCTGCTGAACAAGATCCGCGCCTACGAACTGCAGGACGGCGGCGCCGACACCGTCGAGGCCAACGAGCGCCTGGGCTTCGCCGCTGACCAGCGCGACTACGCCATGTGCCTGCCGATGCTCGAGCACCTGGGTGTTAAGTCGCTGCGTCTGATGACCAACAACCCGCGCAAGGTCAAGGCGCTGACCGACATGAACATCAAGGTCTCCGAGCGCGTGCCGCTGCATACCGGTCACAATCCGCACAACCGTCTGTACCTGGCCACCAAGGCCGACAAGCTCGGTCACATGATGGGCAACAAGCACCAGGGCGAGGTGCCCCAGGCGTGACCCGAGGCGAGGTGAAGCGCCGGCTGGCCCTGGCCTGGTGGCAGTACCTGGCCGTGGGCCTTATGCCATTGCCGATAATGGCCTGGGCGTTCGGCCGGGGAGAGCCGCTGATTCCGGTGCTGGCCATGCCCTTGTTCATCGCCGGAGCCGCGACCATGTTCCTCAGCCTGCCGCGCTTTGGCGCCTACAAGCGGGCGTTGATCGCCACCGACAAGCAGTTGGGCTCGCCGGACGAACCCGGTGCCTGGATCGAGCTGGCGCGGGTCAGGCGCCTGGCCATGCTGTTCGCCTGCTTCCCGGCCTGGGTCGCGGCGCTGTCGGTGCTGGTCGGGCTGGAGGCGGTGCCGCAGATCCTCCTTGCCCTGTCCACCTTGGTGGTGCTGTACCTCTACCGTATCCCGCGCCAGCTCGGCTGATGCGGGCGTTTCTCGCCTCCCTCGCATTGTTGTGCCTCGGTACCCTGGCCGAGGCCGGGCCGCGGGTGGTCAGCCTGGCGCCGTCGATGACCGAGATCGTCCTCGAACTGGAGGCCGGCGACCTATTGGTGGGCGTGCTGGACGCGGGTGAGCGTCCGCCGAGCCTTCAGGCCCTGCCCTCGGTCGGGCGCCATGGCCAGCTGGACATGGAGCGCCTGCTCAGCCTCAAGCCTGACCTGCTGCTGCTCTGGCCCGGCAGTGTCGCGCCGGCCCAGCGCGACCAGCTCAAGCGCCTGGGTATCGCCACGTTCAGCGGCGAGCCCGGCGACCTCGACCAGTTGATCGAGCAGATCGAAGCCATCGCCCGGCGCCTTGGGCGGGACGAGCGGGGCCATGCCTATGCCGCCGGCCTGCGTGAGCGACTACAAGCGCTGCGGGAACGCTACCGGCGCGACACGCCGCTGCGGGTGTTCTACCAGGTCTGGGACAATCCGCTGTACACCCTGGGCGGGCGCCAGGTGGTCAGCGATGCCTTGCGCGTCTGCGGGGCGCGCAATGTGTTCGACGACCTGACCCAACCCGCGCCACAGGTCAGCGTGGAGTCGGTGCTGCTGCGCAATCCCGAGGTGATCCTGGCGGGTGACGCGGCGCAGCTGGCCAGCTGGCGTCGCTGGCCGCAGATGAGCGCCGTGCAGGAGGAAGGCTTGCTGGTGGTACCGGACAAGGGCCTGGAGCGGCCCAGCGGGCAGATGATTGAGGCCACCGCCCGGTTGTGCGCGCTGCTGGAGGCTAAAGGGTCGGGGTCCAGGTAAGGCTCACCAGCCAGGTGCGGCCTTCTTCACGATAGCCGTACTGGCTGCCGTCGAAGCTGTACAGGGCACGGCTGTATTGCTTGTCCAGCAGGTTGTCCAGCTTCAGCTCCAACCTCACCTCGTCCGTCAGGACCATGCCGCCGCGCAGGCCGAGTAGTCCGTAGCCACCGATGCGATTGTTGTTGGATGGATCGTCGTAGCTGCCGCTGACGGCTTGCCAGCTCGCGCCCACGTTGAAGCGTTCGAACTGACGGTCCAGGTCCAGGCTCAATGTGCGCCGAGCGCGCCGTTGCAAGGTATGGCCGGTTTCACGATCTCGCGGATCGATCATGCTCAGGCCCAACTGAGAGGTCCAGCCGGCCCACTCCTGCATGAGCGACAGTTCCAGGCCGTTGATGCGTGCATTGTCGACATTGCCGGGGCGCCTGCGGGCGGGGTCGTAGTTGATCGCGTCGCGCAGGTCGGTGCGATACAGCGAGGCCTCCAGTCGGGTATGGCTGGCCAGTTGGCTGCGCCATTGCAGCTCGTAGCTTTTCGAGTGCTCGGGACGCAGGTCCGGGTTGCCGTACTGTACGTCATACAGGTCGTTGAAGGTCGGGGCACGGAACCCCTCGCTGTAGGACACCAGCACATCGTTGCGTGGATTTAAGGGGGCGGTGAGGCTGGCATTCCAGGTGGTCTGCTCGCCGTACTGCTGGTTGCGGTCATGACGCACGCCGAGCTCGCTCGAGAAGCGTTCCCCCGCGAAACGGTACTGGGCGAAAGCGGCGCGGTTCCAGCGGCTGTCCTCGCTGAAGTTCGCCGTGCCGTGGAAGCGGTCCTGATACCAGTCGCCACCCAGCATCAGCTGGTTGCGCTCGTCCAGGGCAAACTCGTTCTGCCAGGTGACCTGATCACGGTAGGTGTTGTAGATGAAGCGCTGGTCGCTGAGCTTGTCGCGTTTGTCGTCGCGGTTTTCGCTGTGGCCCAGTTCCAGCCTGGAGTGCCAGGTGTCGTTGAGCTGGGCGTCGAACCAGGAGCCAAGACTGCTGACACTGAAGTCGGTATAGGGTTGCTGTGGATAACTCAGCCAGGTGACCTCATCCAGCCGTCCATACGGATTGTCGTATTCACTGCGCCCACGGCTGTCGAGCAGATTCAAGCCCGCCTCGAAACGCTCGTTGAAGGTATGGCTAAGGCTCAGGTTGAGCGAGCGATTGCGATAGGCGTCATGGTCGCCATCGCTGGCGTGCGACGGCCCGGTCGAATCGATGCCGGCGGTCTCGTCCAGGCTGGCGCCGAGGTTGAAGCGGGTCGTGTCGTCGCCACCCGACAGCCCCAGGCTGCGTTGCCAGGTCTGATTGCTGCCAGCGGCCAGGCGCAGGCGCGGTTGCAGGCCCGGGGCGCCGCCACGACGGGTGAAGATCTGGATTACCCCACCAATGGCGTCGCTGCCGTAGACCGCCGAGCGCGAGCCGCGCAGCACTTCCACACGTTCGATCTGGTCGACGTCGAGAAACTGCAGGCCACTGTCGCCAGAGGTGGCATTGGCGATGCGCACGCCGTCGACCAGCACCAGGGTCTGGGCAGCCTTGGTGCCGCGGATGAAGATCCCAGGCAGGCTGCCGCGACCGCCGGTGGGCGCAACCTGCACGCCGGGGACACGGGCGAGCAGGTCGGTGACACCGCTCGGCTGCAGGCGGTCGATATCGGCACGGGTGAACACTGTGTTGGCGGCGCTGGTGGCGGTGCGTGACTCGACCTGGCGGCTGGCGCTGATCAGCACGTCGGGAAGCTTCAGGGCGTCATCGCGGGAGGGTTCGGCGGCCAGGGCGCTGGCGGGGAGGCAGAGCAGGAAGAAGGCGCGGATCTTCATGGGCAGTTCCATTGCGATCGCGGGACAAACCCGCTCCCACGACGACCAGACAGGCCTCGTGGGAGCGGGCTTGCCCCGCGATCGGTTTTTACAGGCCGAGCTTGGTCATGCGGGCAGTGACGGCCGCCTGTATACCAGCCACATCCAACCCACATTCAGCCAGCATCTGCGCAGGCTTGGCATGTTCGACATAGATGTCCGGCAGGCCCAGGTGCAGCAGCGGCTTGACCACGCCCTCGCGGGCCAGGAACTCGCCGACGGCAGCGCCGGCGCCACCCATGATGGCGTTCTCCTCGATGGTCACCAGCAGCTCATGGCTGGCGGCCATCTCCAGTACCAGGGCCTCGTCCAGCGGCTTGACGAAACGCATGTCGACCACGGTGGCGTCGATCTGCTCGGCCACTTGCAGGGCCTCGGCCAGTTGCACGCCGAACACCAGCAGGGCGACCTTGCCGCCCTGGCGACGGACCACGCCCTTGCCGATCTCCAGCGGCTCGAGGTCGCCGCTGATCGGTGCATTCGGGCCGGTGCCGCGTGGGTAGCGCACGGCGGCCGGGCCCTTGTAGTGGTGGCCGGTGCTGAGCATCTTGCGCAGCTCGTTCTCGTCGCTGGGGGTCATCACCAGCATGCCGGGGATGCAGCGCAGGTAGGACAGGTCGTAGGCGCCGGCGTGAGTCGGGCCGTCCTCGCCGACCAGGCCGGCGCGGTCGATGGCGAACAGCACATCGAGGTCCTGCACCGCCACATCGTGAATCAGTTGGTCGTAGGCGCGCTGCAGGAAGGTGGAGTAGATCGCCACCACCGGCTTGGCGCCTTCGCAGGCCATGCCTGCGGCAAAGGTCACCGCGTGCTGTTCGGCGATGGCGACGTCGAAGTAGCGCTCGGGGTAGCGTTCGCTGAAGTCGACCAGGTCCGAGCCTTCCTTCATCGCCGGGGTGATGCCCACCAGGCGGTTGTCGGCGGCGGCCATGTCGCACAGCCACTGGCCGAACACGGCGGAATACTTCGGCCCGCTGGCCTTCTTCGGCGCCACCGGCTTGTTGGCCGGCTCCAGCTTGGTGATCGCGTGGTAGCCGATCGGGTCGACCTCGGCCGGGGCGAAGCCCTTGCCCTTCTTGGTGACCACATGCAGGAATTGCGGACCCTTGAGGTCGCGCATGTTGCGCAGGGTGGCGATCAGGGTCGGCAGGTCGTGGCCGTCGATCGGGCCGATGTAGTTCCAGCCCAGTTCCTCGAACAGGGTGCCGGGCACCAGCATGCCCTTGGCGTACTCTTCGGTGCGGCGGGCGATCTCCCAGGCCCCGGGCAGGCGCGACAGCACTTTCTTGCTGCCTTCGCGCATGCTGGCATAGGTGCGGCTGGAGAGGATCTTGGCCAGGTAGTTGGACAGGCCGCCGACATTGCGCGAGATCGACATGTCGTTGTCGTTGAGGATGACCAGCATGTCGGCATCCACTTCCTGGGCGTGGTTCAGCGCCTCGAAGGCCATGCCGGCGGTCAGTGCGCCGTCGCCGATCACGGCGATCGACTTGCGTGGGTCGTTCTGCAGGCGGGCGGCGATGGCCATGCCCAGGGCGGCGCTGATCGAGGTGCTGGAATGACCGACGCCGAAGGTGTCGTATTCGCTCTCGCTGCGGCGCGGGAAGGCGGCGATGCCGTCCTTCTGGCGCAGGCTGAGCATGCGCTCGCGGCGACCGGTGAGGATCTTGTGCGGGTAGGCCTGGTGGCCGACGTCCCACACCAGCCGGTCATCCGGTGTGTCGAAGACGTAGTGCAGGGCGATCGTCAGCTCGATGACGCCCAGGCCCGCGCCAAAATGCCCACCGGTCTGACCGACGGTGTAGAGCAGCTCCTGGCGCAGCTCGTCGGCCAGGGTCTCCAGGTCGGCTTCGGCCAGCCGGCGCAGGCCGGCGGGCGTATCGGCGCGGTCCAGCAATGGCGTGACCGGGCGTTCGCGGGGGATCTCTTGAAACGTCGTGGGCATCAGGCGTGTCGTTATAGGTGTGAAGACGCGGCAGTTTACCCCATTGTAGGAAAAGCTGCCCATTCGGACGGGTGTATGAGGGCCACCGGTGCGGCAGATATCCTGTAGCAGCGGCCTTGTGTCGCGATAGGGCCGCACAGCGGCCCCGGCAATTTCTGCATTGATGCTGAATCTGGGGCTGCTTTGCAGCCCTTTCGCGACACAAGGCCGCTCCTACAGGGGGATGTGTCAGGCCTTAGTGGCGGCGCTCGACAATATAGCGGGCGAGCGCTCGCAACGGCTCAGCGTTGTCGCCGAAACCTGCCAACGCGGCCAGCGCCTGGTCGCGCAGCTCCAGGGCATAGGCCTTGGCCGCTTCCAGCCCGAGCAGCGCCGGGTAGGTCGGCTTGTCGCGGGCGATGTCGGCGCCCTGGCGCTTGCCCAGGGTGGCGGTGTCGCTCTCCACGTCAAGAATGTCGTCCTGCACCTGGAACGCCAGGCCGATGGCCTGTGCATAAGTCTGCAGGGCATCAAGCTGGGCCTGATCGGCGCGGGCGCTGGCCAGGGCGCCAAGGCGAACGCTGGCTTCGATCAGCGCGCCGGTCTTGTGCCGGTGCATGTACTCCAGGGCTTGCTGGTCCAGCTTGACGCCCACCGAGCCGAGGTCGATGGCCTGGCCGCCGACCATGCCGGCGGGGCCGGCGGCTTTGGCCAGGGCCTGGACCATCTGCAGGCGGATGGCGTCGGCCTGCGGGCTCAGGTGAGGGTCGAGCAGGGCACTGAAGGCCAGGCTCTGCAGCCCGTCGCCGGCGAGGATCGCACAGGCTTCATCGAACGCCTTGTGGGTGGTGGGCTGGCCGCGACGCAGGTCGTCGTCGTCCATCGCCGGCAAGTCGTCATGCACCAGCGAGTAGGCGTGGATCAGTTCCACCGCGCAGGCCGCGCCGTTGGCATGCTCGGCAGGCACACCGAAGGCTTCGCAGGCGGCATAGGCCAGCAGCGGGCGCACGCGCTTGCCGCCGTTCATCACGCTGTAGCGCATGGCGGCATAGAGGCGTTCGAGTTCCTTCGACGGTGCCTGGAACAACGGTTCGAGGGCGGCGTCGACCCGTGCCTGGGCGCTCTGCTGGTACTGGGCGATCATGCCTCGGGCTCCGCGTCGAACGGCTGGGCAGCCAGTTCGCCGTCACGCTCCAACAAGATCTGCACTTTCTGCTCGGCCTGGGCCAGGGCGCCCTGGCAATCGCGGGTCAGGGCGATGCCCTGCTCGAAGGCGGCCAGCGACTCTTCCAGCGACAGTTCGCCGTTCTCCAGGCGTTCGACCAGGGCTTGCAGGTCGGCGAGGGATTGTTCGAAATCGATGGAGGTTTTTTTGCGGGCCATGGCGACTGTCTCGGTGGCATTCAGAACGGCGCGACACTAGCAGAGCGGGGCAGGGGGAGCAAATTGCATGGGCCTATCGTTCGTCGCATTTTGTTGCACTTGTTCGGTGCGAGCCATCTTGCAATCGGCGATGCAATCGAATTGTGGGGGTGACGGCCCTCTGCCATAATCCGCGCGCTCTGGCCCGAGGGTCAGGGACCTTTCTTCCCGACGTCATGTAATGGACTACGTTGTGAGCTTCCTCTCGATCGAATTCGGCCTCTGTTTCACGCTGTTCTTCATTCTTTATTGGAGCCTGTGCTGGAGCGTGCGGTTGCAGAACCTGCTGCTGCTGACCGCCAGCTATGGCCTGGTGGCGAGCTTCAGCCTGCAGTCGTTGTACATCCTGCTGGGCTACAGCGCGCTGGTGTACCTGCTCGGCCTGCTGGCGGGGCGCTATCCCGGGCGCTGGTTCAGTCGCGTGCTGCTGCTGACCCTGGTGCTGGGCTGCTTCTACCTGTTCAAGTACCAGGAGTTCTTCGTCGGCGGCGCCCAGGGCGCCCTGGCGGCGGCCGGGTTCGAGGTGTCGCTGCCGCTGCTGGAAGTGCTGGTGCCGATCGGGCTGTCGTTCTATACCTTCCATTCGGTCAGCTACCTGGTGTCGATCAACCGCCGCGAACTGGCGCCGGCGGCGCCGCTGGACCTGGCCCTGTACCTGGCGTTCTTCCCCAGCCTGGTGGCCGGGCCGGTCAACCGTGCCCTGCACATGCTGCCGCAGATCCGTCCGCCGGCCATGCGCCAGGTGCTGGAGCCGCAGCGGGCGCTGGGGTTGATCGCGATGGCGGTGGTCAAGCTGTTCTTCCTCAGCGCCTGGCTGGGCAGCGAGTGGGTCGACCCGGTGTTCGACACCCCGGGCAGCGCCAGCCCCGAACAGGTGCTGTTGAGCGTGTACGGCTACAGCTTGCTGATCTACTTCAACTTCAGCGGCTACACCAACCTGGTCACCGGTATTGCCCTGCTGCTGGGCTTTCGCCTGCCGGACAACTTCGACGCGCCGTACGCCGCGCACAACCTCAAGGAATTCTGGGGGCGCTGGCACATCAGCCTGTCGCGCTTCATCCGCGACTACGTGTACATCCCGCTGGGCGGCAATCGCAAGGGCGCATGGCGCGGCAACCTGAACATGCTGCTGGCGATGCTGGTGTCCGGCCTGTGGCACGGGGCGAGCGTGAACTTCATCATCTGGGGCGCGCTGCATGGTGTCGGCCTGGCCATTTCCAAGCTGTTCAGCCAGTGGTTTCCGGGCTTCGCCCGGCTGCCGTGCGCCGGCCTGCTGGCGCGCCTGATGACCTTCCACTACGTGGCCTTCGCCTGGATCTTCTTCCGCAGCCCGACGCTGGACGGCGCGCTGGAGATGCTCGGCGACATCGGCCAGCTGAGCCTGGCGGGGCTGAACAGCGCCACCGGCCTGATGCTGTTGGCCTGCGTGCTGTTCGTGGCCAGTTATCCACAGTGGCTGGCGCTGTTGCGCCAGAGTGGCGCGCTGTTCCAGCGTCTGCCGTGGCAGCTGTACCCGATCCCGCTCGGGGTCGGCGTGTCGCTGGTGATTTTCGCTTCGCAGTCGGGCGTGCCGGGGTTCATCTATGCAAGCTTCTGATAGCAAACAGCTGTTCCAGGTGCAGATGGGCGCCGCCCGTGGCTTGTATGCGATCGTGGTCACCACCGCATTGCTGTTCTGGCTGAACCAGGACTCGATCAAGCTCTACTGCCAGCAGAAATACCACCAGAGCTGCGAGATACCGCTGCTAGGCCAGATGCCGGCCTGGCGCATGGGTGCGCAGTTGACGGCCATGCTGGAGGCGCAGCGCGATGACCTGCTCGAGCAGTTGCTGCCCGCGGCGCAACTGGCCGAGGGGCCGGCGGTCGAGGTTCTGCCCGCACCGCAGCCGGTGGTCACGGTCGATCTGGAAACCCCGGCGGCCGTGGCCAAGCCGTTGCCACCGGTGTCGACGCCGGCGCATGTGCAGCCGACGCCTGCGCCGCTTCATGCGCCAGCCCCCGTCGTTGTCGCCCAGCCTGCGCCGCCCGCGCCTGCACCCGCATTGCTGCAGCCGGGTACCGTGGCCTCGCTGGCCGCTGGCGACGACGTGTTCCTGGTCGGTGACTCGCTGATGCAGGGCGTGGCGCCGCACCTGGCCAACAGCCTGCGCAAGCGCTACCAGATCCGCACCGTCAACCTCAGCAAGCAAAGCACCGGCCTTGCTTACCCGGGCTTCTTCAACTGGCCGAAGACCGTGGCCGACACCCTTGATCACGAACCGAACGTGCGCCTGATGGTGGTGTTCCTCGGCCCAAACGACCCGTGGGACATGCCCCAGGGCAAGGGCAAGCCGTTCCTGCGCTTCAAGTCGCCGGAGTGGGAGGTCGCCTACCGCGCCCGTATCGATTCGATCCTTGAGCAGGCCCGCGCGCACAACGTGCAGGTGATCTGGGTCGGGCCGCCGAACATGGAGAAGGCGCGATTGTCCACGGCCATGGGCTACCTCAGCGGGCTATACCAGGAGCAGACCGCGCTGTTCGGCCAGCACTATGTCTCGGCCAACCCGATCCTCGGCTACCCCGACGCCAACTTCTCGTATACGGTGCAGACACCGCAGGGCAAGCGGGTCAAGGTGCGGGTCGACGACGGCATTCATTTCACCATCACAGGCCAGAAGATGATCGCCGAACAGGTTCTGTCGCTGATCAGTTTTCCGGGCCTGACCGTTACAGGACATTGAGATGCGCCAATGGCATCACCTGCTGGGCCTGGCCCTGCTGATCAGCGCCGCGCCGGGTTGCAGCACCGGCGCCAACAGCGTGAGCGCCCAGCCCACGGCCCGGCCAGCCGCCGCGCCAGCCACCCGCCAGGACGGCAACCTGGCCTTGCTCGCCGGCAAGCTGCGCAATGCCGGCCGGGCGCCGGTCGCCATCGTCCAGCTGGGAGACTCGCATACCGCCGCCGACCTGTTCAGCGGCGAGCTGCGCAAGCTGTTGCAGGCGCGCTACGGCGACGGTGGCATCGGCCTGGTGCCGGCTTCGCCAGTGCCGGGGATCCGCAACGACCGGGTGATCATCAAGAGCGAGAAGCGCCAGTGGGAGCTGGTGTCGGCGCGCAACCAGCAGAGCTCGCGGTTTCCGTTGGGGGGCTACCTGTCGCTGCCGTTGGCCAATCGTGCCAGCGTGGTGCTGCAGGCGCGGGACGAGGATCGCCAGCGCTACAAGGTTTCGGCGCTGTACCAGTCGACCACCAGCGCCAGCCTCTTCGTCAATGGCGGCCAGCGCCGCGTGCTGCCGGCCAGCAATGGCCAGTGGCGCTTCAGTCCGGCCTACGCCAATGTCGGCCTGCCGGTGCAGTTGAGTGTCGAGGGCGGTCGGGGTGTCGCTTTGGGTGGCTGGTACATCCAGGGGCAGAAGCATGCCGGGGTGACCTACTCGGCGCTGGGCATCAACGGCGCGCGCCTGGACGTGGTGGACAAGTGGCAGCCGGGCTGGCGCGACAGCCTCAAGGCCGTGCGGCCTGACCTGGTGATCCTGGCTTACGGCACCAATGAAGCGTTCGACGACAAGCTCGACCTGGCGCTGTACCAGACGCAACTGGACGCGACCCTCACGGGCCTGCGCAAGGACCTGCCGCAGGCGGCGATCCTGCTGGTCGGTCCGCCAGACTCGATCAAGCAGCGCAAGGCGCGCAGCTGTGCGGCGCGCCAGCCGCAACCGCTGGCCTCGGTGATCCGTATCCAGAAGCAGATGGCGTACAAGCACAAGGCGCTGTTCTGGGATTGGCAAGGGTTCATGGGTGGGCCGTGCTCGATTGCCGGCTGGCAGGCAGGTGGGCTGGCGCGGCCGGATCTGGTGCACCTGACGGCTGATGGCTAT
Source organism: Pseudomonas sp. P65(2024) (assembly GCF_057480955.1). Classification (NCBI taxonomy): domain Bacteria; kingdom Pseudomonadati; phylum Pseudomonadota; class Gammaproteobacteria; order Pseudomonadales; family Pseudomonadaceae; genus Pseudomonas; species Pseudomonas sp. P65(2024). The sequence goes on from NZ_JBLIYX010000011.1 coordinate 64,818, forward strand.
CGCAAGAGTGCGGCGGGGTTGTACGAGTTTCTGAAGGGGCCGCTGGGGTTGCGTTGAGGCCTGGCCTCATCGCGGGGCAAGCCCGCTCCCACGCTGACCGGGGGCGGGCTTGCTCAGGTATCAGGCCGGCTCGGCCTGCAACTCGACCATCGTCTCGCGATAGCGCGCCAGTTCCTCGATGGTCAGCACCGGCAGGTTGTACTGCCGCGCATACACCGCCACCTGCTCGCCGCGGGCCATGCTGCCGTCGGGGTTCATCAGTTCGCACAGCACCGCCGCCGGGCGCAGGCCGGCCAGGCGGGCCAGGTCCACCGAGCCTTCGGTGTGGCCGCGGCGGGTCAGTACGCCGCCATCGCGAGCGCGCAGCGGGAACACATGGCCTGGGCTGACGATATGACGTTCCTGCGCGGTCGAGCGCAGCGCGGCCTCGATGGTGGTGATGCGGTCCTGTGCCGACACGCCGGTGCTGACCCCTTCGGCGGCCTCGATGGTGACGGTGAAGCCGGTGCCATGGCGGGCCTGGTTGTTTTGCACCATCGGCGCCAGCTGCAGGGCGTCGACGGTGGCTTCGTCCAGGCACAGGCAGACGATGCCGCTGCAGTCGCGGATCATCATGGCCATGGTCTGCAGCGAAAGGTTCTCGGCGGCGGCGACGATATCGGCTTCGTCCTCGCGGTCGTCGTCGTCGAGCAGCAGCACGGGGCGCCCGGCCTGGAAGGCGGCGATGGCGGCACTGACGTTGGGGAATTGCGTGTTGAGCATGGTGGACATGAAACGCTCCTCGTGAATGATCGATGAACGTCTCGGGGCGAACATAATGCGCGCGCAGGGGCGCCCGGACGGCCCCTGCCAAACGCCTTCTTTCATCCGGACTATGACCGTCGGCTCTGGAGTCGCACCAGATCTGCTGACCCCCGGCATGGCCGGGGCGCTCGCGGGCTCATCTTTCGATTTACCGCCGGTGGGGACTTTCACCCCGCCCTGAAGACCGGCCAAGCATACAGCACTGTGCCAGCGGGCTGGCAAGCCCTACGACTTTAGTTGCTGCCACTCCAGCCCGAAGCGGGCCAGGTACTTGCGCAGGCGGTCGGCGTCGTTGGGGTTGGCCTTCTCCTGACGCGATACCGCGAACAGCTGACGCCCGGCTTCTGACAGGCTCGGTGCGCGGCGGCAGACGTCGATCACCGCCTGTAACTGCACCTGGTCGAACAGGTCGAGTGAGCGGTCGGCCAAAAGTGGCTCGCTGGCCGACTCCAGGCCCCATGCATAGCGCAGCCGGGCAATCTCTTCCTCGACCATTTCCTCATCGATACGCCCGCTGTCGGCCAGGGTCGCCATGCGCGTGATCGACGCCGATAGCTCGCGGAAGTTGCCGGCCCAGCGGGCCTCGCCGGCATGGGCGAAAGCCAGGTAGCGGCGCTTGGCCTCGAGGTTGAAACGCACCTGACGCCCTTGTTCGCGGGCATGGCGCTGCAGTTCGAAATCGAGGTTCGGCTCGATGTCCTCGCGGCGTTCGGCCAGGCCGGGGAGGGCGAAGGTCCACAGGTTGATGCGGGCGAACAGGTCCTCGCGGAACGAGCCGTCGGCGACCTTGGCGCGCAGGTCGCGGTGGGTGCCGGCGATCAGCTGGAAGTCGCTTTCCACTTCGCGGTCCGCGCCCAGCGGGAAGAAGCGTTTTTCCTCGATGGCCTTGAGCAGCATGGCCTGCTCATCAGCGCCCAGTTCACCGATCTCGTCGAGGAACAGCATGCCTCCGTCGGCGGCGCGCAGCAGGCCGTCGCGGGCGTTCTGGGCGCCGGTGAAGGCGCCCTTGGCGTGACCGAACAGGGTCGACATGGCACCGTCGCCGCGCAGGGTGGCGCAGTTCACTTCGATGAAGCGCCCGCCCAGCTGATGGCGCCCGCGCTTGAGCTCATGGACGCGGCGGGCCAGAAATGACTTCCCGGCGCCGGTCGGGCCGACTAGCAGCATGGGGGCCTTCGAGCGCAGGGCGACCCGCTCGATCTGTTCGATGGTGCGATTGAAATCCTGGTTGCGCGTGGCGATGCCGGACTTGAGCAGCGACTGCCCCTCGACCTGCTCGCGGCGAAAGCGCGAGGCGATCGGGTCGTAGCGCGACAGGTCGAGGTCGATCAGGGTGGCGATTCCGGCCGGGTCACTGTTTTCGTCCTGCTTGCGCGAGGGCGAGGTCTGCACCAGGCGCGCTGGCAGGTAGCGCGCCTCGGTGAGCAGGAACCAGCAGATCTGCGCGACGTGGGTACCGGTGGTGATGTGCACCAGATAGTCCTCGCGCTCGGTGTCGAAGGTATAGCCGCTGGCGAAGTCGTGCAGGGCGCCGTAGACCTCCTCGAAGTCCCACGGGTTGCGCAGCGCAAGCGGGTGCAGGCGCACTTCGGTGCCGGGCGAGACCTGCTGGATGTCGGCGCGAATCCGCTCGGCCAGGCCGAGGTCGCGGGCGCCGGGGCCGTGGATAAGTTCCAGGCGGTCCAGAGGCAGGTCGGCTTGCTGGCACAGGCCGATGGTTGGCCGCCAGCGGTTCCAGCGTGCGGCGCCCTTGCCGTTGCGGTCGAGGGTGGTACCGAGGAAGCCGATGGCGACGAGAGGCTTGCGCATCCTTGATTATCCTAAAAGATAAATTGCTATCCGATGATATACGAAAAAAGAATCTCCATGAGTGCTTGCAGTGGTGTGCAAATGAATAAGATAAAAATAATTCTATATAAAACAATAAGTTAAATAATCTTATCTATGCCAAATGAAAACCTGGCACGCCGCTCGCTATATCCCTCTTGACCGCATCGCCAGGCAGGCCCTCGGGAAAGGGGAACCCCCCGCCGGTGCACGTACCCACCTTCAGGTGTCGGTGTCGTGCATGCCGCCGCCGCAACGACCGGTCATTGCTGCGCTGGGCCCCTGGAAAGGCTGGCGCAGACGCTCGCCGGGCAAAGCCCCGGCACTACCCTCCTAAGGTAGCTGTAACCGCAACACCCGCCGGTGGGGCACAGGCAACGCAAGCAGGGCCAGGACGGCCCGTCACTGCGAAGGACGCCTGGCCCACCGCTGGCCCACCCGGCTCGCCGGCCGGGCTTGGCGCAACGAGGGTGGCCGCTGGAGCAACGCTCCCGGCCCCGGACTCCGCCAGGCTTCGCTCGCGACGCCCGCTGGGTTGGCGACCACCGGCAACCAAGGACATTGAACAAAGGATGAGCAAGATGAACATGTTGAAGCGCTTTGTAGTGAAGAAGAACGAACACGGCCTGTTGCTGAACGATGGCGATTTCGAGGCGATCCTCGAGCCGGGCCAGTACAAGCGTTTCGATTGGCAGGGGCGGCTGACGCTGAAGAACTGCCCCCAGGATTCCCCGCTGCACGACTATCCCCTCGAGCGCTATCTGCGCCAACATGAGCCGGCGTTGGTCGAGCAGTATTTCCTTACCCTGGACATGGCCGAAAACGAAGTGGGCCTGCGTTTCGAGGATGGTCAGTTGAAGGAACTGCTGGCAGCCGACAGCCGCCGCCTGCAATGGAAAGGCCCGACCCGGCAGAGCCTGACGCGGATCGACCTGGCCCAGGGGCGGCGCCTGGACGCCGAACTGCTGGCACGCCTGAACAAACCGGGAATCGCCGGCATGGACAACGTGCTGCTGGTGACGGTGCCGACCTTCAGTGTCGGTGTGCTGCGCATCGACGGTGTCGTGGTCGACCTGCTGCCGGCCGGGCAGCACGGCTTCTGGCGCTGTGGCGCCCAGGTGGTGGTGGACACGGTGGACACGCGTCGCCCGGTTTCGGACGTCAACGTCCGGGAGTTGCTCGCCCGTGGCATGGACCAGCACCTGGTGTGCATGGACCTGAGCGAGCATGAGGTCGGGCTGCACTTCGAGGACGGCAAGCTGGTCGAAGTGCTGCCGCCGGACAGCCGCCGTGCCTACTGGAAAGACCAGGCCAGGCACGAGCTGCAACGTATCGACCTGACCCACGGCCAGTGCCTGGACGCCGAGTTGGTGACCCGCCTGAATCGTCCTGGAATCGCCGGCATGGACCATGTACTGCTGGCGCTGGTGCCGGCTTTCCATGTCGGCGTGCTGAAGATTGACGGCGTGGTGGCCGGTTTGCTCGAGCCCGGGCAGCATGGCTACTGGCGCTGCGGCAGCCAGGTAGCGGTGGAGATGGTCGACACCCGCCTGCAGGCGCTGGAGGTGAGCGGCCAGGAGATCCTCACCCGCGACAAGGTCAACCTGCGCCTGAGCCTGGTGGCCAACTGGCGTTATACCGACGTGCTCGGTGCCCATGGGCAGATGAGCAAGCCAGTTGAGCACCTGTACCGCGAGCTGCAGTTCGGCCTGCGTGCGGCGGTGGGTACCCGCACCCTCGATGAGCTGTTGGAGAACAAACAACTGATCGACGACAGCGTTACCGAGCACCTGCAGGCGCAGTTGCCGGGCAGTGGCCTGGAGGTGGGCAGCCTCGGGCTGCGCGACATCATCCTGCCGGGCGAAATGAAGACCCTGCTGGCGCAGGTGGTGGAGGCGGAAAAGGCCGCCCAGGCCAACGTGATCCGGCGCCGTGAGGAAACCCAGGCGACCCGTTCGCTGCTCAACACCGCCAAGGTGATGGAAGGCAACCCGACGGCCCTGCGCCTGAAGGAGCTGGAAACCCTGGAGCGGGTGGCCGAGCGCATCGACCGGATTTCGGTGTTCGGTGGTCTGGATCAGGTATTGAATGGAATGGTCAGCCTCAAGGCGGGTTGACCCTTTGCGACACGACGTAGCGCAACAAGGAACAAGGCAATGAACATACTCGAAGTGGCGGGCGGCAAGCCGATCAAACTGTGGACCGACGGCGTGCCGGTCGAGGACGACGCCCGCAAGCAACTGATGAACACGGCGAAGATGCCGTTCATCTTCAAGCACCTGGCGGTGATGCCGGATGTGCACCTGGGCAAGGGCTCGACCATCGGCAGCGTGATCCCCACCGTGGGCGCGATCATTCCGGCGGCGGTGGGCGTGGACATCGGCTGCGGCATGATCGCCGCACGCACCTCGCTGCACGCCCGCGACCTGCCGGACAACCTGCACGGCCTGCGCACGGCCATCGAAAAAGCCGTGCCCCATGGCAAGACCTTCGGTCGTCGTGACCAGGGCGCCTGGGACAATGTGCCGAACCAGGCCGACCAGGTATGGAGCGGCCTGGCCGGGCGCTTCAAGGCGATCACCGACAAGCAACCGCGGCTGGAGAAGACCAACAACCGCCAGCACCTGGGGACACTGGGGGGCGGCAACCATTTCATCGAAGTTTGCCTGGACGAGGCCGACCGGGTCTGGTTCATGCTGCACAGCGGCTCGCGTGGTGTCGGTAACGCCATCGGCAACCTGTTCATCGAACTGGCACAGGCCGACATGCGTCAGCACATGGTCAACCTGCCGGACCGGGACCTGGCGTATTTCGAGGAAGGCAGCCGGCACTTCGCCGACTATGTCGAGGCGGTCGAGTGGGCGCAGGACTTCGCCCGGCACAACCGCGAGCTGATGATGCAGGCGGTGGTTGCCGCCACCCGAAAGGTGCTGGGCAAACCGTTCGAGGCCAGCCTCGAGGCGGTCAACTGCCACCATAACTATGTGCAGAAGGAGCAGCACTTCGGCCGCGAGGTGCTGGTGACCCGCAAGGGTGCGGTGTCGGCGCAGAAGGGCCAGTTGGGCATCATTCCCGGCTCCATGGGCGCCAAGAGCTTCATCGTCCGTGGTCTGGGTAACGAGGAGGCGTTCTGTTCGTGCAGCCACGGCGCGGGCCGGGTGATGAGCCGTACCAAAGCCAAGAGCCGCTTCACCGTCGAGGACCAGCAGCGTGCCACCGCCCATGTGGAGTGCCGCAAGGACAAGGATGTGATCGACGAGATCCCGATGGCCTACAAGGACATCGATGCGGTGATGCAGGCCCAGCGGGAGTTGGTCGAAGTGGTGCATACCCTGCGTCAGGTGGTGTGCGTGAAAGGTTGAAATGGGCGCCCTATGGCGCCCTGTACAAGGAACGAAGACATGTATCAGGACGACCCCCACCCATTGCCCGAGGCCATGCATGCCCGGGTGCTCGATGAATTGCAACGTATCGAGCGCGAGCACGAGGTGAATGTGCTCTATGCCTGCGAGTCCGGCAGCCGTGCCTGGGGCTTCGCTTCGCCGGACAGCGATTATGATGTGCGCTTTGTCTACGTGCCGCGCAACGACTGGTACTTGCGGGTGGACGAGCCTCGCGATGTGATCGAGCGGCCGCTCTGCGACGAACTGGACATCAGCGGTTGGGAGCTGCGCAAGGCCCTGCGCCTGATGCGCGGCGCCAACCCGAGCTTGCTCGAGTGGCTGGGCTCGCCGCTGGTGTACCGCGCCGACGCCGAAGCTACCGGGCGTTTGCGCGAGCTGGGCGAGGCTTTCTACTCGCCGCGCGCCGTGCGCCACCACTACCTGTCGATGGCACGCAAGAACCTGCGCGGCTACCTGATGGGCGAGACGGTGCGTTTCAAGAAGTACCTGTATGTGCTGCGACCGTTGCTGGCGGTGCGCTGGATCGACCAGGGACTGGGCATGCCGCCGACGGCGTTCGCCGCGTTGATGGCGCGTACCGTCGATGACCCGCGACTGCAGGCGGCGATCGACGCGCTGCTGGTTGTGAAGCGCCGCAGCGGCGAGGCCGAGCACGGACCGCGGGATGAGGTATTGCATGGGTTCATCGAGGCCGAGCTGGCGCGGGCAGGAGAGGCGCGGGAAGTACCGGTGACGAGGGGGGACACCGGGTTGCTGGATGATTTTCTGCGGGACACCGTGCGCCAGGCTGGATGACGGCTCACTGAGCCGACTTGGACATCCTGTCCATCACGAACCACAGCGAGGCCGGCAGCATTGGCCCGTGGTCCAGGCCGTCGAATGGCTGGAAAGTCGCTGACAATCCCTTCACTCCGGCCAGACTGGCCACCAGCGTCCGGGCAGGTCGTTGCACATCGCCCTGCAGCGGCCCTCGGGGGTTGGCCGGTTCCCGCGTGCCGCGCATCAGCAGCAGGCTAGGCTGGTGGCTGCCCAGCCGCTCCTGCAACCCTTGCATCTCGGCCACGATGGCGCCGTCGTTCCACCATAACGATGGGCTGGCCGCCGCATAGTCGCTGAACAGCCGCGGGCGGGTGAACAGTGTGTGCAGCGTCAACAGCCCGCCATAGGAGTGGCCCCAAAGTGTCTGTCGTTGCGGGTCGACGGGCGCCACAGCGGCGACCATCGGACGCATGCGTTGCTCCAGCAGATCGAGGAATTCATCGGCGCCACCGCTGGCCTGGCCGGTCAGGGGATCGCGTTGCTCGGCCAGCCCGGGCACCACGGGGGTGTAGTCGTAGGTACGGGCGGCACGCTCGATGCGTTGGTCAGTCTGGTAACCGATGGCGACCAGCAGCGGTGCCTGGCCGCCGGCCAGCGCCTGCAGTTGCTCTGGCTCAAGGGCGCTGATGGCGGCGTTGCCGTCGAGCATCCATAGCACCGGGTAACCGCTGGCGGGGGCCGGGCGCCGGGGCTGGCCGATCCACAGGCGGTAATGGCGCTGGCCGTCGCGCGAATCCAGGTCGAGGTGGCTGAAGCGATAGGCCAGGTCCTGGCGCTGCAGCAGGGTCGTGTCCATCTTCTGCTCGGGTTGCGGCTGGGCCAGGGCCGAACCGCTCAGCACCAGTGTCATGATAAGGAAAAGGATCTTCATCGGGCGTTCTCGTGAGGTCATCCATGACAGGCCGCCGCGGCATCGTCGGATGCAACGGCGGCACGGGTTCAGAAGGAGGCGGTCAGGCTGGTGTAGAGGGTGCGCCCGGGTTCGTTGTAGGTGGCCGCGCCTGCGCCCTCGATACCGTTCACCGCCTGGGCGTTGCCGGCCCGGTACAGGCGTTTGTCGAACAGGTTGTCGATGCCGGCGGTCACGCTCAGGTTTTTAGTGAGCGCATAGGTGCCGCTGGCGCCGACCAGGGCGTAAGGGGCCACCTGGTCGTTGGCGGTGCCGGTGACCCGTTTGCCCTGGTAGTCGTACTTCTTCGGCGTCTGCTTGCCGTACCACGCCACGCTCAGCTGCAGCGACAGGTCGTCCGATGCTTGCCAGTCGAGCATCGAGTTGAGGGTGTAGGCCGGGGTCACCGACAGGGTCTCACCGGTGGTCTTGTTCTTCGACTGCAGCATGTAGGTGAAGTTGTTGCTCCACTTCAGCTGTTCGCTCAGCGGGATGGTCAGGGTACCCTCGAGGCCCTCGACCAACGCCTTGGGGATGTTCTCCCACTGGTAGAGGGTGGCGTTGGCGTTGGCGCCGACACCGCCGGATGCCTGTCCGATGCCGCTCAGGCCAGAGTCGATCTTGTTCTTGTAGTCGTTGCGAAAGTACGTCAGGCCGGCGACCCAGCCGTTGTCCTGGAACTCGATGCCCAGTTCCTTGTTGACGCTGGTCTCGGCTTCCAGGTGCGCGTTGCCCTGCAGGTAGCAGCTGGTGCTCTGCCCGTAGCAGCCCTGGCCACGGCTGTAGAGCAGGTAGTCGGGGTTGAGCTGGTACAGGTTCGGCGCCTTGTAGGCGCGGGCGATGCCGGCCTTGAGCGTCAGGGTGTCGCTCAGCGCATGGGACAGATTGAGCGACGGGCTCCAGTTGTCGCCGACGATGCTGTGGTGATCGAAGCGCAGCGCCGGAGTGAGCATGGTGCCGGGCAGCAGTTCGATGTTGTCCTCGGCGAACAGCGAGAAGATCTGCGCCTGGCTGCTGGTGCTGCGGCCGCTGCTGGCCAGGCCGGGCACGCTGCCGCCTTCGCTGGTGGTCTGGGTGTTGGCGCTGGGGTCGTCCAGTTTCTGCTGGCTCCACTCGCTGCCCAGGGTCAGGGTCTGGTCGCGCCAGGCGTGCAGTGGCAGGTTGAGCTCACCGTGGGCGGTCAGGTCGCGCAGCGTCGATGTGTAGAAGTCGGTGTTGCTGAAGATGCCTTCGGTGCCGCCGGCCAGGCCTTCGTTGATGCGCTGGTTGCGGGTCTTCTCGTATTGCAGGAAGGCCATGCTGCTGCCGAAGTCCCAATCGCCACGGTGGGTGATGGCGAAGTTCTCGCGGTAGAGAATGTTGGTCTCCTTGCCGAGCATGCTTTTGACGTTGGCGTTGGAGTTGGTGTTCTGCGTATCGCCCGCGTACAGGTTGCCCTGGCGGCTGAAGCCGGCTTCGAGCTCCAGGGTCTGTTCCGGCGTCAGGCGCCAGCTCAGCAGGCCGTTGAGGTCCTTGTTGCGCACGCCTTCGCGGCCGGCGGGCAAGGTACCGGCCTGGGTGCCGGTGCGCGCGGACTGGTGGCCGGCGTTGATGTCCCAGTCGTCCGCGTCGGTCTTGGCCACGTTGCCGTAGACGCGGTAGCTCAGGGTGTCGGTCAGTGGGCCGTTGAGGCCGAAGCTCACGCGTTTGGTGGCGCCTTCGTCACCGTGCTGCGGGAAGTTCTGGTACACGGTCATGTTGCCGTGGGGTTCGCCCGTCGGTTGCTTGGTGATGATGTTGATCACCCCGCCCATGGCGCCGGAGCCGTAGCGTGCCGCCGCCGGGCCGCGGATCACCTCGATGCGCTCGACCTGGTCGGCCGGCACCCAGTTGGTGTCGCCGCGCGAGTCGCGTTCGCCGCGCCAGCCGTAGCGCACCGAGCTGCGGCTGCTGACCGGCTTGCCGTCGACCAGGATCAGGGTGTTCTCCGGCCCCATGCCGCGGATATCGATCTGCCGGTTGTTGCCGCGCTGGCCGCTGGTGGAGTTGCCGGTCAGGTTGACCCCCGGCATGGTGCGGATGATCTGCGACAGGTCGTTGGCCGGTGGGCGTTTCTGGATGTCCTCGGCGGTGATGACCGACACACCCGGCGCCTGCTTGGTCTCCTCCAGGGCGGTGGCCACTACGTTCTGGCTTTCCAGCACGATCGGTTCTGGCTGGTTGGCGGCCTGCACGGCGCTGCTCAGCAGGCAGCTGGACAGCAGCAGGAAGGGGGCGAGAGGAAGCGGGCGGGGCGACATGTGTGATCTCCGGCACGGCGGGCTGAATTCAAGAAATCACAGATGCTAATAAATCGTATTTGAGAGTAAAGCGCATTAACTTTCTAAACACTTTCGCTTGCCGGCAACAGTAGGTGCAGGCACAGGCCAGGATGCCCATTGCTCGCCCACAGGCGCCCGCCCTGCAGCTCGATGGCGCGCCGGGCGATGGCCAGGCCCAGGCCGAAGCCGGCGCCGCTGCCGGGCAGGCGGCGGTAGGGCTGGAAGATCTGCTCGAGTTCATCCTCTGGTACTCCGGGCCCTTGGTCGCGCAGGCACAGGTGCCAGAAGGCGCCCTCGCGCCAACCGTCCAGGCCGACCCGGCCAATGGCGGGCGAATGGCGGATTGCGTTGCGCAGCAGGTTTTCCAAGGCCTGGGCCAGGCTGTCCAGGTGCGCCTGCACCTGGCAGTCGAGGCCGAGTGAGCAGGGCAGCCGTTCGACCGGCCAGCCGCTTTCGAAGCAGCTGTCCTGGACCAGCGCCTCCCAGACCGAGAGCACCAGTACCGGCTCGGTCGCCAGTTGCGGTTGCTCGGTGTCCAGCCAGGCCAGATCGAGGGTGTCCTCCAGCAGTTTCTGCATGTCGTCCACCTCGCGGTCCAGGCGCTGTCGCAGTTGCTCCTCCGGCAATTCGCTGTCGTGGGCGATGCGCAGGCGCGCCAGCGGCGTGCGCAGTTCATGGGACAGGGTACGTAGCAGCAGGCGTTGCTGGTCGAGGCTTTTGCGCAGGCGCACGGCCATGTGCTCGAAGGCCTGGGCCAGCTCGCCCAGTTCGTCGCGGCGTTCCTGCAGGGGCAGCCTGGGGCCATCCAGGTCATCAGCCCGCAGGGCGTCGGCGCGGTCGCGAAGGCGATTGAGTGGCACGACCAGATGGCGGTACAGCGCCAGGCCCAGCAACAGGGCGAGCAGGGCGGGGGCCACGCCGTGGGTGACTACGTGGGTCCAGGGTGTCAGGCCGGTGGGCAGCAGGTGTTCGGGGAGCTGGATGACCAGGCGGCCGTCCTCGGGGTGTTCGGGGAAGGCAATGCTCACGTATGGCAGCTCGTCCTGCAGGCGCCGGCTCATCGGCCAGTCGAGTTTGCGCATGAAGGTCAGGCGGCTGGCTTCATCAGCGCTCAGCGCGGTAGTGCCTAGGCTTTGCAGATGAGGGCCGATGATGGCGACCCAGGTGTTCTCATCGGCTTCGAGCCGACGGCGCAAGCGTTCCACGCCATCGGCACCTTCCGCGCGCCAGGCCTGCTCGGCCTGTTCGGCGAAGCCGGCGAGGAACACCCGGTCGGCGGGGGCCAGGAAGTAGGTGCTGCGTTCGACCGACAGGCCCCAGGTCCAGATCAGCCAGGTCAGCAGCAGGCAGAAGCACACCTGCAACAGCGCCAGTTTCCACAGCAGCGGATGACGGCGCATCAGGTGTTGCCCGCATCGACCAGGATATAGCCCTGGCCGCGCACGGCCTGGATTTCCAGGTGGCTGGCGCCGATGGCGGCGAGCTTGCGGCGCAGGTTGCACACATGCACATCCAGGCCGCGGTCGAGGCGGGTATAGGCCCGGTGCAGGACGCTCTGGTACAGAAATGCCTTGCTCAGCGCCTCGCCGGGATGGGCTTGCAGGGTCACCAGCAAGCGGTATTCGGAACCGGTCAGCCCGGCACTCTGGCCATGCTGGGCGACATCATGGTTGGCGGTATCGAAGGTCAGCGTGCAGGCATTGCGTGGCATGGACTGGCGCCGGTCCAGCGCCACCCGGCGCAGCAGCGCATCGATCCGGGCATCCAGTTCGGCCAGGCTGAAGGGCTTGGGCAGGTAGTCGTCGGCGCCGCGGGTGAAGCCGCTGATGCGGTCCTGCTCGGCGCCCAGGGCCGACATCAGCATTACCGGTACCGCCTGGTGCCGGCGCAGTTCGTCGAGCAGGCTCAGGCCATCGATGCCGGGAAGCATGATGTCCAGCAGTAGCAGGTCGAAGGGGGCCTGCTGCATCGTGTTCAATGCCTGGGTGCCGTTCTCGCAGGTCCGGACGCTGAAGCCACGGCGCATGAAGTGCTGTTCCAGGTCCTGGCGCAGGCGCGGGTCGTCTTCGGCGAGGAGGAGCTTGGGGGGCACGGGCATGACCTTGATGAGAATTCGTTGCAAATACGAATCATCCCATTGGCGATGGTGCCGGGGCAATGGCCGGATGCTGGCATTTCGTCGCGTGGTTGAGGCCTTTGGCCCCTGTTTCAGCGACTGATGAACATCCCGCCAGCTTCGCCGCGCGCGCGCAGGCCATGGCTCTCGCTCAGCATGGCCAAGGCCAGAGGCAGGTCATCGACCGGGAAGCTGCCGGAGACCCGCAACTCGGCCACGGCCGGGTCGCAGACCAGACGCTGGTCGCTGTAGCGCATCAATTCCTGGGCCCACTGCAACAGCGGCATGTCGTCGACCACCAGCAAGCCATTGCGCCAGGCCAGCTGGGTGTCGCGGGCGATTTCCACCAGGCCGAGCCGGTCGCGGTCGAAGCGCACCTGCGAGCCTGCGTGGATGACGGTGGCACTGCCGGCCTCGGGGGTGACGCGCACGGCGCCTTCATAGACCGCGAGCTGAGTCTCGCGAGGGCGTTGGCGCACGCTGAAGCGGGTGCCCAGCGCCTGCATCAGGCCATGTTCGCTCCGCACCTGCAACGGCCGCGACGGGTCCGCGGCGGTGACGATGTACGCCTCGCCACGGCGCAGGTGCAGCAGGCGCTCCTCGGCCGAATACGCCACTCGCAGCTCGCTGTGGCTGTTTAGAGTGACCTGGGTGCCATCGCTCAGCAGCAGTTCGCGGCGCTCGCCCACTGCGGTCTGGTAGTCGATACCCTCCTGGGTCTGCCGCCATACCCACCAGCCCAGCGGGGCCGCGCCGATCAGCACCAGCAGGCCACGCAGCACGGTGCGACGGCTGCTGTCCTGCGGGCGAACGAGTGTCTGCCGGGCAAGGGTCGGTGGCAGGGTGCCGAGGCGCGTCAGCAGGCGCTCGGCGCGCTTCCAGGCGCGTTCGTGGTCCGGGTCGCGGCGCCGCCAGCGTTCCAGCTCGAGCTGTTGCGCTGGCGTCAGCGGGCCTTCCTGCATCAGCAGCAGCCAGGCGGCGGCCTTGGCGAGCACGGCCTGGGCAATGGCGGGTTGGTCACTCATCGGGCATCTGGCTCAGGCAGGCCATGTAGCCCTCGTGGATGTACTTCTTCACCGTTGGCAGCGCGATGTTCAGGGCCTGGGCAATGTCTTTCTGTTTCATGCCGTCCAGGCTGGCCATCAGGAACGCCTGCCTGACCCGTGGGCGCAGGCTGTCGAGCACCGCGTCGATCTCATGCAGGGTCTCGAGGATGACGCTCTGCTGCTCGGGCGACGGCTGCAGCGCCTCGGGCACCAGCGCCAGCGCTTCGAGCCAGGCCTGCTCCAGCGAATGGCGGCGGCGCCAGCTGACCAGCACGCAGTTGGCGATGCGTGTCAGGTAGGCGCGCGGCTGGCGCAGGGTGTCGGGCTGGTTGCTGTCGCGGCTGGCGAGCAAGCGCACGAAGATGTCCTGGGCCAGATCGTCGGCCACGCCGCGCCCCCAGGAGCGCAACCGGTACGCCAGCCAGCCGCGCAACCAGGCGTGGTGCTCGATATACAGCGTGGTGACGGCGCAGTGCTTGGCGGGCCGCGGCGGGGACTTGAAAAGGGTCATGGCTGGGAGGCGTCAGGGCGCAAATGCAAACAATTATCACTAGATTTGGTTAAATCACAAGATCAAGTGAAAATGCGAATCGCACGCATATACCTTTTTCGCCGTCATGCGACAGAAGGGGTGCAAGCCCGCATCGAGTGCCGGGCACTGACCTCACGAGCGAGAAAAGCATGCCCGCAATTCGTCGGCTTTCCCCTGTTTCGCGTCCTTCGCAACACTTGTCCCCGATCAGCTTCGCCGTGCGTTGCGCGATGCTCGGCTGCCTGATGGGCACGGCTTCGACCCTGGCCCAGGCCGCCGATACCCCGGCCGTGGCGTCCACCCGGCTCGACGATGCCACGCCGCGCGACTACGACATCGCCCAGGGGCCGCTGGGCACCGCGCTGGGCGTGTTCGCCAGCCAATCGGGCCTGCTGTTGTCCTATGACCCCGAGCTGACCCGCGGCCGCGCGGCTCCGGCGCTCAAGGGGCGCTATACCTTGCAGGAAGGGGGCCGGCGGCTGCTGGCCAACAGCGGCCTGCAACTGCTGCCGAACGCGCGGGGCGCGTACATCCTCATCCCACAGGCCCAGGCATCGGCGACAGCGACGGAATTGACGCCGACAATGGTCGCGGCCAGCGAGCTGGTTGACCCGCAGCGCGACACCTACCGCGCGCCGCGCTCTACGGTGCACCTGTCGCGCGAAGACCTCGACCGCTTTAGCACCGTTTCGGTGGGCGACATGCTCAAGGGCGTGGCCGGCGTGCAGGTGGGCGACAGCCGCAACGGTGGCGCGCTGGACGTCAACATCCGCGGCATCCAGGGGCAGAGCCGGGTGGCGGTCAGGGTCGATGGCTCGGAGCAGGCGGTGGATGTCTACCGGGGCTACGGCGGTACCCAGCAGCGCAGCTACATCGACCCCGACCTGATCAGCAGCGTCACCGTGAACAAGGGCCCCAGCACCCGCTCGGGAGCGATCGGCGGCTCTGTGGAGATGAAGACCATCGGCGTCGAGGACATCCTGGTCGATGGCAAGGATGTCGGCGTGCGCCTGACCGGCAACTTGTGGAACAACGGCGTGGAGCCCGAGCACCGCAACCGCAACGCCAGGGACGAGGACCTGAGCGCGGTACCGCGCGACCAACGCGGCAGCCTGTTCGGCTCCAAGGCCGAGTCCGGCAGCGCCGCCTTCGGCTACTCCCATGAACGCTTCGACCTGGTGGCGGCCTATGCGCACCGCAACCAGGGCAACTACTTTTCCGGCAAGAAGGGCCAGGACCGCTACCGGCTCTACGACCGCGACGGTGACGAACAGCCGAGCGTCGCCAACACCTACAACGCCGGCGAGGAGGTGCTCAATTCGTCGTCCGAGACCGACTCCTACCTGCTCAAGACCACTTGGCGGCTGGCCGACGACCATACCCTGGACCTGGGCTACCGCCGGTTCGACGGACACATGGGCGAGATCATGCCGTCGGACATCTTCCGCTACGGTACCGCCGGCATCTACCAGTACCCCACCAGCGAAATCCGGATCGACACCTACACCGCCCGCTATCACTACCTGCCCGAAGGCAATCCGTGGGTAGACCTCACCAGCAGGCTGTGGCTGACCGACTCGAAGACCAGTACCTTGAGCGCGGCCTGGATGGCGCCCAAGTCGCAGCTGTACCGTACCGACCGCGCCTGGTCCCGCCAGGACAATCGCCGCATCGGCGGCGACCTGAACAACGTTTCGCGCTTCACCACGGCCCATGGCGATTTCAAGCTCGACCTGGGCGGCGCCTTCCAGCTCGAAGACCTGCAGCCGCAGAAAAGCGTGGTCTCCACCCAGCATGACATCAACGCCAACCGCATGCTGCGTGACGCGTCGCGCCAGGAGTTCAGCTTCAACGGCAACCTGGAATTCAAGCCCACTGAAACGCTGACGCTGTGGGGCGGCGGTCGCTATGCCCACTACCAGACCAAGGACAACACCGTGCTGGCCGAGGCGCGCCGCGAGGAGCGGGAAATGCGCTGGATCACCGCCAGCAGCCCGGGGCACTGGGGCAGCATGATGTGGTTCCCCGACCAGAACGGCCAGTACACCGACGCCACCGATCCACGCCTGAACAACGGCATCGTCTTCGAGAACAGCAACGAGCCGTTCAATGGCGTGCCGTTCAACGAGTCCGGCGCGACCAACGTGGAGGTCCACCCCGAAGGCATCAGCAACGTGGTCACCGGCTACGACTACACCCCGCAGGGCAAAAGCCGCGGCGGTGGCTTCGCACCGGCCTTCGGTATCAATGTCGAGTTCCTCCCGGACACCTTCGTCTATGCCTCCTACACCGAAGGCCTGCGCCTGCCGTCGCTGTTCGAGACCAGCCAGGGCACCCAGCAGGTCACCCCGGGCAAGCACCTCAAGCCCGAGCGCTCGCGCAGCTGGGAAGTGGGGGTGAGCGCCTTGCGCAGCGACCTGCTGATCGCCGGCGACGAGGCGTCGGCCAAGCTGGCCTGGTTCGACAACGACATCAAGAACTACATCACTCGTTACTACGACCCGAGCCCAGGCCTGTGGGGCCAGATGACCTTCAGCAACACCGACAGCTTCCATACCCGTGGCCTGGAACTGCAGTCGCACTACGATGCCGGGCGCGTGTTCGCCGACCTTTCGGCCACCTACTACCTGATGACCGAGACCTGCGACGCGGCCTTCGCCGCCAAGCTGCGCGCCAGCGCCAATCGGTATCAGCGCACCCACGACACCCCGGACTGCACGTCGGGCAGCTACATGGGGTCGTACACCAACACCCAGAACCCGCCGCGCTTCTCGGCCAACCTGCTCGGCGGGATGCGTTTCTTCGACGAGGCACTGACCGTGGGCGGGCGCATGACCTACAGCTCGGGGCCCACCGCGCAGATGGATAAGCCCTGGCAGACCGGCGCGACCACGCCGCAGATCGACTACCGCTCGGTGGCGTTGTTCGACCTGTTCCTCAAGTACAAGCTGCTGGAGCACACCGAGCTGAATGTGTCGGTGCAGAACCTGACGGATCGTTACTACCTGGACCCGCTGGCGCAGAGCTTCATGCCTGCACCGGGGCGGACCTGGCGGGTGGGGATGGTGGCGCGTTTCTGAGGGGCGCGCAGCTGCTCGGCAGGCATTAAAAAGCCGGCTTGTGGCCGGCTTCTCGGGGACGGTCTTGGCTCATTTTTGATAAGCCGCAACCGCCTTAAACGGTTGGCAACATGGCCTGAAAAAGATGGCGGACGGCTGTGTGAGGCGTCGCCAGGCCCTCTGGAATGCGGCTTGCACCATCAGGGGGCGTGATGTGCGGCGTAGCATACCCGTGTGTGCGACACATGCCCAGCAAAAAGTGAGGTGCTTCAGGCGGGGCGTGCCGGGCGCAGGCTTGACCACCAGAACACCCAGCCGAGGATTTCCACGTTCTGCACCCGGCGCTGATAGGCCGTATAGCGTTCGCTGGGGTGGTTGAGGCGGTCATGGCTGTGCAGGCACAGCGTGCCGTTGTGGCCAAGGGTGAGGTGCTGTACCCGCAGGCGACCGTTGTGCAGCAGGGCGTAGCATTCGCCGTCGACCACCCGGGTGCAGTCGCGGTCGATGGCCAACAGGGCGCCCTGGGGCAGCAGCGGTGTCATGTTGTTGCCCGGCATGCCGAGGCAGATGGCCATTTCGGCGCTGACCTGCACGCACTCCAGAGCTCGCCGGGGTATTGGCTGGTAGTGCCCTGGCACGGCTATCAGTTTGCCTTCCCGTACCTGGTGCAATGGCAGGTGGAGCAGATCTGTGTCAAGGGCTTGCAGCGGCGGCGGCAGGGCCAGGTTTGGCGTTGCCGGTGATGCGGGGGCCAGTGGCGTCGGATGTTTCGCTCCCTCGCCACTGCGCAGCCAGCGCCTGCGTACGCAAAACAGGTCGGCGATTTCATCGAGCCGGGCCTGGGGCACACCGCGCTTGAACCAGTTGTTGACGTGTTGCGGTGTAACTTTGCGCTGTGCGGCAAAGTCGGAGGGGGTCAGGTTGCACTCCAGCAGGAGGGCTTTGAGACGGTCACCGGATGTTTTCATGGTGCCGAGTCTATAGGCCCTCGAACGGTGTGGAAATCAACCCGATGTCGAGGGAGTTTGTAGGAAAAATGGCGGTTTGTAGGGTGGTGCTTAGGACTAGGTGAGAAGTTTCGTTTTATGTTTGGGTGATGGTTGATTCTCTTGGCGAGCGCCCACAAAAAACCCTGCAGAAGCAGGGCTTTTCGTGTTTCAGGCTCAGCCCTTGTAGGCAGCGACCGATTTGGTGATCGCGGCGCGGGCGGCGTCGGCGCCTTCCCAACCTTCGATCTTGACCCACTTGCCCTTCTCGAGATCCTTGTAGTTCGCGAAGAAGTGTTCGATCTGTTGGATCAGCAGGGCTGGCAGGTCGGTGTATTCCTTCACGTCGACGTACAGCTGGCTCAGCTTGTCGTGCGGTACGGCGATGACCTTGGCGTCGCCGCCGCCGTCGTCGGTCATGTTCAGCACGCCGACCGGACGGGCGCGGATCACCGAGCCTGGAGCGACCGGGTACGGGGTCACGACCAGCACGTCCAGCGGATCACCGTCGTCGGCCAGGGTGTTGGGGATGTAGCCGTAGTTGGCCGGGTAGAACATCGGGGTGGCCATGAAACGGTCGACGAACAGGGCATCGCTGTCCTTGTCGATCTCGTACTTGATCGGCGCGTGGTTGGCCGGGATTTCGATGGCGACGTAGATGTCGTTCGGCAGGTCTTTGCCGGCTGGAATCTTGCTGTAGCTCATTGGGCAATGCCCCCGTGTTTGATCAAAAAAGTGGCGGCGATTATAGGCATATTCCCACGGTGGGTGCCACGCCCGGCCTGATGTGCGGGCGTTCAGGCGTGGCGTTCCCGGTAGTCCGGGTGTTCGGCCTGCAGTCGCGTCAGGCGCTCGAGCGGGTCCTGGCGGTAGAACAGCGTCAGCTGCTGGTAGACCTGCGGCCAGGCCTGGTGCAGCAGGTCGGGGGCGCTGAAGAAGTATTCGCTGGTAACGGCGAAGAATTCGGCCGGGTTTTCCGCGGCGTAGGGGTCGATGGCCGTTTCGGCGTCCGGGTCGGCATCGAGCTGGCGATTCATCGCGTCATAGGCCTGTTGCATGGCCTGGGCCCAGTCTTCGACACGCATGCCGTGGTGCAGCGGCGGCAGGCCGTTGGCATCGCCGTTGAGCATGTCCAGCTTGTGCGCCAGTTCGTGGATCACCAGGTTGTAGGCTTCCCAGCCGCCGCTGGCCAGCACGCCGGGCCAGGCCAGGATCACCGGGCCCTGCTGCCAGGCCTCGCCGCTGTGCTCGGCGTCCCAGACATGTTCGACGCCGCTGGCGTCGCGATGGCGCTGGGGGCTCTTGAAATCGTCGGGGTAGAGGATGATCTCGTGGAAGCCCTGGTACCAGTTCAACTCGCCCAGGTGCAGCAGCGGCAGCTGGGCCTGGGCGGCGAGGAACAGGCGCTGCTCGTCGTCCAGCTCGACGCCCGGCAGGGTGGTCAGGTGTTTGTCGTGCAGGAACAGCACGCTGGCTTCACGCAGCCAGCGGTCTTCCTCGTCGCTGATGCCGTCCAGCAGCGGCAGGCGATCGCGGATCACCTGCCACATGTGCGGATCGACTGGATAGCGGGCCAGGGTGCGCCGGCGGCGCCAGGCGCTGAACGACCACATGCGCCGGTCAGTGGGCCTTGGCCGTGCGGCCGAAGCGACCGCGCAGCAGGCCGAGGATCATCGGCACCAGCGACAGGATGATGATGCCGACCACCATCAGCGACAGGTGCTGCTTGATGAACGGCACGTTGCCGAAGAAGTAGCCCAGGGTCACCAGGCCGCCGACCCATAGCAGCGAGCCGGCCACGCTGAACGCCAGGAAACGCGGGTAGTGCATGTGGGCGATGCCGGCGACGAACGGCGCGAACGTGCGCAGGATCGGCAGGAAGCGCGCCAGGGTGACGGTCTTGCCGCCGTGGCGTTCGTAGAACTCGTGGGTGCGCTGCAGGTAGTCCCGGCGGAAGATCTTCGAGTTGGGGTTGCGGAACAGGCGTTCGCCTGCGGTGCGCCCGATCACGTAGTTGGTGCTGTCGCCGAGGATCGCCGCGGCCATCAGCAGGCCGGCCAGCAGCACCGGATCCATGCCGCCACCGGCGGCCACGGCGCCGGCGATGAACAGCAGCGAGTCGCCCGGCAGGAACGGCATGACCACCAGGCCGGTCTCGCAGAAGATCACGGCGAAAAGGATGGCGTAGATCCAGGGACCGTAGTTGTTGACCAGCAGGTCGAGGTAGGCATCGAGATGCAGGATGAGGTCCAGCGGGTTGAAATCCATGTACAGCACCTGTGTTCTTGACCCGCTTCTACGGGCGCGCGATGACGGACAGTGCCATGGTTGGGGACGGTTTACCGGCTAGGCGGGTAACTTTTCGCACATGACAGGAGGGGGATTATACGGCGAAGTCCGGATTGTGCCCGGAGAGTTTGTAGCGGAGCGTTACGACAGAGTCACTGGGCGTCGTGGGGGAGCGTTTGCTGTAACGCGGTTCCTGTGGGAGCGGTCGTGTGTCGCGACCCATCGCGACACACGACCGCTCCCACAGCGAGCACAAGAGCGCCAGGCATCAATCCTGACTGATCGGCAGGATGTAGTTCTCGAACTCGGTGTCCTTGCGAAAGCCCATGGATTCATAGGTCTTGCGCGCCACCTCGTTGTCGCTGCTGGTGGACACGCGCATTCGCACGGCGTTGGATTGCTTGGCCATCTTCTTGGCCTCGCGCATCAGGTTGTCGGCGACCAGCATGCGGCGTGAGTCCTCGGCCACGTAGATGTCGTTGAGGATCCACACGCGCTTGAGCGACAGCGAGGAGAAGCTCGGATACAGCTGGCAGAAGCCCAGCAGGCGGTCGTCGCCGTCATCCGGCAGCGCCAGGTAGATGATCGACTCCTTGCGCTTGAGGCGCTTCTCGAGAAAGGCCCGCGAACTGTCCGGGTAAGGCAGTTGCCCATAGAACTCGCGGTATTTCACGAACAAAGGGGTGAGCAGGTCGAGGTGTTCCAAGGTTGCCTGGATGATGCGCATGGGCGGGCCTCTGAGTCCATTGGGGATACGGCGGATTGCCTGCAGCGTCCTCTGGCATGCTGCCTAAAGCAGGCTAGAAGCGCAATCCGCCTTCCGTGACATGTTTTTTACCCTTCGCCGAGTAGGAAGTTTCCGTTTTTGCCGGCGGATTCTTCACTGTCGATGCTGTGGACCTCCGCTTCGTCCTTCAGATTCACCCCCGACAGCTGACGCCTGCACGCCTCGCGCATCAGGTACAGCAGGCGGTGGGCGGCCAGGCCGTAGCTCAGCCCTTCCAGGCGCACGTTGGAGATGCAGTTGCGGTAGGCATCGGTCAAGCCGACCTTGGGCGCGTAGGTGAAGTACAGCCCCAGGCTGTCGGGTGAACTCAGGCCTGGGCGTTCGCCGATCAACATGACGGTCATGCGCGCGCCAAGCAGCTCGCCCACTTCGTCGGCCACCGCGACCCGGCCTTGCTCCACCAGGATCACCGGAGCGCTGCTCCAGCCATCGGCGGCGGCCTGCTCCTCGAAACGGCTCAGGAAGGGCAGGGTGTGGCGGTGCACGGCCAGCGCCGACAGCCCATCGGCGACGACGATCGCCAGGTCGACGCCGCCGGGGTTGGCTTGGGCGTGCTCGCGCAGGCGCTGGGCCGAGTCTTCATGCAGGCGCCGGCCAAGATCCGGGCGTTGCAGGTACTGGTGGCGGTCGCTGGCGGCGCTGTGCAGCAGCAGGCTGTCGCGGCCGCGCTCGCCGAGTTGCTGGCGCAGGCCGACATGGTCGAACGGCAGATGCACGGCATCGCGGGCCTGGGCATGGGCGAACTGGAAGTCCAGCTGGGCGCCGGTGGGCAGGCTGATGCCGGTGCGGCCGAGGGCGATGCGCGCCGGGGTGAGGTTGCGCAGGGCCAGCCAGGGGTTCTCTGGGGTGGGGGTGTGTCGGTCCATGGTCATCCCTATGCAAGCTGCGCCAGGGCCTGGCGGAAGGCCGGCGGCAGGTTGTCGCCGAAGCGGATGCGGCCGTCGGCCTGGGTGAAGATGCCGGTGCGCTCCAGCCACGCCTCGAATTCCGGCCCGGGCTTCAGCCCCAGGGTCTGGCGCGCGTAGAGCGCGTCGTGGAACGAGGTAGTCTGGTAGTTGAGCATGATGTCGTCCGAGCCGGGGATGCCCATGATGAAGTTGATCCCGGCCACGCCCAGCAGGGTCAGCAGGGTGTCCATGTCGTCCTGGTCGGCTTCGGCGTGGTTGGTGTAGCAGATGTCGCAGCCCATCGGCACGCCCAGCAGCTTGCCGCAGAAATGGTCCTCGAGGCCGGCGCGGATGATCTGCTTGCCGTTGTACAGGTATTCCGGGCCGATGAAACCAACCACGGTGTTGACCAGGAACGGCTTGAAGTGGCGGGCCACGGCGTAGGCGCGGGTCTCGCAGGTCTGCTGGTCGACGCCATGGTGCGCGTTGGACGACAGCGCGCTGCCCTGGCCGGTCTCGAAGTACATCAGGTTCTGCCCGACCTTGCCGCGCTTGAGCGACAGGCCTGCCTCGTAGCCTTCCTGAAGCACGTTGAGGTTGATGCCGAAGCCGGCGTTGGCCGCTTCGGTGCCGGCGATGGACTGGAACACCAGGTCCAGCGGCATGCCACGGTTGATCGCCTCGATCGAGGTGGTGACGTGGGTCAGCACGCAGGATTGGGTGGGAATGTCGTAGCGCTGGATGATCGCATCGAGCATCTCCAGCAGCGCGCAGATCGAGGCGATGCTGTCGGTGGCCGGGTTGATGCCGATCATGGCATCGCCATTGCCGTACAGCAGGCCATCAAGGATGCTTGCGGCGATGCCGGCCGGCTCGTCGGTCGGGTGGTTGGGCTGCAGGCGCGTCGACAGCCGTCCGCGCAGCCCCATGGTGCCGCGAAAGGCGGTGACCACGCGGATTTTCTGCGCCACCAGCACCAGGTCCTGCACGCGCATGATTTTCGAAACCGCCGCCGCCATTTCCGGCGTCAGGCCCGGCGCCAGGGCGCGCAAGCTGTGCTCGTCGGCTTGCTCGCTGAGCAGCCAGTCGCGCAGCCCACCGACGGTCAGATGGCTGACCGCAGCGAAAGCTTGCGGGTCGTGGGTGTCGACGATCAGGCGGGTGACTTCGTCCTGTTCATAGGGAATCAGCGCCTCGTTGAGGAAGTGCTTGAGCGGGATGTTGGCCAGGGCCATCTGCGCCGCCACCCGCTCGCCGTCGTTGCTGGCGGCGACCCCTGCCAGGTAGTCGCCAGAGCGCGCCGGACTGGCCTTGGCCATCACCTCTTTGAGGCTGTCGAAGCGGTAGACCTGGTGGCCCACCGTATGCGTGAAACTTGCCATACAGAATCTCCAGGGCGCCGCAGGCCTGGCCTGCGGCGCAAGTCGGCAATCAGTGCAGGGCCTCTTCGGCCTTCTGGATCGCGGCGAATTCCTCTTCCGGGGTACCGGCCACCAGGTGGTGACGGCTGTAGAAAGCAAAGTAGGCAATTAATACTGCATAGATCACTGCAGCGCCAATCACCACCCTTGGATCGACCAGAAACCCGGCGACCACGGCGATGCAGGCCAGCACCAGGGCAACGCCCGAGGTGAAGATGCCGCCGGGCGTGCGATACGGACGCTCCATTTTCGGGCGGCGGATGCGCAGGGTGATGTGCGCGGCCATCATCAGCACGTAGGACAACGTCGCGCCGAACACCGCCACCAGGATCAGCAGGTCGCCCTGGCCGGTCAGCGACAGGGCGAAGCCGATGATGCCGGGGATCACCAGGGCCAGCACCGGGGCCTTGCTCTTGTTGGTTTCCGACAGCTTGCGCGGCAGGTAGCCGGCACGGGAAAGCGCGAAGATCTGCCGCGAATAGGCGTAGATGATCGAGAAGAAACTAGCGATCAGGCCGGCCAGGCCCACCAGGTTGACGAAGCCGCCCATCCAGGTGGAGCCGCCGTAGGCCTTGGACAGTGCCTCGACCAGCGGGTTGCCCGAGGCCTTGAGGGCTTCGGAGCCGGCGCCGCCGGGGCCGACCACCAGAATCAGCAGGGCGAAGGCCAGCAGCACCAGCATCGCGCCGATCAGGCCGCGGGGCAGATCGCGTTTCGGGTTCTTGGTCTCTTCAGCGGCCAGCGGCACGCCCTCGACCGCGAGGAAGAACCAGATCGCGTAGGGAATCGCCGCCCACACCCCCACATAGCCGAACGGCAGGAAGCTGCTGGCACCGACTGCGTCGGTCTTGGCGATGTCGAACAGGTTGGCTGCATCGAAATGGGGCACCATGCCGATCAGGAACACCGCCAGGGCGATGGCGGCGACGGCGGTGATGATGAACATCAGCTTCAGCGCCTCGCCCACCCCGAAGATATGGATGCCGATGAACACGATGTAGAAGGCCAGGTAGATCATCCAGCCGCCGATGCCGAACAACGACTGGCAGTAGGCGCCGATGAACACGGCGATGGCCGCGGGGGCAATAGCGTACTCGATGAGTATCGCCGTGCCGGTGAGGAACCCGCCCCAGGGACCGAAGGCGCTGCGGGCGAAGCCATAGCCGCCGCCAGCGGTGGGGATCATCGACGACAGTTCGGCCAGGGAGAAGCACATGCACAAATACATGGTGGCCATCAGCAGGGTGGCGAGGAACATGCCGCCCCAGCCGCCCTGGGCCAAGCCGAAGTTCCACCCGGCGTAGTCGCCGGAAATCACGTAGGCCACGCCCAGGCCCACCAGCAGGACCCAGCCGGCGGCGCCTTTTTTCAGTTCACGTTGCTGGAAATAGTCCGATCCGACTTTTTCGAAGTCGACGGAGGAGCTCGCCGGCGCGCTGCCGGAATGATCGCTTGGCATAGGGTTCACCTGTTGTTTTTCTTAGGTTGCCGGAGGGACTGCCGGCCACTGGTGATTCGTTTTGCAGAAAGCGGGCCAAGGGGCAGCTGCAAGCCCCAAGCCGCAAGCTTCAAGAAAAAGCAGCCCGCATCCGGCCTGCTTTTCTTGTCGCTTGAAGCTTGGAACTTGAAGCTGCTCTTGTTAGAAGAAGCCCAGCGGGTTGATGTCGTAGCTCACCAGCAGGTTCTTGGTCTGCTGGTAGTGGTCGAGCATCATCTTGTGGGTTTCGCGGCCGACGCCGGACTTCTTGTAGCCACCGAACGCGGCATGCGCCGGGTACAGGTGGTAGCAGTTGGTCCACACGCGGCCGGCCTTGATACCGCGGCCCATGCGATAGGCGCGGTTGATGTCGCGGGTCCACACGCCGGCACCGAGGCCGAACTCGGTGTCGTTGGCGATGGCCAGGGCCTCGGCTTCGTCCTTGAAGGTGGTGACGCTGACCACCGGGCCGAAGATCTCTTCCTGGAACA
This sequence comes from Pseudomonas sp. P65(2024), assembly GCF_057480955.1. Taxonomy (NCBI): domain Bacteria; kingdom Pseudomonadati; phylum Pseudomonadota; class Gammaproteobacteria; order Pseudomonadales; family Pseudomonadaceae; genus Pseudomonas; species Pseudomonas sp. P65(2024). The sequence continues at coordinate 89,952 of NZ_JBLIYX010000011.1, forward strand.
CACGCATCTTGTTGTTGCCCTTGAGCAGGGTCGGCTGGATGTAGTACCCGCTGGCCAGCGCGCCTTCGAGCTGCTCCACCTTGCCGCCGGTGAGCAGCTCGGCGCCTTCTTCCTGGGCAATCTTCAGGTACGACTGGATCTTCTCGAACTGCTGCTGGGATGCCTGGGCGCCGACCATGGTGTCGGTGTCCAGCGGGTCGCCGCGCTTGATCTGCAGGACCTTCTTCATCACCACTTCCATGAACTGCGGGTAGATCGACTCCTGCACCAGGGCGCGCGACGGGCAGGTGCACACCTCGCCCTGGTTGAAGAACGCCAGCACCATGCCTTCGGCGGCCTTGTCGATGAAGGCAGGCTCGGCCTGCATGATGTCCTCGAAGTAGACGTTGGGCGACTTGCCGCCCAGTTCGACGGTGGACGGGATGATGTTTTCGGCCGCGCATTTCATGATGTGCGCGCCGACCGGGGTGGAGCCGGTGAAGGCGATCTTGGCGATGCGCTTGCTGGTGGCCAGGGCTTCACCGGCCTCGCGGCCATAGCCTTGCACCACGTTGAGCACGCCCTTGGGCAACAGGTCGCCGATCAGCTCCAGCAGCACGGTGATGCCCAGCGGCGTCTGCTCGGCGGGCTTGAGCACCACGCAGTTGCCGGCGGCCAGGGCCGGGGCCAGCTTCCAGGCGGCCATCAGCAGCGGGAAGTTCCACGGGATGATCTGCCCGACCACGCCCAGTGGCTCGTGGATGTGGTAGGCCACGGTGGTTTCGTTGATCTCGGCGGCGCCGCCTTCCTGGGCGCGGATGCAGCCGGCGAAGTAGCGGAAGTGATCGACCGCCAGCGGGATGTCGGCGTTGAGGGTTTCGCGGATCGGCTTGCCGTTGTCCCAGGTCTCGGTGATGGCCAGCAGTTCGAGGTTCTGCTCGATGCGGTCGGCGATGCGCAGCAGGACGTTGGAGCGGTCCTGTACCGAGGTGCGGCCCCAGGCGTCGGCGGCGGCATGGGCGGCGTCGAGGGCCTTTTCGATGTCTTCGGCGCCGGAACGGGGGAATTCGGCGATCGGCTGGCCGTTCACTGGCGAGGTGTTGGTGAAGTACTCACCCTTTACCGGAGGAACGAACTCACCACCGATGTAGTTGCCGTAGCGGCTCTTGAAGGAAACCTTCGCGCCCTCGGTACCGGGATGTGCGTAACGCATGGTGTGTCTCCTGGTCATTGTGATTGTTGCGGAGTTTCCTAGCGTAGAGCAAAGGTCGGGCCAGTGCCTGGAGGGCCTTGTGTATCAATGACTTGGGTCAAGATCGGGCAGTGGCTGGCGCCGCCCTGTGCCAGGGCCGACACGGCCTGGGTGACACTTTGTACCGTTTACGACACAACCTGTGACCACAGGGTCAGTGCAGCATTGCAAAGCGTTGCCGCCTGGAGGATGCTGGCAACACGCTCTATCTGCGGAGAACAACTACAAATGCAGAGCAACCCGTTCAGTCGCCATGCCCAGCAAGTGCTCACGGTCGCCCACGGCCAGGCCAGCGGGCCGGGCAGCGACCCGTCGATCGCCCGCTCCTGGCTGCGCTGCCTCGAAGATTACCACCTCGATCCGGCCCGGGCCCAGGCCCCGGTGGTGCTCGAGCACGGCCGCCTGCTGGAGAGCCGCGAGCGTCTGCACCAGGTGCTGCAGATCGCCGACAACGAGATGAACAGCCTGCACCAGCAGCTCTCCGGCAGCGGTCACGCGGTGCTGCTGACCGACGCCCGCGGGGTGATCCTCAACTGCGTCTGCGCCCCCGGCGAGCGGCGTATTTTCGAGCGCGCCGGGCTGTGGTTGGGCGCCGACTGGAGCGAAGCCCGCGAGGGCACCAACGGCATCGGCACCTGCCTGGTCGAGCGCCAGGCCCTGACCATTCACCGGGACGAACATTTCCGTGGCCGACACACCGGCCTGACCTGTTCGGCCAGCCCGGTATTCGACCCCCATGGCGAACTGCTGGCGGTGCTCGACGTATCGTCGGCACGGCCGGATGTGTCGCGCCAGAGCCAGTTCCACACCATGGCCCTGGTCAACCTGTCGGCGAAGATGATCGAAAGCTGCTATTTCCTGCGTCATTTCGAGCAGCAGTGGTTGCTGCGCTTCCACCTGCAGGCGGAGTCGGTCGGCCTGTTCAGCGAAGGGTTGCTGGCCTTTGACGGTGACGGGCGGATCTGCGCCGCCAACCAGAGCGCCTTGAACCTGCTGGGCACCATCCGTGGCGGCGTGCTGGGCAAGCCGCTGGACAGGTTCTTCGCCTGCAGCCACGACGAGCTGTTCAGTCGCGCCACGCCCCAGGGCAGCAGCGCCTGGCCGCTGCACACCCGCGATGGCCGCCAGGTGTTCGCCAGCCTGCGTGGCCAGGCCCGTGTGCCGGTGTGGTCGGTGCCGGTGGCCTTGCCCCACGCCAGTGCCCCCGGCATTTGCCTGCTCGACCCAGCCCTGCGCGAGGACTTTCGTCGTGCCGTGCGGGTGTTCGAGCGCGATGTGCCCCTGCTGCTGCGCGGCGAGACCGGCTGCGGCAAGGAGGCCTTCGCCCAGGCCGTGCACCAGGCCAGCTCGCGTCGGCACAAGCCGTTCGTGGCAATCAACTGCGCGTCGATTCCCGAGAGCTTGATCGAAAGCGAGCTGTTCGGCTATCGCGGCGGCAGCTTCACCGGCGCGCGCAAGGAGGGCATGCGCGGCAAGCTGTTGCAGGCCGATGGCGGCACCTTGCTGCTGGACGAGATCGGCGACATGCCGCTGGCGCTGCAGACCCGTCTGTTGCGGGTGCTCGAGGAGCGTCAGGTGGTGCCCATTGGCGGCGAGCCGCAGGCGGTGGATGTGCGGATCGTCAGCGCCACCCACCGTGACCTGCTGGAACGGGTGGCGCAGGGCGGTTTCCGCGAAGACCTCTACTACCGCCTCAATGGCCTGGAAGTCGCCCTGCCGGCGCTGCGCGAGCGCAGCGACAAGGCGCAGTTGCTGGACTTCCTGCTGGCGCAGGAGACCGAGGGCCAGGCCATCGGCCTCGACCCGGCCGCCCGCCAGGCGCTGTTGGACTTCACCTGGCCGGGTAACGTGCGGCAGATGAGGAATGTGCTGCGTACCTTGGTGGCGTTGTGCGAAGGCGCGCACATCGAGTTTTCCGATCTCCCGGCAATTGTTCGCAATGGCGCGGCCTCCTCAGGAGCGGCCTTGTGTCGCGAAAGGGCCGCAGAGCGGCCCCAGGATCCTGAGCATGTCGCTGAAATCGCCGGGGCTGCTGCGCAGCCCTGTCGCGGCACAAGGCCGCTCCTATACGCCGAGCGCGATGCACTGCTCACCGTACTGGAGGCAAACCGCTGGCACTTGACCCATGTCGCCGAGCAGTTGGGCATCAGCCGCAATACCTTGTATCGAAAACTGCGCAAACACGGCATCGCCAGGGTCGGATGAGCGAAACAGCGAGTGCGATTTCCCTCGCCCTGGGCTACCCTGCCTCGACGTTTTGCGAGGTCGATCATGCACATTCATATTCTCGGTATTTGCGGCACTTTCATGGGTTCGCTGGCCGTGCTGGCCAAGGAGCTGGGCCACCGCGTCACCGGCTCCGACGCCAACGTCTATCCCCCGATGAGCACCCAGCTCGAGGCCCAGGGCATCGAGCTGACCCAGGGCTACGACCCGGCCCAGCTGGAGCCGGCACCTGACCTGGTGGTGATCGGCAACGCCATGTCGCGGGGCAACCCGGCGGTGGAGTACGTGCTGAACAAAGGCCTGCCCTATGTGTCCGGCCCGCAGTGGCTGGCCGACCATGTGCTGCAGGGCCGCTGGGTATTGGCCGTGGCCGGTACCCACGGCAAGACCACCACCAGCAGCATGCTGGCCTGGGTTCTGGAACACGCTGGCATGAGCCCGGGCTTCCTGATCGGCGGCGTGCCGCAGAACTTCTCGGTGTCGGCGCGCCTGGGCGCAACGCCGTTCTTCGTGGTCGAGGCCGACGAATACGACAGCGCCTTCTTCGACAAACGCTCCAAGTTCGTCCACTACCACCCGCGCACCGCGATCCTCAACAACCTGGAGTTCGATCACGCGGATATCTTCCCCGACCTGGCGTCCATCGAGCGGCAGTTCCACCATCTGGTGCGCACCATCCCCAGCGAAGGCCTGGTCATCCACCCGACCACCGAGCAGGCGCTGGAGCGGGTCATCGGCATGGGCTGCTGGACCCCGGTGCAGACCACCGGCGAAGGCGGGCAATGGCAGGCGCGGCTGCTCAGCGCCGACGGCTCGCGTTTCGAGGTGCTGTTCGAAGGTCAGGCGCAGGGTGTGGTGGATTGGGCGTTGACCGGTCAGCACAACGTCGCCAACGCCCTGGCTACCTTGGCCGCCGCCCGTCATGTCGGCGTGGCGCCGGCCATGGGTATCGAAGGCCTGAGCGCGTTCAAGAGCGTCAAGCGGCGCATGGAGAAGGTCGCCGAAGTGCAGGGCGTGACCATCTATGACGACTTCGCTCACCACCCGACCGCCATCGCCACCACCCTCGACGGTCTGCGCAAGCGCGTCGGCGAGGCACCGGTGATTGCGGTGATCGAGCCGCGCTCCAACTCCATGAAGCTCGGCGCCCACCGCGATGGCCTGCCGGAAAGCGTCAACGACGCCGACCAGGTGATCTGGTACGCGCCGCCCAACCTGGGCTGGGACCTGGCGGGCACCGCCGCGCAGTGCAAGGTGCCGAGCGTGGTGGCCGACAGCCTTGAAGCCATCATCGAGCGCATCAAGGGCCAGGCCCGTCCGGGCACCCATGTGGTGATCATGAGCAACGGCGGCTTCGGTGGCCTGCACGGCAAGCTGGCCGAGGCGCTGAAGTGAGCGGGCCGGAACGCATCACCCTGGCCATGACCGGCGCCTCCGGGGCGCAGTATGGCCTGCGTCTGCTCGACTGCCTGGTGCGCGAGGAGCGCGAGGTGCACTTCCTCGTCTCCAAGGCCGCGCAACTGGTGATGGCCACCGAGACCGACGTGCTGCTGCCGGCCAAGCCCCAGGCCATGCAGGCGTTCCTCACCGAGTACACTGGCGCGGCCGACGGACAGATCCGCGTGTACGGCAAGGAAGACTGGATGTCGCCGGTGGCCTCGGGCTCCGGCGCGCCGGCGGCGATGGTGGTGGTGCCCTGTTCCACCGGGACCCTTTCGGCGATCGCCACGGGCGCCTGCAACAACCTGATCGAGCGGGCCGCCGACGTGACCCTCAAGGAGCGTCGGCAATTGATCCTGGTGCCGCGCGAGGCGCCGTTCTCCACCATCCACCTGGAGAACATGCTCAAGCTGTCGCAGATGGGCGCGGTGATCCTGCCGGCGGCACCGGGGTTCTACCACCAGCCGCAGAGCATCGACGACCTGGTCGATTTCGTCGTGGCGCGCATCCTCAATCTGCTGAACATCCCGCAGGACATGCTGCCGCGCTGGGGCGAGCATCACTATGGGGTCGATGATTGAAGCGGGTGCTGGCGGGGCTGGTGATACTGGGCCAGCTCGGCGGCTGCGCCACGGTGCGCACCCTCGACGCCAACAAGCCGGGGGCGCCGGTGGTGTATGCCGGGACGCGCCTGGACCTGTACGTGATCAACGGCGGTTGTTGTCCCCTGGACCGCTTTGGCGCCGAAGCGCCGGCCTATCCGGGGCTGGACCTGCCGGGCAGTGCGTTGCTGGATACCTTGCTGCTGCCGTTGTCGTTGTTGACGGCGGCGGGGGTGGGCTTTAACGCCACCGGTGGTCTTTGATAGCCAAGGGCTGCTCTGCAGCACAATCGCCGGCTTGCCGGCGATTGGCGTGGTTCAGGACTGACTATTTCTTCCCCAGCTTGCGCAGCTCGTCGGACTCAACCACCCGAATCCCATCTTCCTCTTCCAGCGCCAGACGCCACAGCGCCCGAGCCAGGGTGCAGGCCTCGATGCCCCGGTACTTGCCCGGTATCAGGCGGGCGAAGGGCGCCGCCATCCGTTCCCCCAGACGCGGCTCGATCCGCTCGCCCAGCAACAGCGAAGGCCGCACGATGGTCAACTGCGGCCAGTCCTGCTGCTTGAGCGCCTCTTCCATCTCGCCCTTGACCCGGTTGTAGAAGACCGACGATTTCGGATCGGCGCCCAAGGCGCTGATTACCAGCAGGTGGCGGGCGCCCATCTCGCGGGCACGCTTGCTGAAGGCCACGACCATGTCCAGGTCGACGGCGCGGAACGCATTTTCCGAGCCGGCCTGCTTGAGCGTGGTGCCCAGGCAGCAGAAGGCGATATCGACACGGCCGGCCAGTTGCGGGAGAAACACAGCCGGGTCGCCCACCGGGTTTTCCAGGTGCGGGTGCTCGGCCAGGGGGCGGCGGGTCGGTGCCAGAACGCGGCTGATGGTGGGCTCGTTGAGCAGGCGGTCGAGCAGGTGTTCACCCGTCAGACCCGTGGCACCGGCAAGCAGGACATGTTGAGGCGTCAGGTACATGATGTCTCTCCCTCGTTACTACACAGCTTAGTGGGCACCAGGTGTTTTTGCCTGTTGCCCAGAAGCTGGCTGGGCTTCATTGCGCAGGGCTTGCTCGGCCTGTTGGCGGCGCAGGCGCTGCCAGTGGCTGATCACTGCTGGCGGCGCCCAGAGCTGCGGCTCCGAGGCTTCGAAGCCCTCCCTTCGTTCTCTTTCGGCAACGCTTTGACGCGCCAGTTCAAACGCCTGTTTCAAGTCGTCGGTCTGGTTCAGCGCCTGGGCGAACAGGGCGTCGCCGAAATAGGTGAAGTCGGCTTCTTCGGAGCAGCCGAACGACACCCGGTCGGGGCGCGCGGCGGTCATGACCAGGGTGCGGTCGTCCTTGAGCGGAGCGATGTAGCCACCCGAATAGCAGGCCGAGATGACGATTACCTTGTCGCGGTCTTTCAGCGGGGCCAGGGCGCTGGCCAGCTCGTCCGCGGAGAGGTCGGCCAGTTGCAGGCGCGGCTGGTCGAGGACCAGTTGGTGGTCATGGCTGCCATGGCTGGTCAGGTAGATGAACACCAGGTCCTCGGGGCCGCTGCGCTCGGCCAGGGTGCGGGCGGCGCGGGTGAGGTTCTCGCGGGTGGCCATCGGGCGGTCGGCCAGGTGGTCGCGATGGTTGACCAGGGTCACCTGGCCGTGGGCGCCGAAGCGCACCTTGAGCATGTTGCTGACATAGTCGGCTTCGCGCAGGAATACGCTCTGCTGGCCGTCGCCGGCTACCACCAGGCTGTACAGCTGCACCGGCGGCACCGACGCCGGCACCTTGGCCAGGGCATCGGCCAGCAGCTTGCCCTGGTTGAGCAAGGCCAGGTCCAGTGGGTCGGGCAGCAGTTTGCCCTGGGCATCGCGCACGCGCACGCCGTTGACCCAGGTGCCGCTCTCGATCCGTCCGTCCGGGTGGGTCAGCTTGCCGCGACCGTGGTAAGTGTCGTCGGCGAAACCGCCGACGTACTGGCTGCCGTCGGCCAGCTGCAAGGTACCGCTGCCGGCGAAGCGCCAGTCGCGAAAACCTCCCTTGTAGCGGCTGCCGTCGCTGCCCAGCAGTTCGCCCTGGCCGACCAGTGATCCATCCTTGAAGTCGCCGATCCAGACGTCGCCGTCGGCGCTCTCGTAGCGCCCCCGGCCTTCGAGGCGGTTGTCCTTGAATTCGCCGATGTACTGCTCGCCGTCGGCGCTGTCATAGGTGCCGGCGCCTTGCAACTGCCCGTCGATGAAGTGGCCGCTGAACTGGTTGCCGCTGGCGTCGCTGCGCACCCCGGCGCCATTGGGCTTGCCCTTGGCGAACAGCCCCTGGTAGTGGCTGCCGTCGGCCAGTTCGAGTTGGCCGGCGCCTTCGTACTGGTCGTCCTTGAACTGGCCGCGGTAGGTCTGGTCGTTCTGCTTGAGCGTGCCCTCGCCGTCGCGTCGGCCATGCTTGAAGGTGCCTGCATAATGGCTTCCGGGGGTGGTCAGGTCGCCCAGCCCCTGGAACAGGCCTGCACTGAACTGGCCGCGATAGACCTCGCCGTTGCTGCCATGCCATTCGCCTTGGCCATGCCACTGGCCGTCCTTGAAGGTGCCGGCATACCAGCTGCCGTTGGGGTAGTCGATGCGTCCCTCGCCTTGCAGCAGCCCATCGACCACCTGGCCGCGGTAGCGGCCGCCGTCGGGCAACCGGGCGTCCGGAGGCGACAACGGTTCACCTTCGCCGCAGGCGGCAAGCAACAGGATCAAGGTCAGGGGAAGCAGGGGGCGCATGGCGGGTTCCGCGGCAATCGATGCGCCGAGTATGCCGCAGAATGCGCGGGTGCGTGAATCGGGGCCGCGTGGCGGCCCCAGGGGCGTATCAAACGAAGCAGAGCGACAGCGGTTCGGCGATGTAGGCGGGTTTTTCTTCGCCTTCGATCTCGAGGGTGACGGTGGCCTTGAGCAGCCACTGCCCCGGTTTCTTCTCGGTGGCGTCGGTCAGGTCGACCTTCAGTCGCACCTGGCTGTCGACCTTCACCGGTTGAATGAAGCGCACGCTGTCCAGGCCGTAGTTGACCACCATCTTCAGTCCTTCGGGCAGCACGAGGATGTCTTCCATCAGCTTGGGGATCAGCGACAGGGTGAGGAAACCATGGGCGATGGTGGTACCGAACGGCGTTTTCTTCGCCTTTTCGGGATCGACATGGATGAACTGGAAATCGCCAGTGGCCTCTGCGAACAGGTTGATGCGTTGCTGATCGATCTTCAGCCAGGCGGAACGTCCCAGTTCCTTGCCAACGTACTGCGAAAGCTCTGTAACGGGTACATAGGGCATCGCGACATCTCCAGATTGTCATTTGGTACGAGTGTGCAAGATCAGCACGGCGAACCGTTTCAGTCAAGTTGACTGCTTTTCGCCGAATATCGCCTTATAGACAGTTGCTTAGCGTGCTTATAATGGCCGCCATGCTCTGAGGGAGGTCCATATGCTGTTGCGTGGTTTGACCTGGCTGGTGCTGTTCCAGTTGCTGGGAACGGCGATCAACCACCTGTTGCTGCCCATCCTGCCCGGGCCCATCATCGGCCTGTTGTTGTTGATGGCCTTCCTGATGACCCGTGGCGAGGTTGGCGAGCCGCTCAACGAGGCCGCTGGCAGCCTGTTGCGCTACCTGCCGCTGCTGCTGGTGCCGCCGGCGGTGGGGGTGATGGTCTATGCCAGGGACATCGCCGCCGACTTCTGGGCCATCGTCGGGGCCTTGCTGATCTCCTGCCTGCTGACCCTCGTGTTCGTTGGCGTGCTGATGCAGAAGCTGATCCACCGCCAGGGCAAGCGCGAGGAGCAGCCATGATCCTCGACTGGCACGGCGCACTCGAGGCGGTCATCCATCATCCGTTGTTCGGCATCGGCATCACGTTGGCCGCCTACCAACTGGTGCTGGCGGGCTACGAGAAGACCCGCTGGATCTTCCTGCAACCGGTGCTGGTGTCGATGCTGGTAGTGATCGGCATCCTCCTGGCCTGCGGCATCGACTACGCCGAATACCGCAAGAGCACCGAGATCATGAACATCCTCCTGGGGCCGGCCACCGTGGCCCTGGCGGTACCGCTCTACCTCAACCTGCGGCGCATTCGGCAGCTGTTCTGGCCGACATTTACTACGCTGGTAGTCGGAGGCCTGTTCGCCACCGTGGCGTGCCTGGCGCTGGGGTGGTGGTTCGGTGCCGAACACATGATCCTGATGACCATGGCGCCGAAATCGGTCACTTCGCCGATCGCCATGCTGGTGGCCGAGCAGATCGGCGGTGTGGCGGCCTTGGCCGCGGTGTTCGTGTTGATCACCGGGGTGATCGGTGCGATCTTCGGCCCGGCGCTGTTGACCCGATGCGGCGTGCTCAGCCCCGAGGCGCGAGGCATGGCGCTAGGGGTGACCGCCCATGCGGTGGGCACTTCGGTGGCCTTGCAGGAAAGTGATGAATGCGGCGCCTTCGCCGCGCTGGCGATGAGCCTGATGGGGGTGGCCACGGCGGTGTTCCTGCCGTTGGCGGTCAGCCTGGTGGCTTGAGGAGTCGAGATGACGTTACCGCTGTTTCCCCTCAATACCGTGCTGTTCCCCGGTTGCCTGCTCGACCTGCAGATCTTCGAGGTGCGCTACCTGGACATGATCGGCCGCTGCATGAAGCAGGGTGCCGGTTTCGGCGTGGTGTGCATCCTTGAAGGCGAGCAGGTGGGCAAGGCACCGCCGGTGGTGGCCTCGCTCGGCTGCGAGGCGCTGATCCGCGATTTCGTGCAGCAGGACAACGGCCTGCTGGGTATTCGCGTCGAGGGCGTGCGGCGGTTTCGTGTCGAACAGACCGAGGTGCAGAAGGACCAGCTGATGCTCGCCGAGGTGCAATGGCTGGCGGACCTGGCGGACAGCCCGTTGGTGGAGCAGGACGACGACCTGCTGGCCTTGCTGCTGGCGTTGGGCGAGCACCCGATGGTCGAGGCGCTGGACATGCCGCGCGACGTGGACGGGCGCCAGTCGCTGGGCAACCAGCTGGCGTACCTGCTGCCGTTCATGGAAGAGGACAAGCTCGACCTGCTGGCCATCGATTCGCCACAGCTGAGGCTGGAGGCGATCCAGGCGCTGCTCGAGCGGATCCAGGGCGAGTTGTTCGCCTGAGCTGCCCAAGCCCGCTCCAACACCTCGCGAGTGCATCAGTACTGGTAACGCAACAACGCCTTTGGCAGTGCATGCAGGGCAAAGAACGCCAGCAACGCGACGCAGGCCGGCAGCACCAGCCACCACACCCGTTGCGGCAGCGCCACCAGCGGTTGGCGATGCTGTACCAGGGTCAGGCTCGCCGCGCACACGCAGCACGCCAGCAGTGCCCCGGCCAGGATGTCGGTCGGCCAGTGCGCCCCGAGGTACACCCGCGACAAGGCGATCGCCAGTGCCGGCAGGCAGCCCAGCATGACCCAGGTCAGGCGCATGCGCGGTGGCTGCCCGCGACCGGCCAGTACCGCCAGCACCAGGAAGAAGGCGAAGGATGCCGAGCTGTGGCCGCTGGGCATGCTGTAACTGGTCAGCGGATCGACCAGCACTTCGGGGCGGGCGCGGGCGAACAGCCATTTCAAGGTGCCATTGGCGGCGGCGGTGCCGATCAGCGTCGCCCCGGCGAACAAGGCATGGCGCCATTGCCGGGCCAGCAGCAGCAGGCCGGTGAGCAGGCCGCCCAGGAAGAACTGGGTGCGGAAGTCGCCCAGGCGGGTGATCAGCACCACGGCGCCGTCGATGACCTGGCTGCGGTGTTCCTGGACCAGGGTCATCACGCCCTGGTCGAGCTCGTTCAGGTATGGCCAGCCGATGAACAACGCCGCCACGGCCAGGCCGCTGAGGGCGGCGATCAGGCGTGTGCCATGGCGCTGGTCGCGGATGCTGGTGCTCAGGCTCAGGCCAATCAGTACCGCCAGGGTGCCGACGACGATTCCGGCGTCCAGCCAGAACCCTTCCGGCAGTGGCAGGCGCATGGCCGCGCCGGTGGCCCAGCCCGGTAGCAGGTAGGCCACCGACCAGCCGGCGCCGGCCACCAGGCTCACGGCGATGAAGCGCGGCAGCGGCATGTCGAACATGCCGGCAACCATCGGCAGCATCGGCCGTAGCGGGCCGATGAAGCGGCCGACCAGCAGGCTGGCGATGCCGTAGCGCTGGAAGTACGCCTCGGCGCTGCCGATCCACTGCGGGTGGCTGCGCAGCAGCGGCAGGCGGCGGATGTTCTGGTGGAAGTACTTGCCGATGCCATAGGAGATCGCATCGCCCAGCACGCCGCCGAGGAAGCCCAGCAGCAACGTCTCGCCGAGGCTGAAAGCACCGCTGCCGGCCAGCACGGCGACGGCGAACAGCAGCACGGTGCCGGGCACGATGATGCCGGCGATGGCCAGGCATTCAACGCAGGCCACGATGAAGATGGCCAGGCCCAGCCACTGCGGGTTGGCGCCAAGCCAGGCGGTCAGGCTGTCCAGCCATTGGCCCATGGTTCAGTTTCCTTGTTCGAGCATGAAGAAGTCTTTCCCTTCGACCTGGCCGCGGCGCAGCGGGTTTCGGGTGCAGAAGCGCGCGTAGTCGGCATCGACGAAGCGGTAGGGCAGGTGTTCATCGCGGCCGTGGGGGATGCCCAGGCGGGTGGTCTGGATCACCCTCGGCACCTGTATGGCGCAGTCCTCGACATACAGGCGCTCGGGGTCGAAGCGCCGGGCGTCCCAGTGCGGCACCTTCAGGCCCATGGCCCGGCACAGCAAGGTCTGGCCGTTGCACAGACGCTCGGGAGGGCGCAGGTTGCCGCTGGCGTCGGGATTGTTCAGTTGCATCCGGGCCAGGCTGTTAGCGTCGGACATGGCGTCGGTCCACGGGTAGGCGGACTTGATCAGCACCGCGTTGCCTGGGCCGTGGGCGCTGAAGTTCAGCGAGTCGCCGCCACGGGCGTAGTACATGTAGATGTGCCCGCCGTCGAGGAACAGCGCCTTGCGCTTCTCGGTGAAGCCCAGGGAGGCGTGGCTGCCCTTGTCGGTCAGGTAGTAGGCCTCGGTCTCGATGATCCGCGCCGCCAGCCAGAGATCGCCGTGGCGATGGCGGATGACCTTGCCCAGCAGCTCGCGGGCGAGGGTCTGGGCATCGCGGTCGAAGAAGCTGTCGGGCAAGGCCCGGGCCGGGCAGGGGGCTGGAGCGGACATACGCACGGTTCGTGGCTGTGAAGGCGGCGATGATAGCAATGAATGGCTTAATCGAGGCTGAATCAGATTGACGCCATGGCAGGGCATTTCCGCTTCCGCCATCGGGCTGCATGCCCCAAAGGGCGTGGGCGCCGGCTTTCTCCTTGCTGGGGTTGGGGTGTTTTTCGATACGGGTGGTTACATCTTTCCTACACATTCCTTCCAGCATTTTCTACCATCCGCCACCCGCCGCTGGGCGTACCCGAGCGCTCCAGTTATAATCAGCCGATTTCCCCTTTGCCAAGACATCGAGCCCATGACCGAGTCCGTTCTTGACTACATGACCCGCCTGGGTCGCGCCGCCCGTGAGGCCTCGCGGGTGATCGGCCGTGCCAGCACCGCGCAGAAGAACCGCGCCCTGCAGGCCGCCGCCGACGCCCTCGACGCGGCCCGCGACGCGCTCACCGCAGCCAACGAACAGGACTTGGCCAACGGTCGCAAGAACGGCCTGGAGCCGGCGCTGCTCGACCGCCTGGCACTCACCCCCGCACGCATCGACGGCATGATCACCGGCCTGCGCCAGGTGGCCAGCCTGCCGGACCCGGTCGGCGCCATCCGCGACATGAGCTACCGTCCGTCGGGCATCCAGGTCGGCAAGATGCGCGTGCCGCTGGGTGTCATCGGCATCATCTACGAGTCGCGCCCCAACGTGACCATCGACGCCGCCAGCCTGTGCCTGAAGTCGGGCAACGCCACCATTCTGCGTGGCGGCTCCGAGGCCATCCACTCCAACCGCGCCATCGCCACCTGCATCCAGCGTGGCCTGGCCGAGGCCGGCCTGCCGCCGGCGGTGGTGCAGGTGGTCGAGACCACCGACCGTGAGGCCGTGGGCGCGCTGATCAGCATGCCGGAGTTCGTCGACGTGATCGTCCCGCGCGGCGGTCGTGGCCTGATCGAGCGCATCAGTCGCGATGCCCGGGTGCCAGTGATCAAGCACCTGGACGGCATCTGCCATGTCTTCGTCGATGCCCACGCCGACCTGGACAAGGCCTGGCGCGTGGCTTTCAACGCCAAGACCTACCGCTACGGCATCTGCGGCGCCATGGAAACCCTGCTGGTTGACCAGGCCGTGGCTGAGCGCTTCCTGCCGGAAATGGCCCGCCGCTTTCACGACAAGGGCGTCGAGCTGCGCGGCTGCGAGCGCACCCGGGCGATCATCGACGCCAAGCCGGCCAGCGAAGACGACTGGCACACCGAATACCTCGACGCGATCCTGTCGATCCGCGTTGTCGACGGTCTGGAGCAGGCCATCGAGCACATCAACCACTACGGTTCGCACCACACCGACGCGATCATCACCGAGCACCAGGGGCAGTCCCGGCGTTTCATCGCCGAGGTCGACTCGGCATCGGTCATGCTCAACACCCCGACCTGCTTCGCCGACGGCTTCGAGTACGGCCTGGGCGCGGAGATCGGCATCTCCACCGACAAGCTGCACGCCCGCGGCCCGGTCGGCCTGGAAGGCCTGACCTGCGAGAAGTACGTGGTGATCGGTGACGGCCAGCTGCGCGGCCAGGAGTCGTGCTGAGTTGAGCAACGCGGTGGCAGTCCGGCGTATCGGCATTCTCGGCGGGACCTTCGACCCGGTGCATATCGGCCACCTGCGCAGCGCGCTGGAAGTGGCCGAGTTCATGCGCCTCGACGAACTGCGCCTGCTGCCCAACGCCCGCCCGCCGCACCGCGACACGCCGCAGGTGTCGGCCCAGGACCGCCTGGCCATGGTGCGTAGTGCCGTGCAGGGCGTCGAGCGCCTGAGCGTGGATGACCGCGAGCTGGCCCGCGACAAGCCGTCGTACACCATCGACACCCTTGAATCGATCCGTGCGCAGCTGCACGCGCACGACCAGTTGTTCCTGGTGCTGGGTTGGGACGCGTTCTGCGGCCTGCCCAGCTGGCATCGCTGGGAAGAACTGCTGCAACACTGTCACATCCTGGTGCTGCAACGCCCGGATGCCGATGTCGAACCCCCCGACGCGCTGCGCAACTTGCTGGCGGCGCGCTCGGAGAGCGATCCCACCGCCATGTCCGGCCCGGCGGGGCACATTTCGTTCGTCTGGCAGACCCCGCTCGCGGTGTCCGCCACACAGATCCGACAGCTGCTGGCCAGCGGCAAGTCGGCGCGGTTCCTGGTGCCGGACGCAGTACTGGCCTATATCGAGGCACACGACCTGTATCGTGTGTCCAACTGACGGCGCCCGCTGGCGCCTCAATCAATGAGTTGAACGAGTTTTATATGACCAAGCAGAAAATTTACGGCGAAGAACTGGTCGCAGTGACCAAGGCCGCGCTGGAAGACGTCAAGGCCCAGGACATCCAGGTCATCGACGTGCGCGAAAAGCACAGCCTGACCGACTACATGATCATTGCCACCGGTACCTCCAACCGCCAGATCAACGCCATGGCGGAAAAGGTCCGTGAGGCGGTCAAGGCCAAGGGCGCTCAACCGCTGGGCGAAGAAGGCAAGGGCGACAGTGATTGGGTGCTGCTGGACCTCAACGACGTCATCGTCCACATGATGACCGCCGCTGCCCGCCAGTTCTACGACCTGGAGCGCCTGTGGCAGGGTGCCGAGCAAAGCCGTGCCGCCGATGGCAAGCACCACAGCCCGGAACACGCCCACGAGTATTCCGAGAAGCTCAAGGACCGGGAATAAGGAAGCGCCGTGCGTCTGCGTCTGATCGCGGTCGGCTCGCGCATGCCCAAGTGGGTCGAGGAAGGCTGGCATGAGTATGCCAAGCGCCTGCCCCCGGAGCTTGCGCTGGAGCTGGTGGAAATCCCGCTGAACACCCGCGGCAAGAATGCCGATGTCGCCCGCCTGATCCGTCAGGAGGGCGAGGCGATGCTGAGCAAGGTGCAGCCTGGGGAACGCATCGTCACCCTCGAGGTCCATGGCAAGCCCTGGAGCACCGAGCAACTGGCGGGCGAGCTGGACCGTTGGCGCCTGGATGCGCGCACGGTCAACCTGATGGTGGGCGGCCCGGAGGGGCTGGCGCCGGAGGTCTGCGCGCGCAGCGAACAGCGCTGGTCGCTGTCGCCGCTGACGTTGCCGCACCCATTGGTAAGGATACTCATCGGCGAGCAGATCTACCGCGCCTGGACCGTGTTGTCCGGGCATCCCTACCACAAATGAACCTGTAAGCCTGTCCGATGCCGCAGCAGATCCGCCTCAAGGACCACGAGAAAGACGCCCGCCTGGTGCGCAACCGCGTTGTCGTGGGCGCCGTGGCGGTGGTGCTGCTCGTCTGCGTGCTGATCGCCCGGCTGTATTACCTGCAGGTCATCCAGTACGACTATCACTCGACGCTTTCGGAGAACAACCGGGTGCATGTGCAGCCGATTCCGCCGACCCGAGGGCTGATTTTCGACCGTAACGGTGTGGTGGTGGCGGACAACCGCCCCAGCTTCAGCCTGGTGATGACCCGCGAGCGCGCCGGCAATGCCGGCAAATGGCAAGACGTGCTGGATGTGATCGTCGAAGTGCTCGAACTCACCCCCGACGACCGTGCCCTGTTCGAGAAGCGCATGAAACAGGGGCGTCGGCCATTCGAGCCGGTGCCGATCCTGTTCGAGTTGAACGAGGAGCAGATTGCCCGCATCGCGGTCAACCAGTTCCGCTTGCCCGGCGTGGAAGTGGCGGCGCAACTGGTTCGCCATTATCCCCAGGGTGCGCATTTCGCCCATTCGGTGGGCTATGTCGGACGGATCAACGAGAAGGAACTCAAGACCCTCGACCCGGTGAACTACAGCGGCACCCACCACATCGGCAAGACCGGCATCGAACGCTTCTACGAAGACGAGTTGCATGGCCAGGTGGGCTACGAGGAAGTCGAGACCAACGCCCGTGGCCGCGTGCTGCGAGTGCTCAAGCGCACCGACCCGAAGCCTGGCAAGGACATCGTGCTGAGTCTGGACATCAAGCTGCAGGAGGCTGCCGAGCAGGCTCTGGGCGGGCGCCGTGGCGCCATCGTCGCCCTCGATCCGCGCACCGGCGAAGTGCTGGCCATGGTCAGCCAGCCGAGCTTCGACCCCAACCTGTTCGTCACCGGCATCGGCTTCAAGGCTTACGCCGAACTGCGCGATTCGATCGACCGGCCACTGTTCAACCGCGTGCTGCGCGGCCTCTACCCGCCAGGCTCGACCATCAAGCCGGCGGTGGCGATCGCCGGTCTGGACAGCGGCGTGGTGACGGCGGGCAGCCGGGTGTTCGACCCGGGCTACTACCAACTGCCCAACTACGATCACAAATACCGCAACTGGAACCGCACCGGCGATGGCTGGGTCGATCTGGATGTGGCGATCATGCGATCAAACGACACGTACTTCTACGATCTTGCACACAAGATGGGGATCGATCGGTTGTCCAGCTACATGAACAAGTTCGGTATCGGGCAGAAGGTCGCCCTGGACATGTTCGAGGAGTCGCCCGGGTTGATGCCTTCCCGTGAATGGAAGCGCGCCACCCGCCGCCAAGCCTGGTTCCCCGGCGAAACCCTGATCCTCGGCATCGGCCAGGGCTATATGCAGACCACGCCGCTGCAGTTGGCCCAGGCCACCGCGCTGATTGCCAACAAAGGCGTGTGGAACCGTCCACACCTGGCCAAGACCATCGAAGGCCAGCCCCCAGTGGACGAGAACCCCATGGAAAACATCGTCCTGCGCGACAAGTCGGACTGGGCCAGGGTCACTCACGGCATGGAGCAGGTGATGCACGGCGCCCGCGGCACCGCTCGCAAGGCCGCCATTGGTTCGCAGTACCGCATCGCCGGCAAGAGCGGTACCGCTCAGGTGGTGGCGATCAAGCAGGGGGAGAAGTACGACCGCAACAAACTCCAGGAACGCCACCGCGACCATGCGCTGTTCGTCGCCTTTGCCCCGGCCGACGATCCGCGGATCGTGGTCTCGGTGATGGTCGAGAACGGCGAGTCCGGCTCCGGCGTCGCCGCCCCCGTGGTGCGCCAGGTCATGGATGCCTGGCTGCTTGACGAGAACGGCCGGCTCAAGCCCGAGTTCGCCCCTGCCACAGTCGCCCAGGAATCGGCCCCGTGAAGAACAACTTCGACCGCATGCTCTCCAGCGAGGACGTGATGCGCAGGCGCGCCAGCTTCCTGCAGCGCATTCATATCGACGGCCCCTTGCTGCTCATCCTGCTGACGCTCGCCGCTGGCAGCCTGTTCGTGCTGTATTCGGCCAGCGGCAAGAACTGGGACCTGTTGATGAAGCAGGCCAGCTCGTTCGGCATCGGCCTGGTGTCGATGTTCATCATCGCCCAGCTCGAGCCGCGCTTCATGGCGCGCTGGGTGCCGCTGGCCTACCTGGCCGGGGTGTTCCTGCTGGTCGTGGTGGACGTCATGGGCCACAACGCCATGGGCGCGACGCGCTGGATCAACATTCCCGGGGTGATCCGCTTCCAGCCCTCGGAATTCATGAAGATCATCATGCCGGCGACCATCGCCTGGTACCTGTCCAAGCGCACCTTGCCGCCTCACCTCAAGCATGTGGCGATCAGCCTGGTCCTGATTGGCGTGCCGTTCATCCTCATCGTGCGCCAGCCGGACCTGGGCACGGCGCTGTTGATCCTCGCCTCCGGCGCTTTCGTGCTGTTCATGGGCGGGCTGCGCTGGCGCTGGATCGTCAGCGTGATCGCCGCGGCGGTGCCGGTGGCGGTGGCGATGTGGTTCTTCGTCATGCACGACTACCAGAAGCAGCGCGTACTGACCTTTCTCGACCCGGAAAGCGACCCGCTGGGCACCGGCTGGAACATCATCCAGTCCAAGGCGGCGATCGGTTCGGGCGGGGTGTTTGGCAAGGGCTGGCTGCTGGGCACCCAGTCGCACCTGGACTTCCTGCCGGAAAGCCACACCGACTTCATCATCGCCGTGCTCGGCGAGGAGTTCGGCCTGGTCGGCATCTGTCTGCTGCTGCTGATCTACATCCTGCTGATTGGCCGCGGGCTGATGATCACGGCCCAGGCCCAGACCCTGTTCGGCAAGCTGCTCGCGGGCAGCCTGACCATGACCTTCTTTGTTTATGTGTTCGTCAATATCGGTATGGTCAGCGGCCTCCTGCCCGTGGTGGGCGTGCCGCTGCCCTTCATCAGCTATGGCGGAACTTCGTTGGTGACGCTGCTGTCAGCGTTTGGCGTTCTCATGTCGATCCATACGCACCGCAAGTGGATTGCACAGGTTTGAAAAAGGTGAAGAATTTCATGCAAGCAGTGCGTGGCTGGGCTGCCCGCCTGGCGCCGTGGTTCGGCGCGATGGGGCTGTTCGGCGCAATCCAGCAGGCCAATGCCGGCGACTACGATGGCTCGCCGCAGGTGGCCGAGTTCGTTGGCGAGATGACCCGCGACTACGGCTTTGCCGGGGAGCAGCTGATGGGCGTGTTCCGCGAGGTGCAACGCAAGCAGGCGATCCTCGACGCGATTTCGCGGCCGGCCGAGCGCGTCAAACCGTGGAAGGAGTACCGCCCGATGTTCATCACCGACGCGCGCATCGCCCGCGGTGTGGACTTCTGGCGCCAGCACGAAGCCGTGCTGGCCCGCGCCGAGCAGGAATACGGTGTGCCGGCGCAATACATCGTCGCGATCATCGGCGTGGAGACCTTCTTCGGCCGCAACACCGGCAACTACCGGGTAATCGATGCCCTGTCCACGCTCGGTTTCGACTACCCGCCGCGGGCCGAATTCTTCCGCAAGGAGCTACGCGAGTTCCTCCTGCTGGCCCGCGAGGAACAGCTCGATCCGCTTACGCTCAAAGGCTCCTACGCCGGCGCCATGGGCCTGCCGCAGTTCATGCCGAGTAGCTTCCGCGCCTATGCCGTGGACTTCGACGGCGACGGCCACATCAATATCTGGAACAACCCGGACGATGCCATCGGCAGTGTCGCCAGCTACTTCAAGCGCCACGGCTGGGTGCCCGGGGAGCCTGTGGTCAGCCGCGCCGACGTGGCCGGCGCGCGGGCCGACGAAGGCCTGACCACCGGCATCGAGCCGACCAGGACTGTCGCGCAGTTGCGGGCGCTGGGCTGGTCGGGTCATGATGCGTTGCGCGATGATCTGCCGGTCACCGCCTTCCGCCTGGAAGGCGCGGATGGCCCCGAGTACTGGATGGGCCTGAAAAACTTCTACGCGATCACTCGCTACAACCGCAGCGTGATGTATGCCATGGCGGTGCATCAGCTTTCGGAACAGCTGGTTCTGGCACGGGGCGTCAAGTAAATGCGCGAACTCTTCACCGTCAATACCGCAAAACTGCTCACCTGCGTCGCCGTCGGCCTGGTACTGGCCAGTTGCTCGTCGAGCCGGCCCTCCACCCCGCAGAGCGGCAACACCGTGCGTGCGCAGCCGGGCCTGGACATCAACCGCGCGCACAAGGACGGCGCGCCTTGGTGGGATGTGGACGTGAACAAGATCCCCGACGCCACGCCGACCGTGCATACCGGCAACTACAAGGCCAACCCCTACACGGTGCTGGGCAAGACCTACTACCCGATGCAGGACTCGCGCAACTACCGCGCCGAGGGTACTGCCTCCTGGTACGGCACCAAGTTCCATGGGCAGAACACCGCCAACGGTGAGCTGTACGACCTGTATGGCATGAGCGCGGCGCACAAGACCCTGCCGCTGCCGGCCTACGTGCGGGTGACCAACTTGGCCAACGGCCGTAGCGTGATCCTGCGGGTCAATGACCGTGGCCCGTTCTACTCCGACCGCATCATCGACCTGTCCTACGCCGCGGCCAAGAAGCTCGGCTATGCCGAGATCGGCACTGCCCATGTACGCGTCGAAGGCATCGATCCGCAGCAATGGTGGGCCCAGCGTGGCCAGCAGCCGCCGATGGTGCTCAAGGAGCCGCAGGTGGCCCAGGCCCAGCCGCTTCCTGCCAGCACCGGTCGGGTCGAGCAGTGGACCCCGCCGCCGCAACAGCACGCGGCGCCGGTGGTGCCGGTGCAGGTGGGTGGCAACAACGTGCCGAACGCCAGCGGTGGCAGCATCCTGCAAGTGGGCGCGTTTGCCAACCCGGATGCTGCCGAGTTGCTGCGCTCGAAGCTGAGCACCATGGTCAGCGCACCGGTGTTCATCAGCTCGGTGGTGCGCAACCAGCAGACCTTGCACCGGGTGCGCCTGGGGCCGATCAACAGCCAGGGTGAGATCCAGCAGGCGCAGGACAGCATTCGCCTGGCCAATCTCGGCCAGGCCAAGGTCGTCACTGATTGAGAGCAATCGCGGGGCAAGCCCGCTCCCACGTTCCGCCTTGCAGATGGCGTGGGAGCGGGCTTGCCCCGCGATGAATCGACACGCCGACCTGTCGGTTTGTTCATGAATTGCCGGGCAATGACATGTACAATGCCCGCTTTTGCCCGCAGCGGCATTACGTCGCACTGTCGGGCCAGGCCATCGGCCATAAAACTAGACTGACGGGGCGCTGGGCAAACGAACTTGCCCACGGAACATCAGACCATTAGCGATTTACGAGAGACGGATGAACATCACCAACCTTGCCAAACGACTTTGCCTGCCCGTTCTGCTGATGATCATGCCCGCTGCGTTCGCAGCGGAGCAGATGATGCCGGCACCACCGCAACTGGCCGCCAAGTCCTATGTACTGATGGACGCGTCCAGCGGCAACGTGCTGGTCGAGAACAACGGTGACGAACGCCTGCCGCCGGCCAGCCTGACCAAGCTGATGACCGCCTACATCGCCACCCTCGACATCCGTCGCGGTCAGATCGGCGAGAACGACCCGGTGACCGTCAGCGAGAACGCCTGGCGTACCGGCGGTTCGCGCATGTTCATCAAGGTCGGCAGCCAGGTGACCGTCAGCGACCTGCTGCACGGCATCATCATCCAGTCTGGCAACGATGCCTCGGTCGCCCTGTCCGAGCACATCGCCGGCAGCGAAGACGCCTTCGCCGACATGATGAACAAGACCGCCGCCGACCTGGGCATGGCCAACAGCCACTTCATGAACCCGACCGGCCTGCCGAACCCGGAGCACTACTCCTCGGCCCACGACATGGCCCTGCTGGCGCGCGCGATCATCAACGAAGATCCGGCGCACTACGCCATCTACTCGCAGAAAGAGTTCTTCTGGAACAACATCAAGCAGCCTAACCGCAACCTGCTGCTGTGGCGCGACAAGACCGTCGATGGCCTGAAGACTGGCCACACCGACGAAGCCGGCTACTGCATGGTCGCCTCGGCAGTGCGTGACGGCCAGCGCCTGATCGCCGTGGTGTTCGGCACCAACAGCGAGCAGTCCCGCGCCGCCGAGACCCAGAAGCTGCTGACCTACGGTTTCCGCTTCTTCGAAACCCAGACCTTCTACCAGAAAGGTACCGAGCTGACCCAGGCCCAGGTATGGAAAGGCGCGACCAATCAGGTGAAAGCCGGCCTGGCCAACGACCTGACCATGACCATGCCTAAAGGCCAATTGAAACGCCTCCAGGCTTCGATGACCATGAATCCGCAACTGACCGCTCCAATCGCCAAAGGTGACGTGATCGGCAAAGTGGAAGTCAAACTGGACGAGAAAGTGGTTCACAGCGCTGACCTCATCGCCCTCGACGGCGTGGAGGAAGCTGGTTTCTTCGGCCGTATGTGGGATAGCATCCGCCTGTTCTTCTACGGTTTGTTCAACTGATACGTGACCTGCACGCCCCCGTGAACCAGGCGGGGGCGATGTTGCTGCCACGGCTTACGAGGCCGTTTCCGCCATGAGCGAAGAAGACGTCAAGTCGCACAAGATCGAATTCCCCTGCGAGGACTACCCGATCAAGGTGATCGGCGACACCGTTGTCGGTTTCCGCGACACCGTGATCGAGATCCTCAGCAAGCACGCCAAGGTCGACCTGTCGACCCTGGCCGAGCGCCAGAGCAAGGAAGGCAAGTACACCACGGTACAACTGCATATCGTTGCCGAGAGCGAGAACCAGCTGCACGACATCAACAGTGCCCTGCGTGCCACCGGCATCGTGAAAATGGTGCTGTGATGTCCGGTGTGCTCGGTATTCGCGATCTTGGCCTGCAGCCCTATGAACCGGTGCTGGAGGCCATGCGCCGCTTTACCGAGCAACGCGGCCCGGACAGCCAGGACGAAGTCTGGCTGGTCGAGCACCCGCCGGTATTCACCCAGGGCCAGGCCGGCAAGGCCGAGCACCTGCTGATCCCGGGGGAAATCCCGGTGGTGCAGACTGACCGCGGCGGCCAGGTCACCTACCACGGCCCCGGCCAACTGGTGGCCTACCTGCTGTTGGATGTGCGGCGCCTGAGCATCGGCGTGCGCGAGCTGGTCAGCCGCATCGAGCAGACGCTCATCGACCTGCTCGCCAGCTACGGTGTGCAGGCCGCGGCCAAGCCCGATGCCCCGGGCGTCTACGTCGATGGCGCGAAGATCGCGTCCCTTGGCCTTCGAATTCGCAACGGTCGTTCCTTCCACGGCCTTGCCCTGAACGTGGACATGGACCTTGCGCCATTCCGCCGAATCAACCCCTGTGGGTATGCGGGGCTGGCCATGACCCAGCTGCGTGACCTGGCAGGCCCGATCGAACTCGACGAGGTCAGGACAAGGCTGCGCGGACAGCTGGTCAGGCACCTCGACTATGCTGAGCAGACGACCCTCACGGGCGGAATCGACTGATTATGACAACTGTGCAAGAAGCCGTGCCGAACCTGATCCCCACGCAAGACGTGACTCCGCGCCCTGCGCCCAAAAAAGTCGAGGCCGGCGTGAAACTGCGCGGCGCCGAGAAGGTGGCGCGCATCCCGGTGAAAATCATCCCCACCGAAGAGCTGCCGAAAAAGCCCGACTGGATTCGCGTACGCATCCCGGTTTCGCCGGAGGTCGACCGCATCAAGCAACTGCTGCGCAAGCACAAGCTGCACAGCGTGTGCGAAGAGGCCTCCTGCCCGAACCTGGGCGAGTGCTTCTCCGGCGGCACCGCGACCTTCATGATCATGGGCGACATCTGCACCCGCCGCTGCCCGTTCTGCGACGTTGGCCACGGCCGTCCGAAGCCCCTGGACCTGGACGAGCCGAAGAACCTGGCCATCGCCATCGCCGACTTGCGTCTGAAGTACGTGGTGATCACCTCGGTGGACCGCGACGACCTGCGTGACGGCGGTGCCCAGCACTTCGCCGACTGCATCCGCGAAATCCGTGCGCTGTCGCCGGGCGTCCAGCTGGAAACCCTGGTACCGGACTACCGTGGGCGCATGGACGTGGCGCTGGAAATCACCGCGCAGACCCCGCCGGACGTGTTCAACCACAACCTCGAGACCGTGCCGCGCCTGTACAAGGCCGCGCGTCCTGGCTCGGACTACGACTGGTCGCTGGACCTGCTGCAGAAGTTCAAGCAGATGGTCCCGCACGTGCCGACCAAGTCCGGCCTGATGCTGGGCCTGGGCGAGACCGACGACGAGGTGATCGAGGTCATGCACCGGATGCGCGAGCACGACATCGACATGCTGACCCTCGGCCAGTACCTGCAGCCGTCGCGCAACCACCTGCCGGTACAGCGCTTCGTGCACCCGGACACCTTCGCCTGGTTCGCCGAGGAAGGTTACAAGATGGGCTTCAAGAACGTCGCCTCCGGCCCGCTGGTGCGCTCGTCGTACCACGCCGATCAGCAGGCCCACGAAGCCAAGATCAAGCTCTGAACCGGGCTTGAGCGGGACATGCCGATGCGCGCCGGAAGGCGGCATCGGCATTTTTGTTTTTGAGCGATCTGTTTCAAGCGACAAGCTGCAAGGAGTGGCGCGATGAACTGCCTGGAAACTGCTGAATACCTGTTGCCCAAGGCCTTGCCTGACAACGCCTGCTTCGCCATCGTCGCACCGGCTGGGCCGGCGCGGCTGGATACCGACAAGGCCCGTCAATGGTTCGAAGAGCGTGGTCAGCAATGCCGCATCTACCCTGGAGTGCTGCAGGCGGACGGTTACCTTGCCGGCGGCGACGAGCAGCGCCTGCGCGACCTGCACGATGCGTTCAGTGCCCCGGATATCGACGCCATCCTGTGCATGCGCGGCGGTTACGGCAGCATGCGCCTGCTGGACCGCATCGACTTCGAACTGATCCGTCGCCATCCCAAGCCGTTGGTAGGTTACAGCGACATCACCGCCCTGCATTCGGCGCTCAACCGACATGCCGGGATGCTGGCCTTCCATGGCGCCATGCTCAATGCCGACCTGCTGGGGGGCAAGCTTGAGCCGACCGTCAGCTCACTGTTCGGGCAATTGCGGGGGCGTCTGGGGGCGGGCGATGCTATTGGCCATCCTGTCGAGTTCCCGCTCACCAGCGTGGTGCCCGGGGCTGCCAGCGGGCGTCTGGTGGGTGGCAACCTGTCGCTGCTCGGTGCCACGCTGGGGACGCTGGCGCAAGTCGATACCCAGGACAGCATCCTGTTTATCGAGGACGTCAACGAGCCGCTCTACCGTGTCGACCGGCTACTGACCCAGCTGCGCCTGGCCGGCAAGCTGGAAGGGGTGCGAGGAGTGCTGGTGGGGGACTTTGCCGGGATCACGGTGGCGGCGTTGACGCCGCTGCTGTTGGATATCTTCGGTCCGCTCGGGGTGCCGGTGCTGGCCGGGTGGCGCAGTGGGCACTGTGATCCGAATGTGTGCTTGCCGTTGGGTGCAAAAGTGCGGCTGGATGCCGAAGAGCAGAGTCTGGTGCTGTTGCAGGATCTGTTCAGGGGTTGAGATCGCTTGGGCTGCTTGGCAGCCCAATTCGGTCTGTACCGCGAATGGGGCGCAGAGCGCCCCCGCGTTCCTCTAGCGACGCAGGCTATCGAGCAGCTTGTGCGTCGGATACCCATCCGCTGGCCAACCCTGCGCCTGCTGGGCAGTGCGGATCGCCTTGCGGGTATTGGCGCCGATGATCCCATCCGGATTGCCTGCTTCATGCCCCTTGGCATTGAGCAAGGTCTGCAGCTCGATTCGTTCGCTGCGGCTCAATGGCAGGTCTTCTTTCGGCCAGCTGCCGGCAATGAACCCCCACCCGTAGAAGCGATCTCCCAGCAGGCTGACCGCCAGCGCGTAGGACGACGAATTGTTGTACTTGAGGATGGCGCGGAAGTTGTCCAGCACCAGGAACGCCGGCCCACGGGCGCCCGCAGGCAGCAGCAGGGCGGCGGACAGCTGGCTGCTGCCGGCGGGCAGCGTGGTACCGGCAGGCAGTTTCACGCCCAGCTGCAGCCATTCGCTGACACTCTTGCGCTGGCTGCCATCGGCCAGCCAGTAGTCGAAGCCGGCGGGCACCTGCACTTCGAAGCCCCAAGGCTGGCCACGCTTCCAGCCGGACGCCTGCAGGTAGTGCGCGGTGGATGCCAGGGCGTCGGCGGTGCTGTTCCAGATGTCGCGGCGGCCGTCACCGTCGAAGTCCACCGCGTGGGTAAGATAGGTGGTCGGGATGAACTGGGTCTGACCCATGGCGCCGGCCCAGGAGCCGCGCATCGCGTCGGGCTGGATGTCGCCGTTCTGCAGGATCTGCAGGGCGGCGATCAGCTGGTCCTGGGCGAACTGTGGGCGGCGGCCCTCATAGGCCAGGGTGGCCAGTGAGCGGATCACCGACTTGCTGCCCTGGAACTGGCCGAAGTTGCTTTCCATGCCCCATACCGAGACCAGGACCTGGCGATCGACACCGTAGCGCTGCTCGATGCGGGCCAGCAGCTCGGCATTTTGCTCGAGCAGTTTCTTGCCGTTGCGCACGCGCAGTGGCGACAGGGCGCCGTCCAGGTATTCCCAGACCGGGCGGGTGAACTCGGGCTGGCTGCGGTCGGCCTTGATCACGTCCATGTCCGGGGTGACGCCGAGGAAGGCGCGGTCGAACAGGTTGGCACTGATACCGGCCTGCAGGGCTTGCTGGCGGAAGCCGGCCTGCCATTGGGCGAAGGTCTGCAGGGGCTGGATTTCACTGCTTGCCTCGGGCGCGGTGCCGGGCAGGGTGACGACGGGAGCGGGCTGGGCGGGCGCCAGCGGCAGGGCGTCGGCGGCGGTGGGTTTCTCGGCGCAGGCGACGAGCAGGATGAAGCTTGTGGCCGCGATCAGCTGGCGGGGTTGCCAGCGGAGAGTGAGACGAGAGGGCATGCACGGATCCAGAATTGCAGGTCAGGTGCCGACCATACCATGCCTGCGCATTTCATGCCTTTCATGCCGCCATAAAGCAGGAAGCCTCCCAATCTCTCGATTGGAAGGCTTCGCGGCGGTAGCTGCCTTTGCCTTTTTCCGGCCGTTCCTGGCGGCAGCGGAACAGCGGTTGGGCGACGATGGACTTGGCCTTGTTGGGGCCGTGCTTTTTCGGCTTCTTGCTCATGGCGGGTTCCCGGTCTGGGTGGATGGCGGGCGCACTTTAGGCCTGTCGCGCTACGTGAGCCAATTGATTGTGTTTATGGCGGCGGACTGCCCGCGATGCGCTTTATTCGGCAGGCAGTGCCAAGCGCTGTCCGGCCATGAGCAGGGACAAGCGAGCCAGGCTGGTCCACGGCGAGCCCTCGGCCTGTCCCTTGATCTGCGCATCGATACGCTGGGCATCCTGCAGCAGCATGGCCCAGCGCTGCGCGGAGAGGCGCTGCAAGGCCTTGCTCACCAACGGACGACGTTTGTCCCACACCGGCGGGCGGGCCTGGCTGAATGCCTTGTCCAGCGGTACGCCCTGGCTGAACTGCTGTGCAAGCCCCGCCAGCAGGCGCAGCTCGCGGGCCAGGGCCCAGAGAATCACCGGCGGCTCCACGCCTTCGCCGCGCAACCCTTCGAGCATGCGCAAGGCATGGGCCGCCTCGCCGTTGAGAATGGCGTCAACCAGACCGAAGACATCAAAACGGGCACTGTCGGCGACGGCGGCCTGGACGGTCTCCACGGTGATCTGGTTGCCTTCGGCCAGCAGCTTGAGCTTTTCGATCTCCTGGGCGGCCGCCAGCAGGTTGCCCTCGACCCGAGCGGCAATCAGGTCGACAGCATCACGCTGGGCTGACAGGCCGGCCTGTGACAGGCGCTGGTTGATCCACTGCGGTAACTGCTGGGCGTCCACCGGCCAGATCTGTATGAACTGACAGTGCGCGCCTTCGATCAGCGCCTTGCCCCACTTGGTCTTCTGCGCGCTGCCGTCGAGCTTGGGCAGGCTGATCAGCAGCAGTGTGTCTTCGGCCGGATTGGCGCAGTATTCCATTAGCGCGGCGGCGCCCTTGTCGCCGGGCTTGCCCGAGGGCAGGCGCAGTTCCAGCAATCGGCGCTGGGCAAAGAGCGACAGGCTGGCGCCGGCCAGCAGCAGGTTGCCCCAGTCGAAATTGGCGTCGGCGCTGAACACCTGGCGTTCGTCATAGCCCTGCTGGCGCGCGGCGCTGCGGATGGCGTCGGCGGCTTCCTGGCACAGCAGCGGATCGTCGCCGCTGACGATATAGACAGGCGCCAACGGGCCTTGCAGGTGTTTGCTGAGTTGGGCGGGCGCGAGCTTCATGGGGAGAGGCGGGGCACCTCAGGTGCCCCGTTCAGGCTCAGGGAGCCGGGACTTCCAGTGGCGATTGCTGGGGTGTCTCGTCCTGGATGCGCTGGGCTTCCTGCAGGGCGCGGGCCTCGGCTTTGGCGCGCTCGTCAGCCTTGCGCTGAAGGTCGTCCAGACGTGCCGGGGTAAGCTGCTGCAGGCGAACCATCATGCCCTGCACCAGGTCGCGACGCATTTCCTGGCGGACCTGCGCTGCCTCCTGGCCTGAGCCGTTGATGTTGTTGCCGTCATACACGTAGTACTTTTGCACTTGCAGCTTGTCTTCCAGCAGCACGGTGTCGTTCTGGCCTTCGACCACATAGTTCAGCACGGTGGTCAGCTCGTATTCGGCCGAGCGGTTACCGCCCGTGTAGGTCGCAGCGCGCTGGGTCTCCTGCTCATTGGTAAGCACGAGCTTGTATGGTGCACCGGCGTAGACCTTCACGCCGCTGTTCTGCAGCGTGCGGCGCAGTTGGGTGACGGTTTCGCCATAGGCGTTGCGTGCGCTGAGGTCCAGTTCCTTGATGGTCAGCTCGGTGGTGCCTGTGCCGCGCAGCTGGAAACCGCAGGCGCTGAGCAGGACAGCCAGGCCCATTACCAGCAGATTGCGTTTGATCATGTGTGTAGCTCCCTCGTGGACCGATTACGCCCGCCTGCAGGGTGTGCAGGCGGGCGTTGCCATCAGTTGGCGACGATGTTGACCAGTTTGCCCGGTACGACGATGACCTTGCGGATGGTCAGGCCGTCGGTGAAGCGCAGGACGTTCTCGTTGCTGCGGGCGGCGGCTTCGATGTCCTCGCGGCTGGCGGCGGCCGGCATTTCGACCTGGCCACGCAGCTTGCCGTTGACCTGCACCACCAGGGTCACGGTGTCCTGCACCAGGGCGCTTTCGTCGACGGTCGGCCAGGCCGCGTCGATCGCCGCCTGATCATGGCCCAGCGCCTTCCACAGCTCGTGGGAGATGTGCGGGGTGATCGGTGCCAGCAGCAGGGTGACGGCCTCGAGGCCTTCGTGCAGCAGCGCGCGGTCCTGGGCGGTGGCCTGTGGGGCCTTTTCCAGCACGTTCATCACGGTCATCACCTGGGCGATGGCGGTATTGAACTTGTGGTACTGGCCCACGTCGGTGCTGGCCTGCTTGATGGCGGCGTGGATGGCGCGGCGGATGACCTTCTGCTCGTCGCTCAGGGCGGCGATGTCCAGCGGGCCCGGCAGGCCCTGGGCCACATGGGCCTGGGCCAGGCGCCAGACGCGGCGCAGGAAGCGGCTGGCACCCTCGACGCCGGAGTCGGACCACTCCAGGCTCATGTCGGGCGGCGAGGCGAACATCATGAACAGGCGGCAGGTATCGGCGCCGTACTGCTCGATCATCGATTGCGGGTCGACGCCGTTGTTCTTCGACTTCGACATCTTCTCGGTGCCGCCGATTTCCACCGGCAGGCCGTCGGTCTTCAGGCGCGCGCCGATGATCTTGGCCTTGGCGTCACGCTCGACCTCGACGTCGGCCGGGTTGAACCAGTCCTTGCCACCGTTGCTGGCGACACGGTAGTAGGTTTCGGCGACGACCATGCCCTGGGTCAGCAGGTTCTTGAACGGCTCGTTGGAGGTCACCAGGCCTTCGTCGCGCATCAGCTTGTGGAAGAAGCGCGCGTACAGCAGGTGCAGGATTGCGTGTTCGATACCGCCGATATACTGGTCCACCGGCAGCCAGTGGTTGGCGGCTTTGGGGTCGACCAGGCCCTTGTCGTAGTTCGGCGAGGCGTAGCGGGCGAAGTACCAGGACGACTCCACGAAGGTGTCCATGGTGTCGGTTTCGCGCTTGGCCGCGGTGCCGCATTTCGGGCAGGTGCACTCATAGAATTCGGGCATACGCGCCAGCGGCGAGCCGGCGCCGTCTGGGACAACGTTTTCCGGCAGGGTGACGGGCAGCTGGTCTTCCGGCACAGGTACGTCGCCGCAGGACGGGCAGTGGATGATCGGGATCGGGCAGCCCCAGTAGCGCTGGCGGCTGATGCCCCAGTCGCGCAGGCGGAACTGGGTGCGCGACTTGCCCAGGTCCTTGCGGATCAGCGCGGCCTCGATGGCGTCGAAGGCGCCCTGGAAGTCCAGGCCGTCGAACTCGCCGGAGTTGATCAGCTGGCCATGCTCGCCGTAGGCGGCCAGCCACTCGCTGCCGACTTCGTCGCCGACGCTGGTGCGCACCACTGCCTTGACCGGCAGGTTGTACTTGTGGGCGAACTCGAAGTCGCGCTCGTCATGGGCCGGCACGGCCATGACCGCGCCGTCGCCGTAGTGCATCAATACGTAGTTGGCGACCCACACCGGCAGTTTTTCGCCGGTCAGCGGGTGCTCGACGAACAGGGAAGTGGCCATGCCTTTCTTCTCCTGCGTGGCCATGTCGGCCTCGGCGACGCTGCCGCTCTTGCACTCGTCGATGAACGCCTGCAGCGCCGGGTTGCCCTGGGCGGCCTGGGTGGCCAGCGGGTGTTCGGCGGCGACGGCCACGTAGGTCGCGCCCATCAGGGTGTCCGGGCGGGTGGTGAAGACCTTCAGGGTGCCCGGGTGACCGATGCTGGCCTGGTCGTACGGGAACTGCACCTCCATGCCGCGGGACTTGCCGATCCAGTTGCGCTGCATGGTCTTGACCTGCTCGGGCCAGCCCGGCAGCTCATCGAGGCTTTCCAGCAACTCGTCGGCGTAGTCGGTGATGCGGAAGTAGTACATCGGGATTTCGCGCTTCTCGATCAGCGCGCCCGAACGCCAACCACGGCCGTCGATGACCTGCTCGTTGGCCAGTACGGTCTGGTCCGCCGGGTCCCAGTTCACGGTGCCGTTCTTGCGGTAGATGATGCCCTTCTCGAACAGGCGGGTGAACAGCCACTGCTCCCAGCGGTAGTAGTCCGGCTTGCAGGTGGTGACTTCACGCGACCAGTCGATGGCCAGACCCAGGCTCTTGAGCTGGGTCTTCATGTAGTCGATGTTCTCGTAGGTCCACTTGGCCGGGGCGACGTTGTTCTTCATCGCGGCGTTTTCCGCCGGCATGCCGAAAGCGTCCCAGCCCATCGGTTGCAGGACGTTCTTGCCCAGCATGCGCTGGTAGCGGGCGATCACGTCACCGATGGTGTAGTTGCGCACGTGGCCCATGTGTAGCTTGCCGCTCGGGTACGGGAACATCGATAGGCAGTAGTACGTGTCTTTGCCTGGCTGTTCGGTGACAGCGAACGATTGTTGCTCGTCCCAGGCATTCTGGGCGGCGGCTTCTACATCACGGGGCGTGTATTGTTCGTGCATGGCTACTTTGTATTGAGAGGAATAAGAGACATGTTCCAGGCAGCTCGACCTCGCTGCGTCCGGCACTCCGGTATCTTATGAGAGTGAACGCCGTAGCATACATGAGCGCCGCGCGTCGTGGGAAACCCTGATTGCATTGCCCGTCGCCCGGGCCGTTGGTCGCGGCGCCCGGTCGCTTTTGCGAGTGACGCTAAGCTCATCTGTGGGGGGAGATATTCTTACCTTCAATGAGGTGAACGGATGGGAGAGTCGCAACTAACCGCAAACAAGCCGGAGCTATATGAACGCCTGATCGACCGCCTTGGCCTGGCACTGGAAGTGGCCAGGACCTCGGTGCGATTGCGCGACGAGATGCCTGCCGAACTGGAGTTGCGTGGCCTGAGTCATGCCGAGTTCGAGGTCATCAAGGCCTATCTGGAAACCCTTCCGGAGAGCCGTTTTGCCAGTGCCGGTGCCTACCCGCAACCGGAGCCTTCCTCGGCCAGGATCGTCTGGCTCAAGGACCGCAAGCGCTCCGGCGCTCCAGCCAGCTCCAGGACGTTGCCGTTCCGATAGCCGTTCAGGGTTGCAGGCGCGGATCGACGCGCCGGTTTTACGCAATGCATGCATCGATCGGCGCCGGTTGCCCTTGAGGCCCGGTGCCGATCCTCTTAGGCTGCACGCCTTCCATGGAGGTGTGTGATGCCGCTGCGCTTTTTCATCAAACAATGGCTGATGCCGCCCGGCATCCTGTTCCTGCTGTTGCTGGCTGCCTGGTGGTGGCGCCGTCGCCGTCCGCGTCTGGCGGCGGCCTGTTTTGCCCTGGGCTTGGGGGGCTTGTGGTTGATGAGCCTGCCGTTGACTGTCGAGCAGGTTGCCCGGGCCCTTGAAACAGAGCCAGCGTTGAGGGCCGATGAATGGTCGAGTCTGGCGACCAGGGCCGATGCCATCGTGATCCTGGGGGCCGGGCGCGAGCGCGGTGATCCAGCGTGGGAAGGCACCGACCAGCCGACCTACATCGCGCTGGAGCGCATGCGCTATGCCGCCCAGCTGGCCAAGGCCTCGGGGTTGCCGGTGCTGACCAGCGGTGGCTTGCACTATGGCACGCCGCCCAGTGAAGCTCAGCTGATGGCTGACCGGCTGCTGGCCGACTTTGCTGTGAAGGTCACCTGGAAGGAGGAGGCTAGCCGCACCACTTGGGAAAACGCCGAGTTCAGCGCCAAGGTGTTGCAGCCACTGGGCATCAGGCGCGTGGTGGTGGTGACCCAGGCCTGGCACATGCAGCGTTCGCGCTGGAGCTTCGAGCGGGCCGGGTTCGAGGTGGTGTCGGCGCCGGTGGGCTTCCTCGGGCGCGATCATGCGCGACCGTTCGCCGGGTTGCTGCCGGAAAGCCGGGCCATGTGGCAGAGCGGGCAGTTGCTGAACGAGGCGGTGGGGTTGCTGGGGTATCGGTTGTTCTACTGATGTCCAGCGTACACACCCTCTGAGCGGCCTTGTGTCGCGAAAGGGCCGCAAGGCGGCCCCAGGATCTCATTGTCGACGCAAAGACCGCTGGGGCTGCTTCGCAGCCCTTTCGCGACACAAGGCCGCTCCTACAGGGGGGTGTCGATCAGACTGTCTTGGCAATCCGCCCGGCCAGCAGCGCCCAACCCAGCAATAGCACGCAGACGATCGCCAGCGGCCACGAGCGCCATTGCAGGTAGGGCGTCAGCTGTTGCATCGGCACCACTTCGCCGTACAGCACGCCCCGCTGGAACTGCGGGATTTGCGCGGTGATCCTGCCGAACGGGTCGATCAGTGCCGTCACGCCGTTGTTGGTGGCGCGGATCATCCAGCGACCGGCCTCCAAGGCACGCATCTGGGCCATCTGTAGGTGCTGCAGCGGGCCGATCGATGTACCGAACCAAGTGTCGTTGCTGATGGTCAGCAACAGGTCGCTGCGTGCGGCAAGGCTGGCGGCGAACTCGGGATAGACCACTTCGTAGCAGATGTACGGGGCGACCTGGTAACCCTTGGCCTGCAGCAGGGGCTGGTCCTCGGGGCCGCGGGCGAAGTCCGACATCGGCAGGTTGAAGAACTCGATCAGGCCGCGCAGCATGTCCTGCAGTGGCACGTACTCACCGAACGGCACAAGTTTCTGCTTGAGGTAGGTGCCGTCGCCTTCGCCGGTCACGGTGACGCCGTTGAAGTAGCGGCGCTGATGGTGGACCATCTGCCGCACCGGTACCCCGGTGATCAGCGCCGAGTGCCGTTCGGCGGCAAAGCTGCCCATCATGTCGATGTAGCCCTGGGCCTGGTCCTTGAGCACCGGCACGGCGGTTTCCGGCCAGACCAGCAGGTCGACGGGTTTCGAGCTGAAGCTCATGTCGCGGTACAGCGCCAGTTGTGCATTGACGTGCGCCGGGTCCCATTTCAGGTCCTGCTCGACATTGCCCTGCAGGGCGGCGACCTTCAGCGGATCGCCCACCGGCTGGGTCCAGGCATGGTCCTTGAGGGCCAGGCCGAGGATCCACGGCGCCACCAGCAACACCGCGCCGACCGCCAGGAACGAACGGCGTTCACGCAGGCGGTACAGGTTGCACAGCAAGGCGGCGCTCAAGGCCAGGACGAAGGACACCAGCCAGACGCCGCCCAACGGGGCGAGGCCGGCGAGTGGACCGTCGAGCTGGCTGTAGCCAGCGTACAGCCAGGGAAAGCCGGTGAGGAACCAGCCACGGAAGGCCTCCTGCAGCAACCACAGGGCGGCGAAGCACAGGGCATCGGCCAGTGGCGCCTCGTCGCGGCGCAGCCAGCGCGCCCAGAGCCAGGCGGGCAAGGCGAAGAAGAACGCCAGGCAGGCGAAGAACGCCAGCAGCAGGGCGATCGCCAGCAGTGGCGAGGCGCCCCCGTAGGTGTTCATGCTGACGTAGATCCACCAGGTGCCGGCGCCGTAGAGGCCGAAGCCGAAGCACCAGCCACGGCCCAAGGCCTGGCGCGGCGTCAGTTCGCGCAGGCCGGCGTAGAACAGGGCGATGGAGAGGATGGCCAGCGGCCAGACGTCGAACGGTGCCAGGGCCAGCAGGGTGGAAGCGCCGGCCGCCATGGCCAGCAGGTTACCGGGCCAGCCGGGGCGGGTGATCCAGCGCATTTTCGTCCTTAACGGTTGATCGGGGTCAGGCGCAGCAGGTGTACCCGCCGGCTGTCTGCGTTGAGAATACGGAAGCGGTAGCCGCCGATCTCGGTGGTTTCATTGCGCTTGGGCAGATGGCCGAAAGCGCTCATCACCAAACCGCCGACGGTGTCGAACTCGTCATCGGAGAATTCGCTGTCGAAGAACCCGTTGAAGTTCTCGATCGGCGTCAGCGCCTTGACCAGGAAGTCGCCGCTGGGCAGCGGCTTGATGTAGCTGTCTTCCTCGACATCGTGCTCGTCCTCGATATCACCGACGATCTGCTCGAGCACGTCCTCGATGGTCACCAGGCCCGCCACGCCGCCGTACTCGTCGATGACGATGGCCATGTGGTTGTGGTTGGCGCGGAACTCGCGCAGCAGCACGTTCAGACGCTTGGACTCGGGCACGAAGGTGGCCGGGCGCAGCAGGTCCTTGATGTTGAAGCTGTCGCCGTTCTCCTTGAGGATCAGCGGCAGCAGGTCCTTGGCGAGCAGGATGCCGAGCACATCGTCATGGCTCTCGCCGATCACCGGGTAGCGCGAGTGCGCGGCGTCGATCACCGCCGGCAGGAACTCGCGCGGCGACTGGCTGGCCTTGATGCTGATCATCTGCGAGCGCGGCACCATGATGTCGCGCACCTGCAGGTCGGCGACCTGAATGGCGCCTTCGACGATGGTCAGCGCTTCGCTGTCGAGCAGCTTGTTCTGATGGGCTTCGCGCAGCAGCTCGAGGAGCTCCTGGCGGTTTTTCGGCTCATGGGCAAAAGCCTGGGTCAGTTTACCCAGCCAGGACTTCTGCCCGTTGCTCGATCGGTCTTCGCTCATGGCGGTTACTCGTGATCCTTGCAGTATCAGTGTGTGATTGTTTCGGTTTCGTCGTCGGCGTAAGGGTCCGGATGACCCAGTTCCGCCAGCAATTGCCGTTCCAACGCTTCCATTTCCTCGGCTTCATCCTCTTCGATGTGGTCGTAGCCGAGCAGGTGTAGGCAGCCGTGGATGACCAGGTGCGCCCAGTGCGCCTCCAGGGACTTGCCCTGTTCGGCGGCCTCGCGCTCGACCACCGGCACGCAGATCACCAGGTCGCCCAGCAGCGGGATGTCGAGCAGCTCGTCGGGCACGTCGGCGGGGAAGGACAGCACGTTGGTTGCGTAGTCCTTGTGCCGATAGGTGTGGTTCAGCTCGCGGCCTTCGGCTTCGTCGACCAGGCGAATGGTCATTTCCGAGTCGGCGCTGCGCTGGCGCAGGGCAAGTTCGCACCAGCGGCGCAAGGCGGCGTCATCGGGGGTAGCGGCGTCCGTGGCCCGTTGCAGGTCGAGTTCAAGCATCTTTGCCGGGTGCCTCGGGCTTGGCCTGACGGGCGTCGAAGCGGTCGTAGGCTTCGACGATACGCTGCACCAACGGGTGGCGTACCACGTCCTTGGGCTGGAAATGGGTGAAGCTGATACCCGGGACGTCCTTGAGCACCTCGATCACATGGGCCAGACCCGACTTGGTGCCGCGGGGCAGGTCGACCTGGGTGATGTCGCCGGTGATCACCGCGGTCGAGCCGAAGCCGATGCGGGTGAGGAACATCTTCATCTGCTCGAGGGTAGTGTTCTGGCTCTCGTCGAGGATGATGAAGCTGTTGTTCAGGGTACGGC
Organism: Pseudomonas sp. P65(2024); assembly: GCF_057480955.1. NCBI lineage: Bacteria > Pseudomonadati > Pseudomonadota > Gammaproteobacteria > Pseudomonadales > Pseudomonadaceae > Pseudomonas > Pseudomonas sp. P65(2024). The sequence continues at coordinate 126,172 of NZ_JBLIYX010000011.1, forward strand.
CGCGCATGTAGGCCAATGGCGCGATCTCGATCACCTGGCGCTCGATGAGCTTGGCCACGTGCTCGAAGCCGAGCATTTCGTAGAGCGCGTCGTAGAGAGGGCGCAGGTACGGGTCGATCTTCTGGGCGAGATCGCCGGGCAGGAAGCCGAGCTTTTCGCCGGCCTCGACCGCCGGGCGCACCAGCAGGATGCGGCGCACCTGTTCGCGCTCCAGCGCATCGACCGCGCAGGCCACGGCCAGGTAGGTCTTGCCGGTACCGGCCGGGCCAATGCCGAAGTTGATGTCGTTGGCCAGGATCTCTTTGACGTAGCGCTGCTGGTTGACGCCGCGCGGACGGATGTTGCCCTTGCGCGTGCGCAGCGAAACGCTGACTTCGTTGACCGCCGGGTTCTCGAGGGTCTCGACCGTCGACTCCTGGAGATAGAGATGGACCGTTTCCGGCGACAGGTCGGTGGCCTTGGCCTCGCGATAGAGGCGGCGCAGCAACTGTTCGGCGGCGAAGGTGGTCTTGGGTTCGCCAATCAGTTCGAATTGATTGCCGCGGTTGCGGATCTCGATGGCCAGGCGTTGTTCGATCAGGCGCAGGTGCTCGTCGAACTGGCCGCACAGGTTGGCGAAACGATGGGCCTCGAAGGGTTCGAGGATGAAACGATGGGGTTGTATGGGTGCGTTCAAGGTCGTTTTTAGCCGCTCGACGGCAATGAATGTGAACTCAAGAATAACCCTTGAGTGGCAGTGGCGAAAGCACTGAAACGATCAAGGGTCGGTGCGACGCTTCCGATCCGCGTGCCGATCATGGCAGGGCAAGTTGACGAAACGGTGATGCCGGTGGGCCGTGCAGGGGCCGGGGCGGCTCAGGGCAGGGGCGAGAAAGGCGTGCGACCTTCGGCGTTCTGCAGTTCCAGCAGGTATTTGCGGAAGATCTGGCCGAGCACCTGGGTGGCGTGCTCGAGCTCGTCGCGGGGCATCTGCTCGGTAACTTCGTCGGCCATGTCCAGGGCGTCTTCGGCGCCGTTGACCGCGGCGATCTTGAGCAGGATGTAGGCCTGCACGTTATTGGCCTTGACCCCTTCGCCATGGAAGAACATCGAGCCCAGGCGGTACTGGGCCTGGCCCTGGCCCTGCAGCGAGGCCTTTTCGAACCACTTGAGCGCCTTGTCGAGATGGCGCGGCGTGCCGCTGTAGTAGAACTCGCCCAGCTCGTACTGCGCTTCGGCATCCCCGGATTCCGCCGTCTGCTCGCAGGCCTTCAGGGCGTTCTGCAGGTCTTCGGGTGCGGTATCGAGCGTGCAGCGGCCCGTCGTTGGAATCAGCAACGAGTTTCCGCCCTCCGCCAAGGCCAGCAGAGGCTGAAGAAGCAACAGGCAGCCCAGGGTCAGGGCGCGGCCGGTGCGGTTCATGGGGATCGACTTACCTCTGCAAAGCTACGGCCAATGTCTCTGGTGGCACATTATGGGATAAGCAGCGCCTACCTTACAAAGTTTTACTCAGATTTCTACTGGGTTGGGGGAGCCAACTGATTGCGCATGGGGATTTATTGATGGTATTGACCTTTGCGGGAGCGGCAAGGCAGCTCCCACAAAGGGGGGGCAGCTATTTACTTCAGGGCAGCGAAGGCCTTTTCGGCGGCGTCCAGGGTGATCTGCAGTTCCTTGTCGCCATGGGCGATGGAGGTGAAGCCCGCCTCGAAGGCGCTTGGCGCCAGGTACACGCCGCCGTCGAGCATCAGGTGGAAGAAACGCTTGAAACGCTCGGCATCGCTGGCCATCACGTCGTCGAAGGTGACGATGTCGTCGGCACCGCTGAAGTACAGGCCGAACATGGCGCCCGCCTGGGTGGTGACGAATGGGATGCCGGCGGCATCGGCGCGTTGTTGCAGGCCATCGAGCATGCGGCTGGTGAAGGCGCTCAGCTCGTCATGGAAGCCCGGGCGGCTGATCAGCTTCAGGGTGGTCAGGCCCGCGGCCATCGCCAGCGGGTTGCCCGACAGGGTGCCGGCCTGGTAGACCGGACCCAGCGGGGCGATGCAACCCATGATTTCACGCTTGCCGCCGAAGCAGCCGACCGGCATGCCGCCGCCGACGATCTTGCCGAAGGTCGACAGGTCCGGGGTGATGCCGTAGTGGCCCTGGGCGCCACCCAGCGACACACGGAAGCCGGTCATCACTTCATCGAAGATCAGTACCACGCCATGCTGGTCGCACAGCGTACGCAGGCCTTCGAGGAAGCCCGGCGCCGGGGGGACGCAGTTCATGTTGCCGGCCACGGGCTCGACGATGATGCAGGCGACGCTCTGGCCGACGTCGGCCAGGGTCTTCTCGACGGCGGCGATGTCGTTGAACGGCAGGGTCAGGGTGTGCTTGGCGAAGTCCGCCGGCACCCCGGCCGAGCTTGGCACGCCTTGGGTCAGCAGGCCGGAACCGGCCTTGACCAGCAGGCTGTCGGAGTGACCGTGGTAGCAGCCCTCGAACTTGATGATGGCGTCGCGGCCGGTGTAGCCACGGGCCAGGCGGATGGCGCTCATGGTCGCCTCGGTGCCGGAGCTGACCATGCGCACCATCTCCATCGACGGCACGATCGAGCAGACCAGGTCGGCCATCTCGGTTTCCATGGCGGTCGGCGCGCCGTAGGACAGGCCGTGCTCGAGTTGTCTGCGCACGGCATCCAGCACGTCGGGGTGGCCGTGGCCGAGAATCATCGGGCCCCAGGAACCGACATAGTCGACATAACGCTTGTCGTCCTCGTCGATGACGTAGGCGCCTTCGGCGTGCTTGAAGAACAACGGGGTGCCGCCGACGCTCTTGAAGGCGCGCACCGGCGAGTTGACGCCGCCGGGGATGTGTTTCTGGGCTTGGGCGAACAGGGCTTCGGAACGGGACATGGAGTCTTCTCTCGAAATCAGGAAACGAACAGGGCGTTGAAGGCGCGGGCGCGGCGGGTGACTTCCTGCGCGCTGTCGGCACCGAACAGGCCGTGGATCACCGCCAGCAGGTCGGCGCCATGGGCGACCAGCGGGGCGGCGTTGTCGAGGGTGATGCCGCCGATGACGGCGATCGGCAGCTTGACCTGGGCGCGGGCTTGTTCCAGCAGTTCGACGCTGGCGGCGGGCGCGCCCGGTTTGGTGACGGAATTGAAGAAGCGACCGAAGGCGACATAGCTGGCGCCTTCGCTGGCGGCCTGCTGCGCGAGGTCGAGGCTGGCGTGGCAGGTCGAGCCGATGATCGCCTGGCGGCCGAGCAGGGCGCGTGCCGGGGTGAGCGGGCCGTCGGTCTGGCCCAGGTGCACGCCGACGCCCAGGCGCGCGGCCAGTTCGGCGTCGTCGTTGATGATCAACTGGGTGCCGTAGCGTTCGCAAAGCTTGGTCAGCGCTTCAGCTTCGCGCAGGCGACGTCCGGCGTCTTCGCTCTTGTCGCGGTACTGCAGCAGGCAGACACCGCCTTCGAGTGCTGCCTCGACATGGCTCAGAAAACGGCCGGCGAGCAGCTGGCTGTCGGTGATGGCATACAGACCGCGGAGCGTCATCGGGTAGCCTCGAGTCAGGAACAGAAATCCAGGGGCAGGCGGCGCGGCACGTACTGGCCCTTGCCCAGTTGTTCGGCGTCGCGCAGGGTCCGCCAGGTGTAGTCCAGGGCGCTGCGCACGGCGCTGGTCAAATTTTCGCCCAGGGCCAGGCGGCCGGCCAGGGCGCTGGCCAGGGTGCAGCCCGAGCCGTGGTAGCTGCCAGGCAGGCGCTGGCAAGTCCAGGTGTACTGCTGGTCGTCGCGGCTATACAGGCGGTTGTGAATTTCCACTTCGTCGCCGTGACCGCCGGTGATCAGCAGGTGTCTACAGAACGGCAGCAGCTTTTCGGCGCATTCGTCCGCGGTGCCTTCAGGCAGTTCCGCCAGGATACGCGCCTCCGGCAGGTTCGGCGTGGCAATGGTGGCCAGCGGCAGCAGGCGTTCGCGCAGCGCGTAGCCGACCTCGTCCTTGCCCAGGCGACCGCCGCCGCCGGCGCGCAGCACCGGGTCGCAGACCAGTGGCAGGTGCGGATGGGCGCCGAGCAGTTCGGCGACGGTGTCGACCATCTCGATCGAGCCGAGCATGCCCAGCTTCACCGCGGCCACCGTGGAGTCGGCCAGCACGGCGTTGGCCTGGGCCAGGACCCACTCGCGGTCGAGCACGCGGAAGTCGGAAACGTTGACGGTATCCTGCACGGTCAGGGCGGTCACGGCGGGCGCGGCGTGACAGCCCTGGGCGATCAGGGCTTCGATATCTGCCTGCAGCCCGGCGCCACCACTGGGGTCGTGGCCGGAGAGACAGAGGACAACGGGGCGGGAGCTGTAGGTATTCATGGTCGGCGAGCTTATCACCAAACCTTTTTCTGCGGTTCGCTCGCGGCGAGAGAATTGCTGATCAAGTGGTCAGTTTGGCCTGGCTGTATATTCTGAAATATGCATTCTAGAGCCTCTGCATTCAAATTCTGGGTGGCTCATTGCCAGTGCTGGAGGCTATGCTAGAGTGCTCGGATAACTCGATAAATGGGTTCTGCTGGATCACGTCGTCTCAAAGGGATGGGAGGCAACCGCGACGCGACCGGACAGGCCATGCTGGGGCTGTATGCGCTATTTGCTGATTGTGCTTCTGGGCTGCTTGCCCGTGCTGGCCGGAGCGGTCGAATTCGACGACGCCACCGGACGCCTGCCGCTGGGTCGGTACATGCAGGTCTATGAAGACCACGATGGCAGCGCCAGCATCGCCCAGGTCAGTTCCGCGGCGTTCGCCGGGCGCTTCCAGGCGCATCAGGACGACGTGCTCAATGCGGGCTACTCCACGTCGGTGTTCTGGCTGCGGGTCGATCTTGCCTATGCCGCCGCCCCTTCGGCTGCGCCACGCCAGTGGCTGCTGGAACTCGCCTATCCGCCGCTGGATCACCTGGAACTCTACCTGCCGGATGCTCAGGGCACCTATCGCCTGGCCCGGCGCACCGGTGACGCGCTGCCCTATGCCAGCCGGGAGATTCGCCAGAACAACTACCTGTTCGAATTGCCGCTGCAGCCCGGCCAGGCGACCACCGCCTACCTGCGCCTGCACAGCCAGGGCTCGATCCAGGCGCCGCTGACTTTGTGGTCGGCCGAGGCCTACCTGGAGGACCAGCCCACACGCCTTTACGTGCTGGGCATGATTTACGGCGTGCTGCTGGTGATGCTGGTGTACAACCTGTTCATCTACCTCAGCGTGCGTGATGTCAGCTACCTGTACTACATCCTTTATATCGCTTCGTTCGGTCTCTACCAGGTGTCGGTCAACGGCGCTGGCATCGCCTATTTCTGGCCCGACAGCCCGTGGTGGGCCAACGCCGCCACTCCGTTGTTCATCGGTGCCGCCGGGCTGTTCGGCTGCCAGTTCGCCCGCCACTTCCTGCAACTTGGCAGCCTCAGCCGGGGCTTCGACCGCCTGCTCAAGGGGTTGATGGCCGGCGGCGCGCTGGTCATGGTGCTGGCAGTGAGCTTGCGCTACGGTGTGGCGCTGCGCATGGCCACGGTGTTGGCGCTGCTGTTCACCGTCGGTATCTTCAGCGCCGGGCTCTATGCCTGGTGGCGCGGTTTGCGCGTGGCGCGCTGGTTCATCATCGCCTGGACCGCCTTCCTCGTTGGCGGGTTGGTCAACACCCTGATGGTGTTGGGCTACCTGCCCAACGTGTTCATTACCATGTACGCCAGCCAGCTCGGCTCGGCACTGGAGGTAGCGCTGCTGTCGCTGGCCCTGGCCGACCGCATCAACAGCCTGCGCGAGCAGCAGGCACAGACCCTGCGCGAGACCGGGCGCACCCTGGAACAACTGAACCTGCAACTGGCGCGTAGCAACCGGCTCAAGGACGAGTTCCTGGCCACCGTGACCCATGAACTGCGCACGCCGATGAACGGCGTGATTGGATCGCTGGAGCTGCTGCATACCTTGCCCATGAGCGCCGAGCAGGCCCAGTACCATCGCACCGCCACAGGTTCCGCCCAGGACATGATGGCGATGGTCGAAGACATCCTGATCCTCACCGAACTGCAGGCCGGGCGCCTGCGCAACCAGGGCATGGCGTTCAGCCTGCGACGCCTGCTCCAGGAACTGCGCGCCGGCTATGCCAGCCAGGCGCTGGCCAAGGGCCTGTACCTGAGCCTGGACATCCCCGCCGACCTGCCCGACAGCCTGGTCGGCGATGCGCAGAAGCTCGCCCGCTGCCTCGCCTGCCTGGTGGATAACGGGCTGAAGTTCACCCATCAGGGCGGTGTCACCGTGCAGGCCCGTGGCCGGCGCACCGGGCCGGACAGCTTGGTCCTGAGCCTCACGGTCAGCGACAGCGGCATCGGCTTCGACGACCTGGACCAGGCGGTGCTGTACCAGCGCTTTTCGCAGGTGGACGGCTCGATGACCCGGAGTTACGGCGGGCTGGGCATCGGCCTGTCGATCTGCCGGCAACTGGGCGAGTTGATCGGTGCGCAGTTGTCCCATGAGTCGACGCCGGGGCTGGGCAGCCGCTTCGAGCTGACCCTGGCCCTCGCGGTGGCGCAGGTGCAGATACCGCCGACGCGTGCCGTTTCGGGGCTGGAGCGCTTCTGACGAGTCCGTTGGTTACAGGGACTGCGCAGGGTTTGAGGGCGCGAAGCGCCCCCATGTAGTCCGTTTTGTCACTTTGACTCGAGGGCCTGCGGTGCTTCACTGGGTTATCCAGGCATGACCGGATCCAGGAGGCCGCCGATGAACCTGCACCAGTTCGCTGAAACCCACGAAGTCACCAACCAGCCGCCGTCCCTGGACGGCGCCAACCTGTATCGCCTCGATCAGCCCCTGCAGGAGTGGTCGCGCCGGTTCGGCGCCGGCTGGGCCGAATCGCGGATCGACGCCTACGGCGCCCTGGCCGGTGGTCCGCTGATGGCTGCGGGTTTCCTGGCCAATGCCCACAAACCCGAGTTCAGCAGCCATGACCGCTATGGCCACCGTATCGACCTGGTGGAGTTTCATCCCGCCTATCATCAGCTGATGCGCACCGCCGTCGAGCACGGCCTGCCCTCGCTACCCTGGGCCGAGCCAAGGGACGGCGCCCATGTGGCGCGGGCCTCGATGACCTACCTGCACAGCCAGGCCGAAGCCGGTACCGGCTGTCCGCTGACCATGACCTTCGCCGCCGTGCCGGCCCTGCGCTTGCAACCCGAGCTTGCCGGCTACTGGCTGCCGAAAGTCCTGGCCCGTGAATACGACCCGCGCAACGTCGGCGACCGGCACAAGGCCGGTGTCACCATCGGCATGGCCATGACCGAGAAACAGGGCGGCACCGATGTTCGCGCCAACACCACCCGCGCCTACCCGGTGGGCACGCCCGGCCCGGGCCAGCCCTATGAGCTGGTGGGGCACAAGTGGTTCTGTTCGGCGCCCATGTGCGACGCCTTCCTCACCCTGGCCCAGACCGAAAAGGGCCTGAGCTGCTTCCTGCTGCCGCGCCACCGGCCCGACGACAACCGCAACCAGTTCTACATCCAGCGCCTGAAGAACAAGCTGGGCAACTGTTCCAACGCCTCCAGCGAGGTGGAGTTCCGCGGTGCCCTGGCCTGGATGATCGGCGAGGAGGGGCGCGGCGTGCCGACCATCATCGAGATGGTGGCCATGACCCGCTTCGACTGCATGGTCGGCTCCAGCGCCCTGATGCGCCAGGCCCTGACCCAGGCCGCGCACCACTGCGCCCACCGTAAGGTCGGCGGGCGCGTGCTGGCCGAGCAGCCGCTGATGCAGAACGTGCTGGCCGACCTGGCCCTGGAGAGCGAGGCCGCCCTGGCCCTGAGCCTGCGCATGGGCCAGGCCCTGGACCGCCTCGACGACCCGCAGCAGGCGCACTTTGCCCGCCTGGTCACGGCCGTGGGCAAGTACTGGATCTGCAAGCGCGCCCCCGGGATGATCAACGAGGCCGCCGAGTGCCTGGGCGGCGCCGGCTATGTCGAGGACAGCATCCTGCCGCGGCTGTACCGCGAGGCGCCGGTCAACTCGACCTGGGAGGGCTCGGGCAACGTGCAGTGCCTGGACGTGCTGCGGGCCTTGTCGAAGGAGCCGGGCGTGCTCGAGGCGCTGTTCTGTGAGTTGGGAGACGGCCATGGCGATCCGCGGCTGGCGGCGTTCATCGGCAACCTCAAGGGTGCCTTCGCCGATACCGGTGATATCCAGTACCGCGCCCGGCAACTGACCGAGGACATCGCCGTGGCGCTGCAGGCCAAGCTGCTGCTCGAGGCGGGCAATGCCACGGTGAGCGATGCGTTCATCGGCAGTCGCCTGGGCGGCGGCGGGCGGGTGTATGGCGCGTTGCCACGCGGCGTGGACGCCGAGGCGCTGGTGGCCAGGGCCACGCCGGCGTGGGCCGGGTAACGCCCTCGTGGGGGTGTATTTGCCCGGCAACGCAGGCAAGATGGCTGTCATGCATCCCCTAAGACAGGAAGCCCAGTGTGAGCCAAGCGTTTGTAGTCGTTGATACCCCCGAACAGGCCGTCGACCGTCTGGCGGCCCTGCATGAACAGGCCACCGGGGCCTTGAGCCAGGCCCTCAAGCGCTACCTCAAGGACCGCACCGAGCCGGGCGACGAGGAGCGTGCGTTGTTCCGCTACCCGGCACTGCGCCTGACCTACTCCAGCCAGGGCGAAGTCGCCGCCACCACCCGCGCCTACGCCAAGGTCCAGGTGGACGGCACCTACAGCGTCACCGTCACCCAGCCCGCGGCGTTCCGTGGCTACCTGCTCGAGCAACTGCGCCCGCTGATGCACGACTACACCGTGACTGTGGAAGTCGGCGTCAGCGAGCAGAACATCCCTTACCCCTACGTGGTCGACCAGGGCGACGAACTGGCCGGCAGCGGTATCACCGCCGCGCAACTGGCGCGGGTGTTCCCCAGCACCGACCTGTCGGCGGCCACCGACAACATCGCCGATGGCCTGTACGACTGGGAAAGCGCCGAGACCCTGCCGCTGGCGCTGTTCGACGCCGCCCGCGTGGACTTCTCCCTGCGCCGCCTGGTGCACTACACCGGCAGCGACTGGCGGCACATGCAGCCGTGGATCCTGCTGACCAACTACCACCGCTACGTCGACCAGTTCATCGCCCATGGCCTTGAGCAGTTGCGCGAGGACCCACGCTTCGTGCGCATGGTCCTGCCGGGCAACGTGGTCATCGAGAAGGGCATGGACAACGGCGAGGCCCAGGCCCTGGTCGCCAGCGTGGTCTGGCACCGCTACCAGATGCCGGCCTACCACCTGATCGCCGCCGACGGCGATGGCGTGACCCTGGTCAACATCGGCGTCGGCCCGTCCAACGCCAAGAACATCACCGACCACCTGGCGGTGCTGCGCCCGCACTGCTGGCTGATGATCGGCCACTGCGGCGGCCTGCGCCAGTCGCAGACCATCGGCGACTACGTGCTGGCCCACGCCTACATGCGTCGCGACGGCATCCTCGACCGCGTGGTGCCGCCGAACATCCCGATTCCGGCCCTGGCCGAGGTGCAGCTGGCGTTGCAGGAGGCGGCCGCGCAGGTCACCGGCGAGCGTGGCGAGCAGCTCAAGAAGCGCCTGCGCACCGGCACCGTGCTCACCTATGACGACCGCAACTGGGAACTGCGCTGGGCCCAGGAACGTCCGTTGATCAACCTGTCCCGCGCCGTGGCGGTGGACATGGAAAGCGGCACCATCGCGGCCCAGGGCTACCGCCTGCGCGTGCCGTACGGCACCTTGCTGTGTGTCTCCGACAAGCCGCTGCACAGCGAGATCAAGCTGCCGGGGTCGGCCAACGCCTTCTACAACCGCGCGGTCAGCCAGCACCTGAAGATCGGCATCGCCGCCCTTGATCTGCTGCGTACCGAGCTCAACTCGCTGCACTCGCGTAAACTGCGCAGTTTCGATGAGCCGCCGTTCCGCTGAGGATCCATGTCCCTGCCACCCCGTAGCACACCGCGCCGCCCTGCGGCGCGGCCCACCGGCCCGCGTCGCCAGCCCAAGGCGCCGCCGGCCGAGCCGCGCTTGATCCTGTTCAACAAACCGTTCGATGTGCTCACCCAGTTCAGCGACGGCGAGGGGCGGGCCACGCTCAAGGACTTCATCGACATCCCCGGCATCTATCCGGCCGGGCGCCTGGACCGGGACAGCGAAGGCCTGCTGCTGCTGACCAACGACGGGCGCCTGCAGGCGCGCATCGCCGATCCGAAGCACAAGCTGGCCAAGACCTACTGGGTGCAGGTTGAGGGTGAGCCGAGCGAGGAGCAGCTAAAGCGCCTGCGTGATGGCGTCGAGCTCAACGACGGGCCCACGTTGCCGGCCCAGGCGCGTCTGCTCGAGGAGCCCGAGCTGTGGCCGCGCAATCCGCCGGTGCGTTTTCGCAAGAGTGTGCCGACCGCCTGGCTGGAGCTGGTGATCCGTGAAGGACGCAATCGCCAGGTGCGGCGGATGACGGCGGCGGTGGGATTGCCCACCTTGCGCCTGGTGCGAGTGCGGATTGGCGACTGGACGATCGAGGGGCTGGAGCAGGGCTGCTGGCGCGAAGTGCCAGCGAAGCTTTGAGCCGCACGCGTCCCCCGGCAGTTTCTGCCTTGATGCGGCAATCTGGGGCTGCTTTGCAGCCCTTTCGCGACACAAGGCCGCTCCTACAAGGAAGGGGGGCGTCAGGCCGCTACACCCCTTCGATAAACCCCACCACCACGCTCTTGATGATGAACGCCAGCACGCCAAGGCCCAGCACAAAGAACAGGATCAGCGTGCCAAAGCGCCCGGCCTTGGACTTCTTCGCCAGGTCCCAGACGATGAAGCCCATGAAACCGATCAGCACGGTGACCAGGACGATCATCATCCATTCTTCGAATACTGCGGGATCCATCGGTTCACTCCAGGCAGGTTGAGCCCCGATCATACGCTGCACGCGCGAGGATTCAACGCAGGTGGGTCAATGGCAGTTCGGTGCTGGCCAGCACCTGGTTGAGCACGAAGCTCGAGCGCACGCTGGTCACCCCTTCGATACGGGTCAGGCTGCCCAGCAGCAGCTTTTGGTAGTGGTCCATGTCCGGCACCACCACCTTGAGCTGGTAGTCGGCGTCCATCCCGGTGACCAGGCTGCACTCGAGTACCTGAGGCAGGCTGCGAATCGCCGCCTCGAAGGTCTCGAAGCGCTCGGGCGTGTGCCGGTCCATGCCGATCAGCACATAGGCGGTCAGGCTCAGGCCGAGCTTCTTGCGGTCCAGCAGGGCCACCTGGCGCGAGATGTAGCCGTCGTCCTCGAGCTGCTTGACCCGACGTGAGCACGGGGAAGGCGACAGGCCGATGCGTTCGGCCAGTTCCTGGTTGGAGATGCGCGCATCGCGCTGCAATTCGGCGAGGATGCTCAGGTCGTAGCGGTCGAGCTTGCTCATGGAAAAGGCCTTTTCTGTTCGGATTGCTGCGAATTATCGATCCTGAGTGAAAAATTGCGCAAGCGCTATTTATCAGAGCAATCTTCGCAATCCTCTGCCCCGGCGTCTGGCCTATCTTTATCACCAGAATCACTGCCCGGACATCAGTCCACGGCGACGCGCCCTAGGCGGGCGGTCGCGGCCAGCCATCCAACAGGATCCGCCAGGCCCCCGGGCTACGCACTGTCCAGAAGACGGCGCGAGGTGAGCCGGTGCCACAAGCGCCGAGCACGGACGACAATTCCCGAAGGGAGGCCGCAAGGCCTCCCTTTTTTATTGCGCCGCAGGCTACGCTTGCCAGGCCAGCGAGCAACCCATTCAGGCCTTTGAGCAATTGGCGCACCAGAATGTCGGCTAATTTAATCTGCCGGTCGCGTTCTGCGGAGTAGACTGCCGACGATAATGGCGGGTGTTTGCATCGAGAGGAACAACATGAGTTCGCGCATCTGGCGGTTGGCAGGTGTTGGTTTGCTGGGCCTGGGCATCAGCCTGGGCGCCCTGGCCGAAGGGCCTGGAGAAGGGCATGACGGTCATGGTGGCCAGCAGGAGCAGGGCGGTGGCGAACGGCGTGGCTCGCCGCTCAATTCGCGTGACGAAGTGCGTCAGACGCAACCGCCACGCCAGGGCTATTACCAGGACATTCCCCGTCGCTACGGCGATAACCGTCACTGGGAAGCGGGCGGTCCGGGTCAGCGCCCCGGTGGCGACTGGTCAGGTCGGCCCGATGGTCATGGCAATGGCTGGGGGCCAGGGCCGCAGTACCATCCCGGGCATACCGTCGACCGCTTCCCGGATCGCTATTGGAAGGTGCCGTACCGCGGACAGGACTACTTCTACTCCGGCGGCTACTGGTACCGCCCCCATGGCGGCGGCTACGTGGTGGTCACACCGCCCTACGGCGTGCGGGTCGGCTACCTGCCGCCCTACGCCCGTGAAGTGTGGCTGAGCGGTGCGCTGTTCTTCCTGGTGGCCGACACCTACTACCAGTACCTGGCCGACAGCCGCGAGTACGTGGTGGTCAACCCGCCCGCTGTGGCGCCTGCGCCAATACCGCAGCAGGGCGGCGGCTACGATGTGATCGCCTATCCGATGTATGGCCAGGGGCCGGAGCAGCAGGAGCAGGACCGCTATCAATGCCATCGCTGGGCGGTGAGCCAGTCGGAATTCGATCCGGCGACCGCCACCTATGCGCCGCCGGCCAATGTGGCGGACAACTATCGACGGGCCTTGGGGGCGTGCCTGAGCGGGCGTGGCTACAGCATCAATTGATGGCGCTTTTGCGATAACCGGCTACACCGGGTCGGCGTGGACCATCACATCGGCCCGTGGATAGCGCTGGCGAATGACCTGCGAGGCCTGCACGCACAGTTCATGAGCGGCATGCAGCGGCATGTCGCCGGGCAGCTCCAGATGCAGTTGCACGAACCACTGGCTGCCGGAGACCCGTGTGCGCAGGTCATGCACCCCCCTTACCCCGGGGATCGCCAGCACCACTTCGAGCATGCGCTCGCCGATATCGGCGGGCAGTTCCTTGTCCATCAGGATCGCCGTGCTCTCGCGGGCGATCTGCAGCGCGCTCCACAGGATGTACAGGGCGATCCCCAGGCCGAACAGGGCGTCGAGCTGAGGCCAGCCGTAGCGGGCCAGGAGCAGCGCCAACAGGATGCTGGCATTGAGCAGCAGGTCGGAGCGGTAGTGCAGCGAGTCCGCGCGCACGGCGGTGGAGCCGGTCAGGCGGATGACCTTGCGCTGGAGCGCCAGCAGCGCCACGGTCAGCGCCAGGGAAAGCAACATCACCGCGATGCCGACCGCGGTATCGCCCAGGGGCTCCGGCGACTTCAGCCGCTCCACCGCCTGCGCCCCGATCAGCACCGCGCTGACCCCGATGAACAGCGCCTGGGCCATGCCGGCCAGGGCTTCGGCCTTACCATGGCCGAAACGGTGGTCGTCATCGGCCGGGCGCAGCGCGTAATGCACCGCCAGCAGGTTGAGGAAGGAGGCGGCGGCATCCAGCGCCGAGTCGGTCAGCCCGGCCAGCAGGCTGACCGAGCCGCTCAGCCACCAGGCCACGGCCTTGCTCAGCACCAGGATACAGGCGACGCTCAGCGAGGCGCGGGTGGCCAGGCGCAGCAGGCGTTGGTGTTCGGCGGTGGCGGTCATGCGCAGGGGATCATCCGGATCAGGTCAGGCCGCGGGTACCAGGCCGTAGCTGGCCAGTTGCTCGACACTGCCGCGGTGCTGGATCAGCCGCGGGTCGTTCAGCGGCAGGCGCTGGCCCAGTTCGCTCTCCAGGATAGCCTGCAGCTTGGTCCTGTCGACCTGCCCGTCGGCATTGATCGCCGGCTTGAGCTTGGCCGGGTCGATCTGCGCGCTCTTGCCGCCAGGGTAGTAGATGGCGCCGGTGGCAAAATCGATGCCGAAGGCGATCAGGCCGGGAATCACGTAGAACAGGATACCGATGGCGTCCATGGCCGCGACCACGGGGTCGATCTTGCCTTCGATCTGGCCGCGACGGTCAGGGTAGAACAGGGTGCCGCAGGCCGTCAGCTGGGTCAGCAAGGTGGCGATCAGGGCGCCACCGATGACGCGGGAAGGGATGCGCATGTGAATCTCCGGAAGATAACGACAAACAAGGGCGCGGCAATCGTGCACGCCTGAGGTTAAGACCATGATAGGGCAGCCTCGGTTCGCCGTTATACTCGGTCGATTGTTCGAGGACCACCATGATTTCATTACCGATCGATGCCGTACTGTCCGACCTGCGCCAGGCCCTGGCCCAACGTGACGAAGCGGTGCTCGAGGCGCCTCCCGGCGCCGGCAAGACCACCCGCGTGCCCCTGGCCCTGCTTGATGAGCCCTGGCTGCGAGGACAGAGCATCCTCATGCTCGAGCCCCGGCGCCTGGCCGCCCGTGCCGCTGCCGAGCGCCTGGCCAGCGAATTGGGCGAGAAGGTCGGCGAAACCGTGGGCTACCGCATCCGCCTGGACAGCAAGGTCGGCCCGAACACGCGCATCGAAGTGGTCACCGAGGGCATCCTCACCCGCCGCCTGCAGGCGGATCCTGCGCTGGAGGGGGTGGGGCTGCTGATCTTCGACGAGTTCCACGAACGCAGCCTGGATGCCGACCTGGCCCTGGCCCTGAGCCTCAACGGCCGGGCGCTGCTGCGCGACGAGCCGCCGCTGAAGATCCTGTTGATGTCGGCGACCCTGGAGGGCGAGCGACTCTCGCGCCTGCTCGACGAGGCGCCAATCATCAGCAGCCAGGGACGCATGCATCCGGTGGAGATCCGCTGGAGCCGGCCCTGGCAGCCTGGCGAGTTCGTCGAGCCGCGGGTGGTCGACTGCGTGCTCCAGGCCTTGGCCGACGAGTCCGGCAGCCTGCTGGTGTTCCTCCCCGGGCAGGCCGAGATCCGCCGCGTGCACCAGGCCCTGCAGGAGGCCGTGGGCGAGCGCCCGGACATGCTGCTCTGCCCGTTGCACGGCGAGCTTGAGCTGAGCGCCCAGCGCGCCGCCATCGAGCCGGCGCCCAAGGGCCAACGCAAGGTGGTGCTGGCCACCAATATCGCGGAAACCAGCCTGACCATCGACGGTGTGCGCGTGGTGATCGACGCAGGTCTGGCGCGGGTGCCGCGCTTCGATCCCGGCAGCGGCATGACCCGCCTGGACACCCAGCGCATTTCCCGCGCCAGTGCCACCCAGCGTGCCGGGCGTGCCGGTCGCCTCGAGCCCGGCGTGTGCTATCGACTGTGGTCCGAGGCGCAGCACGATCAGTTGGCGGCCCATGGCAGCGCCGAGATCCTCCAGGCCGACTTGGCCGGGCTGGCCCTGCAGCTGGCGCGCTGGGGTGTGCCACCGGAGCAGCTCAGCTGGCTCGACCAGCCACCGGCCGCTGCTTACGGCCAGGCCCAGGACCTGCTGGCCCGGCTCGGTGCCTTCAAGCTCGGGTGCCGCGACAACCTGAGCACCCATGGCCAGGCCATGGCCGAGCTGCCTGCGCATCCGCGCATCGCCCATCTGCTGCTGCGCGGCCAGGACCTCGGATTGGCCGACATGGCCTGCGATGTCGCCGCGCTGCTGGGCGAGCGCGACATCCTGCGCGGCGGCGGTGCCGACCTGCACAACCGGCTGGCGCTGCTCAGCGGTGAAAGCCGCGCCTCCCGTGGCGGGCAGGGCGGCGTGCAGCGCGCCCGGCAACTGGCTCGGCAGTACCGCGGCCAGTTGCGTGGCAAACCGCGCAGCCCGGTCGCCGACCCCGACCATCCCCGCTGGCTGGGCGCCGTGCTGGCGCTGGCCTACCCCGACCGGGTGGCGCAGCAGCGTCGCGAAGGCGGCGCCGAGTACCGCCTGGCCAATGGCCGGGCGGCGTTGTTCGCCGAAGCCGATGCGCTGATGAAAAGCCCGTGGTTGGTGATTGCCGACCTGGGCAGCCGCCAGGGACAGCGTGAGGAACGCATCTACCTGGCCGCCGAATTCGATCCGGCGCTGTTCGACGGTGTGCTGGCCGAGCAGGTGGAGCAACTCGACCTGCTCGACTGGGACGAACGTGAACAGGTGCTGCGCGCCGAGCGCCAGCGCAAGGTCGGTGAGCTGGTGCTCAGCCGTGAACCGTTGCCGGGGCTGGATGACGACGCACGGGCCAGGGCATTGCTGGGGTTGGTGCGGCGCAAGGGCCTGAACCTGCTGACCTGGACCCCGGAACTGCGCCAGTGGCAGGCCCGCGTCGCGCTGCTGCGTCAGCTGGATCTGGAAAAGGACGGTCGCAGCGAGTGGCCCGATCTGGGCGACGAAGCCTTGCTCGCCAGCCTGGAAGACTGGTTGCAACCTTATCTGGGCAAGGTGTCGCGGCTGAGCCACTTCGCCAACCTGGACCTGCCCTCGATGCTGCGCAACCTGCTGCCCTGGCCGCTGCCCCAGCGTCTGGACGAGATGGCGCCATCGCACCTGGCCGTGCCCTCGGGCTCCAGCATTCGCCTGGATTACAGCGAGCAGCCACCGATCCTTGCCGTGCGCCTGCAGGAGCTGTTCGGCCTGGCCGACACCCCGCGCATTGCCAATGGCCGCCAGCAGGTCAAACTGCACCTGCTGTCACCGGCGCGCCGGCCGGTGCAGGTGACCCAGGACCTGGCCAACTTCTGGCGGACCACCTATGCCGAAGTGAAGAAGGACCTGAAAGGGCGCTATCCCAAGCACTACTGGCCGGACGATCCGCTGGTGGCGGAAGCCACGGCCAGGGCCAAGCCAAGGAAAGCCTGACGCTTGGTGAATGCCGGTCTCAAGCGCCGGCTTCACCTTCGAGCAGCATGAACAGGCGGTACAGCACCACGGTGCTGAACAGCTGCAGGAAGCCGCTGAGACTGTCCAGGGCCAGTTGCACGCCAGGCTGCGGCTCGGGGAACAACTGCAGCAGCAGACCGTCGATCAACCACAATGGCGCCAGCACCGAAAGCATGCAGACCATGATGCGCAGGAAATGCCCAGTGGTCATGCGCGCACTGGTGCGCATCGACTCGATCACCGGCAGGCCGCGCAGCACCAGCAGGTACTCGGCGAACACCAGGTTCACCATGATCCACACGCCGGGGAAGATCAGCAGCGCCAGGCCCGCCATGATCAGCAGCGAGCTGATCACGATCAGCAGGGCCAGCATCGGCCAAAGCTGCAGCGCGCGGGCGAACAGGTCGCGCTTGGCGGTGTCCTGGCCGTTGCTGCGGGTGTCGAGGTAAAGGATCAGTGCCGCGCTATACAGCGGGTAGAACAGCAGGCTGACAAGCATGCCGTAGACCGGCGAGGCCTGCTCGCCCAGCTGGCTGTAGAGCAATTGGGTGCCGAGGGCCTCAAGCACGACCAACGGCAGGCACAGTTGCAGGATGCTCGTCAGGTGACGGCGGAAGAAGTACAGGGAGTCGCGCAGAACGCTCAGCGGATTCATCGGTCAACATCGCATGGCAGAAAAAGCAGGGCGTAACTTTAGCCCAGTCGGCCCGCTTGCTGAAAAAAGTTTCATGGCCCGGACAATTGAATCGCGACATCCGGGCCTCCATCTTTGACGCTGTCCGATGTCCTGTTCAGCGCACGAGGTTGCCCCGATGAACACTGAAGAACAAACCCTGATCGACGGCCTGTTCGGCCGTCTCAAGCAAGCCGAGGACCCGGCCCAGCCGCGCGATGCCCAGGCCCAGGCGCGCATCGAGGAGCACCTGCGCCAGCAGCCGGCGGCGCCTTACTACATGGCCCAGGCGATCCTGGTCCAGGAGGCGGCGATCAAGCGCCTGGACGAGCAGAACAAGCAGCTCGAGGCCGAGCTGCGCCAGGCGCGTGCGCAAGTGGATGCGAGCCGCCCCAGCAGTGGCGGTAGTTTCCTCTCCAGTATCTTCGGCGCGGGAGCCCGCAATCCAGAGCCGCAGCGCCCGGCCGCGCCGCCTACTTCCTCGGGAGGCTGGCGTGAACCGGCGCCCCAGGCGTATGCCCCGCCACCGCAGCAGCAGGGTTTCGGTGCGCCACCCGCGCCGGCGCGCAGCGGCGCCAGCAGCTTCCTCGGTGGCGCCATGCAGACCGCCGCGGGCGTGGCCGGTGGCGTGTTGCTGGCCCAGGGCATCAGCAGCCTGTTCAACCATCACTCGCAGCCTGAAGAAATCGTCGAGTTGATCAAGGAGGAGCCGGCGCCAGCCAGCGACGCTGGCGGCTGGAACGACCAGGACAGCCAGCGTCAGGTGGCGGACAACGGTGGCTGGGGCAATGACCAGGGTGGTTATGCCGATGCCGATTACAGCGGTGACGATGGCGGCTTCTTCTCGGACGACGATTACGTCTGAGGGCTCTGGCATACTGCTGCTTCCTATCGCGGGGCAAGCCCGCTCCCACCATGGCGTGGGAGCGGGCTTGCCCCGCGAGCGTTTACCACTGCCAGTGAGAGGCTCCAGGTGAAGAAAATCGCGCTGTTCGCCGATGTGCAGAACCTCTACTACACGGTTCGCCAAGGTCATGGCTGCCACTTCAACTACGCCGCGCTGTGGGCCGAGGTCAGCCGCGAAGGGCAGATCGTCGAAGCCGTGGCCTATGCCATCGACCGTGGCGACAGCAAGCAGCAGCAGTTCCAGCAGATCCTGCGCAACCTGGGGTTCGAGGTGCGCCTGAAACCCTTCATCCAACGCGCCGATGGCTCGGCCAAGGGCGATTGGGACGTGGGCATCACCCTTGATGTCATCGAGGCGGCGGCGCGGGTCGACCAAGTGGTGCTGGCCTCGGGCGACGGTGATTTTGACTTGTTGCTGGAGCGAGCGATGCAACGCCATGGCGTGGAAACCGTCGTATACGGTGTGCCGGGCTTGACCGCGTTGTCGGTGATCCGCGCCGCAAACCGTTACGTGCCTATCGAAGGCCGGCTACTGCTGCGCCACTGATCTGTGATGCTGCGAGCCGCGCACGTATAAGGGAGTGGGCTTCAGCCTTTCTTGCCGTTGCTGTCCAGATGCCCCAGCGGCACCCGTCGCGCCACCGCGCTCGACAGGATGATCGACGTCTTTGTGAAGCCCAACTGAGATACGCGGTTGATCAGCGCCTCCAGCTCGCCCATCGAGGTGACGGCCGCCTGCATGATCACGCACGGGTCGCCGGTCACCCGATGGCATTCGGTGAGTTCGGGGATTTTCTCCAGGGCCTCGTAGGCCTGCTGATTGCCATGGCTGGCCAGGCGCAGTTCCATCAAGCACTGGATCGGCAGGCCGATCTTCTCCAGGTCGACCTTGGCCGTGTAGCCGCTGATCACGCCGCAGGCCTCAAGCTTGGCCACCCGCTCGGCCACTGCCGGGGCCGAGAGATTGACCTGGCGCGCCAACTGCGCGTATGTGGCCCGCCCGTTTTCCAGCAGGGCGGCGAGGAGCATGCGGTCGTACTTGTCCATGGGGACTCCTGCTGACTTTGTAATCGATTGGAAAGGCGCCACATAACCATGCATTACAAAGTGTTTCGGTATTTTAAACGTGTTTTGTAACTTAAGTTTGCGCCTGGGCCTTTCTAAACTAATCCACCCGTAAACGGATTTCGAGCCCTTGCCATGTCCTCCTCCCGTCGCTTCCCGTTGTTGCTTGTCGGCGCCTTTCTCGCCCTGTACCTGGTCTGGGGCTCGACCTATCTGTTTATCCGCATCGGCGTGGAATCCTGGCCGCCAATGTTGATGGCCGGGGTGCGTTTCCTGATTGCCGGCAGCCTGTTGTACGGCTTTCTGCGCTGGCGCGGCGCACCTGCGCCGACCTGGCCTCAGTGGCGTGCGGCCGGAGCGATCGGTTTCCTGCTGCTCAGTTGCGGCAACGGCGGGGTGACCCTGGCCGAGCACGCCGGGGTCGCCTCGGGCGTGGCGGCACTGGCGGTGGCCACGGTGCCGCTGTTCACCCTGGTGTTCGGCCTGTTCTTCGGCCATCGCAACTCGCGCCTGGAGTGGGCGGGGATCGCTCTTGGGCTGGTCGGCATCGGCATGCTCAACATGGGTTCGAACCTGCAGGCCAGCCCCATGGGCGCGGCGCTGATCCTGTTCGCCGCGGCGGCCTGGGCCTTCGGTTCGGTGTGGAGCAAGAGCCTGCCACTGCCCCAGGGCCCGATGGCCAGCGCCGCTGAAATGCTGGTGGGCGGTGCCGCGCTGCTGATCGGCAGCGCCGTCAGCGGCGAGCGCCTGACCCAGATGCCCACCGCCGCTGGCTGGGGCGCGCTGGCCTACCTGGTGTTCTTTGGCTCGATCCTGGCGTTCAGCTCCTATATGTACCTGCTCAAGCACGTGCGTCCGGCGGCGGCCACCAGCTATGCCTACGTCAACCCTGCGGTGGCGGTGTTGCTGGGGATCGTCTTCGCAGGCGAGCAGATCGGCGCCGAGGAATGCGTGGCGATGGCGGTGATCATCGGCGCGGTAGTGCTGATCGGCCTGCCGCAGTGGCGCAAGGCGCCGGAGTCGCCCGTGCCGCTTAAAGAAGGGGTGTGCAAGTAAATACCGGCCACCGTGGCACTGGGGTAAACTTGCCGCCTTCGCTGAACCCCCTGACGGTATTGCCATGAATTTCGCCCAACTCGGCCTGATTGAACCGCTGCTGCGCACCCTGCAGACGCTGGACTACACCACGCCCACCCCGGTCCAGGCCAAGGCCATCCCCGCCGTGCTCGCCGGCCGCGACCTGATGGCCGCCGCCCAGACCGGCACCGGCAAGACCGCCGGCTTCGCCCTGCCGGTGCTGCAGCGCCTGGCGCTGGAAGGGGAGAAGGTCGCCAGCAACTCGGTGCGTGCGCTGGTGCTGGTGCCGACCCGCGAACTGGCCGAGCAGGTCCACGCCAACGTGCGTGAGTACGCCGAGAACCTGCCACTGTCCACCTACGCGGTGTACGGCGGCGTCAGCATCAACCCGCAGATGATGCGCCTGCGCCGCGGCGTCGACCTGCTGGTGGCCACCCCGGGCCGTCTGCTCGACCTGTTCCGCCAGAACGCCATCAAGTTCGGCCAGGTGCAGACCCTGGTGCTCGACGAAGCCGACCGCATGCTCGACCTGGGCTTCGCCGAGGAGCTGCAGGCGGTGTATGCGGCGTTGCCGCGCAAGTGCCAGACGCTGCTGTTCTCCGCCACTTTCTCCGACCAGATCCGCCTGCTCGCGGGCCTGGCGCTGAACGACCCGCTGAGCATCGAAGTCAGCCCGCGAAATGCCGCTGCCAACACGGTCAAGCAATGGCTGGTGCCGGTGGACAAGAAGCGCAAGGCCGACTTGTTCTGCCACCTGCTGCGCAAGCAGCGCTGGAAGCAGGTGCTGGTGTTCGCCAAGACCCGCAATGGCGTGGACCAACTGGTCGAGCGCCTGCTAGCCGAAGGCGTGAACGCCGACGGCATCCACGGCGATCGCCCGCAGGCTACCCGCCAGCGCGCCCTGGACAGCTTCAAGGCCCGTGAGGTCCAGGTGCTGGTGGCCACCGACGTGGCCGCCCGCGGCCTGGATATCGATGACTTGCCACTGGTGGTCAACCTCGACCTGCCGATCGTCGCCGAGGACTATGTGCACCGTATCGGCCGCACCGGCCGCGCGGGCAACAAGGGCGAGGCGATCTCGCTGGTGTGTGCCGACGAGGTGCAACTGCTGGCATCGATAGAGACCCTGATCCGCCAGGTGCTGCCGCGCCATGAGGAGCCGGACTTCATCCCCGATCACCGGGTGCCGGTGACCGACGCCAGTGGCCAGGTGCTGAAGAAACCGAAGAAACCCAAAAAGCCGAAAGAGAACAGTGCCAAGCGCGGCCTGGGGCGTTGGATGGACAGCGAGGAGGCCGGGGCTTCGGCACCGGCGGTCAAGGCGGTGCGCAAGGTGCCGAGCTTTGGCGGCAAGCCTGGCAAGCGCAAACCTTGAAGTCACCGGGGCTGCGTAGCAGCCCCGGCATTGCTCAGGCCAGGCGCGCCAGCCAATCCGCCGCCGCATTTCCCGCCCGCAAACCACTGGCGAAACACGCCGTCAGCAGGTAGCCACCCGTCGGCGCTTCCCAATCCAGCATCTCGCCCGCGCAGAAGACCCCAGGCAGGTTGCGCACCATCAGCCCTTCATCCAACCCTTCGAAGCGCACGCCACCGGCACTGCTGATCGCCTCGTCCAATGGCCGGGGCCGCACCAGCATGATCGGCAACGCCTTGATCGCCGCCGCCAGGCGCTCGGGGTCGGCAAAGGTCGCCTGGTCGGTCAGCTCGCGCAACAAGGCCGCCTTCACCCCGTCGATCCCCAACTGGCCGTGCAGGTGCTTGGCCATCGAGCGCGATCCCCTGGGCTTGGCCAGGGCCTGTGCAATCTTGTCCACAGGCCGGTCCGGCAGCAGGTCGAGCAGCAGCGTCGCCCGCCCGTCGCGTTCGATCGCTTCGCGCAGCGCCGCCGACCAGGCATACACCAGGCTGCCCTCCACCCCTTGGGCGGTGAGGATGAATTCGCCCTTGCGCGAGGCGGTGCCGGGCATGCCGAGGGCGATGTTTTTCAGCGGGGCGCCGGCGAACTTGTCCTTGAGCAGATCGCTCCAACCCTCGACCTCGAAACCGCAGTTGCTCGCCCGCAGCGCAGAGATATCCACACCCCGCTCAGCCAGCAGCGGCACCCAGGCGCCGTCCGAGCCCAGGCGCGCCCAGCTGCCGCCACCCAGGGCCAGTATCACGGCATCGGCCCGTACCTGCAGCTCGCCTTGTGGATAACTCATCCGCAGGGCGCCTCCGGCTGTCCAGCCCAGCCAGCGGTGCCGGGTGTGGATAACCACGCCGGACTCGCGCAGGCGCTTGAGCCAGGCGCGCAGCAGTGGCGCGGCCTTCATGTCGCGAGGGAACACGCGGCCCGAGGTGCCGACGAAGGTTTCGATGCCCAGGCCGTGAATCCACTGGCGCAGGGCCTGGCCATCGAAGTCGCGCAGGAGGGTGTCGATCTCGCCCTGGCGCGCGCCGTAGCGGCCGACGAAGGCGGGGTAGGGCTCGGAATGGGTGATGTTCATGCCACCGACGCCGGCCAGCAGGAACTTGCGGCCCACCGAGGGCATGGCGTCGAACACTTGCACCGCCATCCCGCGCCGGGCCAGGGTCTCGGCGGCCATCAGGCCGGCAGGGCCGCCGCCGATCACGGCGACAAGGGGGCTGTAAGCGGGGCGGGGATCGTTCATGGCGGGCGACAGGCTGTGGAAAAGGCCGCGCATTCTACCTCAGCGGGGCCTGCCACGACACAGCTCAAAAAACGATCAATTTTCTGCAGCTCAGGAAGCTAAAGGGCTGGAGCGGCTTTCCCGCAGGTTATCCACAAGCGGTTCCACAGTCATTGTGAACAACCGAGCACCCGCGCCGCGCTGTGGTGGAGGATACCGTGGCGCCGGGCGAGGGCTTCGCGGTCCTTGCTGTAGCCGCCGCCGATCACGCCCACCACCGGGATGTCGCGGCCCAGGCACTGGCGCAACACGTGTTCGTCGCGGGCGGCCAGGCCTGCGTCGGTCAGGTTCAGATAGCCCAGGGCGTCGTCCTTGTGCACATCGACGCCGGCGTCGTACAGCACCAGGTCGGGCTGGTACAGCGGCAGCAGGTAGTTCAGCGCGTCCTCGACCACCTTGAGGTAGGCGCTGTCGTGCATGCCGCGGGGCAGGGGGATGTCCCAGTCGCTCTGGGCCTTGCGTGCCGGGAAGTTCTGCTCGCAGTGCAGTGACACGGTGATCGCTTCCGGAGTGTCCTGGAGCATGCGCGCGGTACCGTCGCCCTGGTGGACGTCGCAGTCGAAGATCAGCACCCTGTGCACGCGACCGGCCTCCAGCAAATAACGGCTGATCACCGCCAGGTCGTTGAAGATGCAGAAACCGGCCGGGTAGTCATAGTGGGCGTGATGGGTGCCGCCGGCCAGGTGGCAGGCGATGCCGTGTTGCAGCGCCTGCTCGGCGGTCAACAGCGAACCGCCCACGGCGCGCACGGTGCGCCGGGCCAGGGCTTCGCTCCAGGGCAGGCCGAGGCGGCGCTGGTCCTCGCGGGACAATTCGCCGTTCATGTAGCGCTCGATGTAGTCGCGGTCATGGGCCAGGGCGAGGATGTCGTTGGGGCAGATCTCCGGGCGCAGCAAGGCGGCGTCGGTGGTCAGGCCGCTGTCCACCAAGTGGTCGCGCAACAGGCGGAACTTGTCCATCGGGAAGCGATGGTCCGGCGGGAACTCCGGGCTGTAGTCATCGTGGTAGATCAGCGGCAGGGGCATGGTGTCGACGCGATGGGGGCGAGCACCGATCTTGCCAGCTTTGGTGGCTCCGATGCCAACCGAATCTGGGCCTGCTATTCGCTCATTGACCTGCCGATGCCAGCACCCTCTGCCAGTCCGGCTCGTTCATCCGCCCGAGGATCCGCGCCTTGCCGTTGCCATCCACCGACACGAACAGCGCACTGACGTAGCCGCTCTCCCGTTCGCCGCCCGGTACATGCTGCTGGCGGGCGAAGTGATCGATGCAACCGTTGTGAGTCACCAGCACCAGGTTGTGCCCGGGCCGTTTGCGGGCCATGGCCTCGGCCGGGAACGGGTGCTCGCAGCGCTCCAGCCAGTCTTCGCTGGTCACGGCCTGGCCGAGGATGAAGTGCGCGGTCTGGCGGGTGCGCAGCTTCGGGCTGCTAAGCAGGTCGGCGCCGGCCAACCCCAGTTGCTGCAGGCCCTGGCCGACCCGTTGCGCCGCCTGGCTGCCGGACACGGTGATGCCGGTCGGATCGTCCAGGCACGGCCCAGGGGCACTGTCGCAGCGTTCGGCGTGGCGGATCATCACGATCACCGCACCTTCCTTCCAATCCTGCAGCAGGCCGCTGTCGCTCAACTGTTGCTCGTTGCCAAGGTTCACGATGTGCGTCCTCGTCGCTAGCCAGGTGCTGGCCCCGGCCAGTGCCAGGAGCAGGCCGATGGCGGCGCCGACCGCGGTGCGCGAGCGGCGGCGTTTGCGGGGGGCCAGCAGGGCCGGATTGTGCAGGGTGTTGCTGGGGTGCATGCGTCACTCCGATGGCAGTGCGGCGTCGACGAAGGCCGCGGTATGTGCCGGCATTGTGCGAAGCGGCCTGTCGGGGGGCGGTGAAGCCGATGTGAAAAAAGCATCGGTTGACTGATGCGCGCGGCCTACGCTGTACACTGCCAGACCGTGATTTCGGAGCCGTGCCCATGACCCCCCTTCTCGAACTGGAAAGTCCGCGCCTGGTGTTGCGCCAATGGCAGGACGACGACCTGCGCGAGTTCGCTGCCCTGTGCGCCGACCCGCAGGTGATGCGCTACTTCCCCGCGCCGATGACCCGGGTCGAGGCGGCGGCGCTGATTGGCCGGATCCGTGGCCATTTCAACGAGTACGGCTTTGGCCTGTGGGCCCTGGAGCGCAAGGACAGCGGCGCCTTCATCGGCATGACCGGCCTGCTCCACGTCAACTTCGACGCCCCGTTCGGCCCGGCGGTCGAGATCGGCTGGCGCCTGGCCCGCCGCCACTGGGGGCTGGGCTTCGCCAGCGAGGCGGCCTGGGCCTGCCTGCGCTGTGCCTTCGCCCAGTTGCACCTGGACGAGGTGGTGTCGTTCACCACCGAGGGCAATCTGCCGTCGCAGAAGGTGATGCAAGCCATTGGCATGGTCCAGGACCTGGCGGGCAGCTTCGAGCATCCGCGCCTGCCCGTCGGCGATCCACTGCGCCCCCATGTGCTGTACCGCATCGACCGTGATCGCTGGCAACAGAACCTGCGCGGCTGAATAGGTCGCCATTCGTACGACGGGACGAACGGCAAAACCCTGTATCATTCGCCGGTATAACCGCGCCGTATTGCCTTGCCAGGAGAACCCCATGAGCCATGTACTCGACGATCTGGTCGACTTGCTGAGCCTCGAGTCCATCGAGGAGAACCTGTTCCGCGGACGCAGCCAGGACCTGGGCTTCCGCCAGCTGTACGGTGGCCAGGTGCTCGGCCAGTCGCTGTCGGCGGCCAGCCAGACGGTCGAGGACGCCCGCCATGTGCATTCGCTGCACGGTTACTTCCTGCGCCCGGGCGATGCCAGCATGCCGGTGGTCTATTCGGTGGACCGTGTGCGCGACGGCGGCAGCTTCAGCACCCGGCGGGTCACGGCGATCCAGAAGGGCCAGCCGATCTTCACCTGCAGCGCGTCGTTCCAGTACGACGAGGAGGGTTTCGAGCATCAGGCGCAGATGCCGGACGTTGTCGGCCCGGAAAACCTGCCCAGCGAAGTCGAGCTGGCCAGCGCCATGGCCGACAAGCTGCCCGAGCGCATCCGCGAAAAGGTGCTGTGCGCCAAGCCCATCGAGATCCGCCCGGTCACCGAGCGCGATCCGTTCGATCCCAAGCCCGGCGAGCCGATCAAGTACGCCTGGTTCCGTGCCGACGGCAACCTCCCGGACATCCCGGCGCTGCACAAGTACCTGCTGGCCTACGCCTCGGACTTCGGCCTGCTGACCACCTCCCTGCTGCCCCATGGCAAGTCGGTGTGGCGCAAGGACATGCAGATCGCCAGCCTCGACCATTCGCTGTGGTTCCACCGCAACCTGCGCGCCGACGAGTGGCTGCTGTACGCCACCGACAGCCCTTGGGCCGGCAATGCCCGTGGCTTCTGCCGTGGCAGCATCTTCAACCGCGCCGGGCAACTGGTGGCCTCGTCCACCCAGGAAGGCCTGATCCGCCATCGCAAGGACTGGGCATGAGCCTCCGGGATATTCGCCACTGGGTATTCGACATGGATGGCACCCTGACGGTCGCCGTGCATGACTTCGCGGCCATCCGCGAGGCGCTCGACATTCCGTCCGACCACGACATCCTCACCCACCTGGCCGCCTTGCCGGCGGAGGAGGCGGCGGCCAAGCATGCCTGGCTGCTGGAGCACGAACGCGACCTGGCGATCGCCTCCAAGGCCGCGCACGGCGCGGTGGAGTTGGTGCGTGAGTTGGCCGGGCGTGACTGCCGGCTGGCCATCCTCACCCGCAATGCCCGCGAACTGGCCCATGTCACCCTCGAGGCCATCGGCCTGGCTGACTGCTTCCCGGTCGAGCATATTCTGGGGCGCGACGAGGCGGCGCCCAAGCCCAGCCCTGACGGGCTGCTGCAGATCGCCAGGGCCTGGGGCGTGAGCCCCGCTGAGATGGTGATGGTCGGTGACTACCGCTTCGACCTGGACTGCGGCCGGGCCGCAGGCACCCGCACTGTATTGGTCAACCTGCCGGACAACCCATGGCCGCAGTTGGCCGACTGGCATGCGGCCGATTGCCGGGCGCTGAGGGCGTTGCTCGGCTGACATCCCTCATGCCCTGCGCGCTCCCTCTGAGCGGCCTTGTGCCGCGAAAGGGCTAAGCTGCACTGCACCTTTTGCCACGATGGAGGCCTCACCCATGAACACCAAGGCCCTTTATGTCCTGCCCGGCGGCGGCTACGACAAGGTCCAGGTCGGCACTTGCGAAACCGCCGCGCCCAAGGCCGGCGAGATCACCGTGCGCCTGCATGCCAGCTCCCTCAACTATCACGATTTCGCCGTGGTCAGCGGCATGTGGGGGCCGAGCGAGCGGCGCATCCCCATGGCTGACGGTGCCGGCGAAGTGGTCGCGGTGGGCGCCGGGGTCAGCGAGTTCCAGGTCGGCGATGCGGTGGTCAGCACCTTCTTCCCCGACTGGCTCGATGGTCAGGCACTGGTCGAGGGTTTTGCCAGCGTGCCGGGCGACGGCATCGACGGCTATGCCCGTGAACAGGTGACCGCCCGGGCCAGCTCCTTCACCCTGGCGCCCAGGGGCTACAGCCATGCCGAGTCGGCGACCCTGACCACCGCCGGCCTCACCGCCTGGCGTGCCCTGATGGGCGATGACCACCTCAAGCCCGGCGACAGCGTGCTGGTGCAGGGTACCGGCGGCGTGTCGATCTTCGCCCTGCAGTTCGCCAAGCTGGCCGGCGCCATGGTGATCGCCACCTCGTCCAGCGATGCCAAGCTGGAGCGTCTCAAGGCACTGGGCGCGGATCACCTGATCAACTACAAGACCACGCCCGCCTGGGGCGAGAAGGTTCGTGCGCTGACCGGCGGACGCGGTGTGGACCATGTGATCGAAGTCGGCGGCCCGGCCACGCTGGAGCAGTCGATGGTTGCCGCCCGGATCGGCGGGCATGTGTCGCTGATCGGCATCCTCACCGGCGTGGCCGGGCAGTTGCCGCTGGTGCAGGCGCTGGTGCGGCAGATTCGCCTGCAGGGCGTGCTGGTAGGCAGCCGCGCTCAGCAGCAGGCGATGGTTCGCGCTATCGACGCCAATGGCCTGCGGCCGGTGGTGGACAAGCATTTCGAGCTGGAGCAGATGGTCGAGGCCTTCAAGTACCAGGAGAGCAACAGGCATTTCGGCAAGATCTGCCTGACCTGGTGACGCTCTCCCCAAGGTGTTGGAGTGAGCAAGCGCCTGGTTTGGTGTGGGGGCGGGGGCGCGCCGATGCTCCCACGCAGCCCCAGTACCCATTCAGGTGTGGGACAGCAGCGGAAACATCAGCACCTGTCCATCGACATAGGTTTTCGATGCACCCCAGACGAACAGTGCATCATCGTTATCCACAACCCGCGCCGCGAAGCCCTCGCTGCTCAGCGGCGCAAACCCCAGCAGCACCTCCCGGGTCGTTGCCCTGACCAGTTCGGCCACCACATCGGCCAGCATCAGTTCGCGCTCGCAGAATACATCCACCAGCACCATCCGCTCGCCGTCGTGCTCCACCACCACGTATGCCTCGTGTCTTGAGGAATGGAACAAGGCTTCTCGGTAGGGGCCGTCACAGTAGAACATTGTCAACGGTACATTCGGCACGAGGCTCAACCGTGCCTGTGGGCAACTCTTCATTACCGCTGCCATGAAGTGTTCACGTTGTGTGCTGTCGCCAAGATCCACAGGATGGAACGTGCTGACTTCAGGGGGCGTCGACCTGGCTTGGAAATATTCGTGTTCGATCACCCGGCGGAAGCCGAACCGGGGATAGAGATCCAGCACGGTGCTATTGGCGAACAGGTACAACAGGTCACATTTACCTGCCCAGCGCTCTACAAGCACTTCCATCAGGTAGCGGCTGTAGCCACGGCCTTGTGCCGCAGGCGCTGTCATCACCGTGCCGATCTGCACACAACGCAGAGGCTGGCCATCGAGGGTGAAGTCGAGCAGGTTGGCCGAGGCGTTGGCCAGCATTTTCCCGCTGCGAACCAGTGAGCACGGCTGGTTGTCTTCTTGCCAGAAGCCAGCCTGGTACCAATCTTCGAAGTCGAAGCCGTAGGTCTGACGGGTGAGGGCATTGAGTTCGGCGCGCAGGTGCGGGTCGTCGCGATAGTGCTCGACTTGCGCGAGGGAGGGGTCGTCGGCGAGGAGTGCCATGGCGTCCATACCTGTCTGTAATTTGAGGGTGAACGTTAACCGTTGCGCGGATGAAAAGTTGTAAGGGTTTGTGCTATCGCGGTCGGGGGCAGGCGCAGAAAGGTGGCCGCCCGCACCGAGGTCAAGGGGGTGGTCTCTGTTTACACCGCAGTTTCACCCCCTGCATACACCACCACCGCCGCCCGCAACTTGCGCCCGCCGAACAGGCTCATGCGCTGGAACGCCTGGTGGCTGACCGGCAGGTGCTGGCAGTCCAGGGCCTGGCGGTGACGAGCGTGGTCGGTGTCGGGATCGTGCAGGTAGACGAAGTCGTCGTCGCAGGCGGTGACCAGCACCCAGTGCGGTGCCTTGCTGCCGGTCAGCCGGTAGTTACTGATCAGCACCAGCGCCAGGCCGCCTTCGGCCAGCACCCGAGGCAGGTTGGGCGCCTGCCGCGCGATGACCACGTCGCTGTCCTGCAACTCGGCGCAGAAGTCCTCATGGACCAGGCGCATGACCTCCTTCTTGCCGGGCTGGCGCACACCGTCGAGAAACAGCGGCCCTTCGGTATTGAGCAGCAGCCGTACGCGAAAGCCCCGGCGCCAGGCGGCCAGGGCCAGGCCATGGGGGCTGCAACCGCCGTGACCGGAGGTCATGAACACGGTGGTCGCCTCGCGCCACAGGCGCAGTTCCTCGCGCCGGCTTGGCGGGCGCAGCGGTTGCAGGGCGGCCATGGCCATCAGCAGGCAGGCCGGGCCGCAGGTGAAGTCGGTGGTCTGGGCGTAGTAGGGGACCAAGCGCGTCTCGCCCGCCGGGTGTGGGAGGATGCGCTTCTCGTAACGCAGGGCGCTGGTGTGGTCCTCGTAGTAGTCATCGACCAGGGCAAAGCGGCGATAGCCATGGCGTTCATACAGGGCGATGGCCTTGGGGTTGTCGGTGCGTACCTCAAGACGCAGGTAGGCACGGTCATGCTCCAGGGCGCAGCGCTCGGCCTGTTCCAGCAGCCTGGCACCAAGGCCATGGCCACGCGCCTGTTCGGCAATGGCGATGGAATACAGCCGGGCCAGCGAGGTGCCACGGTGGAAGAGTAACAGCGCATAACCCATCAACTGGCCGTCGCGTTGCGCCACCAGCAGGCTGGCGTTGGCGTGGGACAGCATCCAGCGAAAGCTGCGCGGGGTCAGCCGGTCGAGCGCGAAGCACTGGTTCTCCAGCGCCAGCAGGGCCGGCAGGTCGTCAACAGTTGCCAGGCGAAATTCGATGTGCATAGGGCCGCCGTAAAAGTTGCGTAATGAAACGGGACATTCGAAAAACTTCGTGCTTAATAGAAACCGTGTCTACCCAACACAGGGCTTCAAATATGTCATCGTTTCAGGAACCCTTACCTGGCTGGCCCGGGGAAAGTTCACACTCACGTACGGCTGGTGTTATTTATCCACTGACCCTGGATAACAAGTCAAGTCAGCTGGTTATCATCGTGGAGCGGCGTGAGGACTGGGCTTCGTACCTGCCCAGCGAGGATGTCGTGACGGCCCAGGAATACCTGGAGGCCCCACGCGAAGCCGATAACGGCAAGCGTGTCCAGGTAATAAACCTATGCCGTAATTATAAGTATCTAGGCCACGGTTATTATTGTTCGTTGTTGGCCGAGGCGCGCGGACACAAAGTCATTCCTTCGGTCAGAAGTATCAGTGAATTGACCCGCAAGTCGTTATATGGATTGGCCCTGGACGACATGGCGCGCAGCTTGGAAAGTGCCCTGGCCAATCACCCCTACGGCGAAACCGAAGGGTTCACCCTGACCCTGTATTTCGGCCGTACCGATCTGGAACCGCTGCAAGACATTGCCCGCCAGCTGTTCGAAAGCTTCCCGTGCCCGATCCTGCTGGTGGAGTTCCGCAAGACCAGCACCTGGCATATCGCCGGGGTCAAGGTCGGCGCGCTGCACAAGTTGCGTGAAGACCAGCAGGACCCCTTCGCCAATGCCCTCGATGGCTTCAGCCGGCGGATCTGGCGTCAACCGCGCTCGCGGCGGGTGTCGCGCTACGACCTGGCGATCCTCCACGACCCTGATGAGGCGCTGCCGCCGTCGAACCCCAAGGCGCTGGAGCACTTCATTCGCGCCGGTCGCCAGCTCGGGGTCGACGTCGAGCTGATCGGCAAGAAGGACTACGCCCGCCTGGCCGAATACGACGCGCTGCTGATCCGCGAGACCACCAGCGTCGACAACCACACCTATCGCTTTGCCAAGAAGGCCGAGAGCGAAGGGCTGGTGGTGATGGACGACCCGGCGTCGATCCTGCGCTGCACCAACAAGGTCTACCTGACCGACCTGTTGCGCAGTCATCGCCTGGCCATGCCGGCCAGCGAAATCCTCTACCGCGACAACCCCCAGGCGCTGGAAGGTATTGGCGAGCGGCTGGGCTTTCCACTGGTGCTGAAGATCCCTGACGGCTGTTTCTCGCGGGGCGTGATCAAGGTCAAGGACGCCGCCGAACTTCAGGCCGCCACCGCCGAACTGTTCGAGCACTCGGTGCTGCTACTGGCCCAGGAATACCTCTACACCGAATACGACTGGCGCATCGGCGTGCTCAACCGCAAGCCGATCTTCGCCTGCCAGTACTTCATGTCCAAGGGCCACTGGCAGATCTTCAACCATCAGGCCCAGCGCGACGAGGTCAACGGCGAATGCCGCACTCTGGCTGTGCACGAAGCGCCACGCGCGGTGGTGGATCTGGCGGTGAAGGCCGCCAATCTGATCGGCGATGGCCTGTACGGCGTCGACCTCAAGCAGGTCGGTGACCGGGTGGTGGTGATCGAGGTCAACGACAACCCCAACCTCGACGCCGGCATCGAGGACGCCTACCTGCACGACGACCTCTACACCCTGGTGCTGGAGGAATTCATCCGCCGCCTGGAGCAGAAGCGCCGGGGGCAAGCCTGGTAACGAGGTGCTGGCATGATCGAAAGCTACAGCCTGGCCCATGGTCAGTTGCGCAAGCGCGAGGGGCTCGATCGCGAGGTGCTGCTGTTCGTCGAACCGGACAGTGCCGAGCGTGAGCTGCTGCAGGCCTGGTTCCACCTGGATGCCCATGCCCTGGCTTCGGCGCTGGATCCGGACGAGGTGTCGCGCATCGAATTGCATCGCGATGGCCTGTTCCTGATCTGGAAGCGTCCGCAGAGCTACACCGGTGGCGACAGCTTCGCCTTCCAGGTGTCCTCGTTCGGCATGCTGATGGTCGACGGCCACCTGGTGCTGATCGCCCCGGATGCCTCCCTGCTCGATGGCCTCGGGCAGCGCCATGCGCTGCACGATCCGATGGATGTGCTGCTGGCCATCCTGCTGGACAACCTGCATCACTACCTGGGGCACCTGAAGGTGATCAAGATGGTCGCCCGCGAGCTGCAGCAACGCTTCGAGCAGTCGCTGGAGAACCACCACCTGATGCAGATGTTCAACCTCAGCGAGAGCCTGATTCACTACATCAACGCCATCCACAGCAATGGCGCGGTGCTCTCGCGCCTGCGCGCCCATGGCGAGAAGCGCCATTTCAACCCTGAGGTGCTGGCGCTGATCGACGACCTGGTCATCGAGAACGACCAGTGCCACAAGCAGGCCGAGATCTACTCGACGGTGTTCGCGGGCTTGATGGACGCCCGGGGCAACCTGGCCAACAACGCGATGAACGAGACTCTGCGCAAGCTCACCCTGATCAACGTGGTGTTCCTGCCGCTGAACCTGATCGCCAGCATTGGCGGCATGTCCGAGTTCAGCATGATGACCGCGGGCGTGCCCTGGTGGCTGGCCTATGCCTTGCTGGTGCTGGCGATGGTGCTGCTGGGCGTGCTCATGGTGCTGGCGCTCAAGCGTCTGGCCCGGGGGCGTCGCCCTGTCGCGTCCCCTGCGCAAACCGAGCGCCCTGCTGTGCGGCCCACCCCTTCATTCCCTGGAATCGCCAGTTGGAGAACACCATGAGCAATCTGCAGATCGGCCTGATGATCGTCACGGTGATCGTGGTGTTCGCGGTGGTGAACTTCTACTGGCACTACCGGCGTGACCGCGACTGACGCAAACAGGCACGTCCGGGGGCTTGACTGACGTGCGTGGGCACGCGGTGTCGTGATCGAACAGTTGTCTGACGTTTTCGAGCATTTTGCTCGCGCCGCGCCCGGCTTAAAGTGAAGCCCGCATCCCCACGGTGCGTTGCCCGGGCGCGTGAGAAGGCCGTAACAGAGCGTGCGCAACGTACTCCGCCCTTTGCCGAGGAGACCGTTTCGCCTGCCCCTGCCCGTCCCTTCCTTGTGTCAGCAAAAAGAGAACAAGACCAATGAACACCGTGGGAACTGATGGCAACCTTGCTCAAGGTTTCAAGCCACGTCACGTAACGATGCTGTCCATCGCCGGCATCATCGGCGCGGGGCTCTTCGTCGGCTCCGGGCACGCCATCGCGGCGGCCGGCCCGGCCACCATCCTCTCCTATTTCGTGGCCGGCACCCTGGTGGTGCTGGTCATGCGCATGCTCGGCGAAATGGCCGTGGCCCACCCCGACACCGGCTCGTTTTCCACCTACGCCGACCAGGCCATCGGTCGTTGGGCCGGCTACACCATCGGCTGGCTGTACTGGTGGTTCTGGGTACTGGTGATCCCCATCGAGGCGCTGGCCGCCGGGCATGTGCTCAACGCCTGGTTCCCCCAGGTGGACAGCTGGATCTTCGCCCTGGCCTCGGTGCTGCTGCTGGCCTGCACCAACCTGTTCAGCGTGGCCAAGTACGGTGAGTTCGAGTTCTGGTTCGCCATTCTCAAGGTCACCGCCATTCTCGGCTTCATCGGCCTGGGCTTCGCCGCGCTGCTGGGTTGGTTGCCTGAGCGCGAGGTCAGTGGGCTGAGCACGCTGATGGACGAGCACGGCGGTTTCGCGCCCAAGGGCTGGTCCGCGGTGGTCGGTGCCTTCATCACCGTGATGTTCAGCTTCATCGGCACCGAGGCGGTGACCATCGCCGCCTCCGAGTCCAGCGACCCGGCACGCAACATCGCCAAGGCCACCCGTTCGGTGATCTGGCGTATCAGTACGTTCTATATATTGTCGATCTTCGTGATCATCTCGGTGGTGCCGTGGAATGACCCGCAACTGGCGGTAGTGGGTTCCTACCAGCGTGCGCTGGAAATCATGAACATCCCGAACGCGGCGCTGATGGTCGACATCGTGGTATTGATCGCGGTGACCAGCTGCATGAACTCATCGATCTATATCGCTTCGCGGATGATGTACTCGCTGGCCAAGCGTGGCGATGCCCCGGCCTTGCTGAAGCACACATCCAAGGTGGGTGTACCGCGCGCCGCGGTATTCGGCAGCACCCTGATCGGCGCAGCCATCGCCATCCTCAACTACTTTGCACCCAAGGGCGTGTTCGAGTTCCTGCTCGCCAGCTCCGGCGCCATCGCGCTGCTGGTGTACCTGGTGATCGCCATTTCACAACTGCGCATGCGTGGTCGGCTGGAGCGCGAGAACGCCAACCTCAAGTTCCGCATGTGGCTGTTCCCCTGGCTGACCTGGGCGGTGATCCTGTTCATCAGCGGTGCCCTGGCCGTGATGATGTTCACCGAGGAGCACCGCGCCGAGGTGACCGCCACCTTGAGCCTGGCGATCGTGATCTCGTTCCTGGGGATCGTCACCACCCGTGGACATTCCCGCAGGGCCGTGGGAGCGCGTTCGCTGGGTTGAGGTCATTGCGACGGCGTTGACCGCCACTCGGAGGATTTGCCGGATCCTTCGAGTCGCCCGGTTCTTCATCCAGGTGATGTATCCGTGCCATCATTTTTTGCCTTACACTCCCGGCAACCAGCTCGCAAGGGAGTGCGCAACATGCTTCACGGTATCCGTCTGGCTTTGATCTTGTGTGTGTTGCACCTGCCGCTGGCGCATGCCGGCGAGTCGCCTGCCGACCCCTTGCTCGACACCGCCTCCAGCAGCAGCGCCGAACAGAATCCCCGTGGCGTGCTGCGGGCCCGTGACCAGGCCGTGTTGTCCAGTGAACTGGCCGGGCGCATCGTCGAAATGCCTTTCGCCGATGGCCAGGACTTCAGAAAGGGCAGCACCCTGGCCCGCTTCGATTGCAGCGCCTATCAAGCCCAGCTCAACGCCGCCCAGGCCGCCGTGCGTGCCGCCAGTGAGGAACTCAGGCACAACCGCCAGTTGGCTGCCCTGAAGTCAGTCGGCCAGTTCGAAGTGTCGCTGGCCGAGGCCAAGCAGGCCCAGGCCCAGGCCGAAGCTCAGGTGTACCAGGTGCAGATCAAACGCTGCGTGGTCAGCGCGCCGTTCGACGGGCGGGTGGTGCAGCGCCGAGCCCAGCCCCATGAAAGCGTGCCCAGCGGTGCGCCGTTGATCGAGGTGGTGGACAATCGCTCGCTGGAAATCCATCTGCTGGTACCCTCACGGTGGTTGGGGCGGCTCAAGCCCGGTCAGCCGTTCGAATTCGTTCCGGATGAAACCGGCAGCCCGCTGCAGGCGCAGGTCAAGCGTGTCGGCGCGCGGATCGACGAAGGCAGCCAGACCCTGCAACTGATCGGTGAACTGCCCAGCGACAGCCAAGGGCTGCTGGCCGGCATGAGCGGTACCGCCCACTTCGCGCAACAGCCATGACCGCCGCTGCCGCAGGTGTGGCCGAGCATGCCTTCGCCCACTTTCTCGGTTTGCAGCGCCAGGCGCGCCAGGCCGCCAGCACCGAGCAGTTGGCTTACAGCATGGTCAATGACGGCCAGGCGTTGTTCGGCTTTCGTCATGCCGCGCTGCTGATCGCTGGCAAGGTTCGGGCGCTGACCGGCATCAGCGTGGTGGAGCCCCATGCGCCGTTCGTGGCGTTCGTCGAGCGCGCCGCTCACCGTTTGCAAAGGGCTGGATTGGCTGCTCAGGCCGCCGTGGTAGACCCGGCCAGGCTGGATGACCAGGCACTGGCCGACTGGCAATCATTGTCGGCCGCTCATGCCTATTGGTTGCCGCTGCTCGACCGCAATGGCGATGTATTCGGTGGCCTGTGGCTGGCCCGTGATCAAGCCTTCACCCCCGCCGAGCAGGCCCTGCTCAACCAGTTGGGCGATACCTACGCCCATGCCTGGCTGGCCCTGCACCCGGTCCGCCCCTGGCGCCTGCGCTGGCCACGGCGGCGTCTGCTGACGGTGGCCGCAGCACTGTTGCTGGTATTGCTGGTGCCGGTGCGCCAGTCGGTGCTGGCACCGGCCGAGGTCGTGCCACGGGCGGGACGGGTGGTCGCCGCGCCGCTGGACGGGGTGATCGCCGAATTTCTGGTCAAGCCCAACCAGACGGTCGCCGTTGGCGACGTGCTGGTGCGCTTCGATGCCACCACGCTCAAGGCCCAGGCCGACGTCGCCGGGCGCGCCCTTGGCGTGGCCGAGGCTGAGCTCAAGGCCAGCACCCAGCGCGCCTTCAGCGACGCCGAGTCCAACGCACGCCTTGATCTGCTGGCTGCTCGTGTGGAGCAGAAGCGTGCCGAGCTGGATTACGCCCGCCAGCTCCTCGGCCGCAGCGAGATCCGCGCCGAGCGCGCGGGGATCGCGGTGTTCGCCGATGCCGAGCGCTGGACCGGCAAGCCGGTGCAGACCGGCGAGCGGCTGATGCAACTGGCTGATCCGCAGCAGGCCGAGCTGCGCCTGGAACTGCCGGTGGGCGATGCCATCGCCTTGCAGCCTGGCGCCGAGGTGGCGCTGTTTCTCGACAGCGATCCGCTGCATCGCCATGGTGCTCGTCTGCAGCGCGCCGCCTACGAGGCCCAGGCGACTGCCGCCGGGCAGCTCGCCTACCGGCTTGATGCCGGTTTCGAGGAGGCGCCGCCGCGGATCGGCCTGCGCGGGACCGCCAAGCTGTATGGCGAGCGCGCGCCGCTGGTCTACTACCTGCTGCGTCGACCACTGGCGGCATTGCGCCAGGGGCTAGGGCTATGAACCTGCCGCCGCTGCGGGCCGACCTGCAACTGTCCGCGGCGGCGCCTGGCCACGATGGCGCGCCCCAGTGGACCCTCGCCGACCCGTTGCGCGGGCGCTACTTCAAACTCGGTGCCATTGCCGTGCGCTTGCTGCAACACTGGCGCCTGGGCGACCCGCAGCATGTGCTGGCGGCGGCCAATGCCGAACCCGGCCTGGCCGTCGACCAGCAGGCGCTGGAAGAACTGTTGCTGTTCCTCGGCCAGCACGATCTGATCAGCGCCGAGGACGCCCGCCAGCGCGACAGCTATGCGACCAAGGCCGCCGCGAGCCGTCAGAGCCTGTGGACGCGCGTGCTGCACCAGTACCTGTTCTTCCGGATTCCGTTGTGGCGTCCGGACGCTTTCCTCAATCGTGCCTGGCCGGTACTCGAACGTCATGGCGGCTGGATGGTGCGCGTGGCCCTGCCGCTGCTGCTGGCGTTGGGCGTGTTCCTGGTGGCGCGCGACTGGTCGCGCTTCATCGCCACCTTCCCGCACCTGTTCAGCCTGGGCGGCATCCTCGCCTTCGGCGTGGCGCTGGGGTTCGCCAAGCTCTGCCACGAGTTCGGCCATGCGTTCATGGCCAAGCGTGCCGGCTGCCGGGTGCAGAGCATGGGGCTGGCGTTCATGGTGCTGCTGCCGATGTTCTATACCGATGTCAGCGATGCCTGGCGGGTGCGTGACCGCCGTTCGCGGCTGCTGATCGACGCCGGCGGGGTGTTCGCCGAGCTGGTGCTGGCGGTTTTGGCGCTGCTGGCCTGGTCGCTGTTGCCCGATGGCCCGGCGCGCACGGCGGCATTCATGCTGGCCAGTGCCACCTGGATCACCACCTTGCTGGTCAACCTCAACCCATTCATGCGCTTCGATGGCTACTTCCTGGTCAGTGACCTGTGGGGTGTCGAGAACCTGCAGCAGCGCGCCTTCGCCCTGTGTCGCTGGCGTCTGCGCGAGGCCCTGTTCGGCTATGGCGAGCCGGCTCCAGAAGCCTGGCCGCCGGTGATGCGCCGGCGATTGCTGGTCTGGGGGTATGGCGCCTGGCTATGGCGCGCGGTCTTGTTCTTCGGTATCGCCCTGGCGGTGTATCACCTGTTCTTCAAGGTGTTGGGCATCTTCCTGATGCTGGTGGAACTGGTGTGGTTCATCGGCCTGCCAGTGTGGAAGGAGCTGCAGCAGTGGTGGCTGCGTCGTGGTCAGGCGGCGCCGGGCAAGGCATTGCGGGGCGCAGCCGTGCTGGCGCTGCTGCTGGCCGTGCTGGTGGTGCCCTGGCGCGGCGCGGTGGACGTGCCGGCGATGCTCGAGGCGTCCCGGGTCAGCGCCTTGCACGCGCCCGTGGCGGCTCGGGTGAAGCGTCTGCCGGTGCGTGAAGGGCAGGTGGTCGCCCAGGGGGAGTTACTACTGGAGCTGGAGTCACCCGACCTGGCTTCGCGCCAGTCCATCGTGCGTCGCGAGATCGACATCCTGCAGTTGCTGTTGCGGCGTCAGGCCGGCCGCAGCGAGACGGCGGGCGATGCCGGCGTGCTTGAGCAGCAGTTGGCCGAGGCCGTAGCCGAATACCGCGGGCTGGCGGCCCAGCGTGAGCGCCTACAGCTGCGGGCGCCGCGTGCGGGGGTACTGCGTGACCTGCCGACCGACCTGGCCCCAGGACAATGGGTCAGCCCGGCACAGACACTCGGCCGTGTGGTCGAGCCAGGCCTGCGCCTGCGGGGCTATCTGGCCGAGGCCGACCTGTGGCGCGTGGCGGTTGGCAGCGAGGGACGTTTCATCGCCGATGACCCGGGGCGGCCGGCGTTGCCGGTGCGCGTCGAGCAGGTCGATGCCACTGGCGTGGCGGTGCTGGAGCTCGAGGCGCTGGCGTCCGATCGCCATGGGCCGGTGGCCGTGCGTCGCGATGCCCAGCAGCGCGCGGAGCCGGTGCAGGCGCAATACGGCGTACGCTTGAGCCCGCTGAC
The DNA here is from genome assembly GCF_057480955.1 of Pseudomonas sp. P65(2024). NCBI lineage: Bacteria > Pseudomonadati > Pseudomonadota > Gammaproteobacteria > Pseudomonadales > Pseudomonadaceae > Pseudomonas > Pseudomonas sp. P65(2024). The sequence goes on from NZ_JBLIYX010000011.1 coordinate 165,370, forward strand.
CGAGATGCCCGACGTGAACCAGCCACTGCGCGGGGTGGTGGTGCTCGATGGGGCCCGGGAGTCGCTGCTGGGCAGCGCCTGGCGTCGGCTGGCGGCATTGGGCGTGCGCGAGAGCGGTTTCTAGTAAGCATTCACTGCGAGGGCGCTGCATGAGTGAGGTCACGTTGCCGCGTTGTTCCCGACTGGCTTTGGCCACGGACTTGCCGGCATTGCTGCAGGCATTGGCCCGGGTACGGGCCGAGGCCTGGCAGGCGCATTTCAACAGGGGGTATCACGAGGGGGACTGGAGTGGTGTGGCCTTGGTCACCGCCGAGGATGCCTCGGTGCCACTGGCTCCTGGCCTGGGCGCTCCCAAAGACCTGATCTGGTGGCAGGGCGAAGCAGCCTGGCAAGCAGTGCTGGCGCCGTTCCAGTCCTCGCTGCGCGCCGCCCGTCTGCTGCGCCTGGGGGAGGGTGCCAGGATCCACGAGCACCGCGACCCCGACCTGGGGCGCCCCGGCGGCTGCCTGCGCCTGCACATTCCTTTGATCAGCCCGCCCGGCGTTGAATTTCTGGTGGACGACCTGCAGGTGCCGATGTGCCCCGGCGAATGTTGGTTCATCGACCTGTCGCGACCTCACCGAGTCAACAACCCCGGGCCCGGCGAACGCATCCACCTGGTGCTCGACTGCACGCCAGCCCCTTGGCTGCTGGCACTGATCGAGGAGGGGCTGGCGCGCACGCCAACGTTGCAGGTGGGCAGGGCGGGGCAGGCATTCGAACGGTTCCGTCAGCAGGTGGCCGAGTCTGCGGCGTTGGCCGCACGCCTGCAGGCACTTGAGGACCCTCGAGCATTCGTCGCCGAGGCCGTGCGATTGGGCGCCGAGCATGGGCAGTTTTTTTCCGACGCAGAGGTCTTGGCCGCCATGCGCCGGGGCAAGCAGGCATGGAGCGATCAATGGCGCGTATGAATACTCCGCTGGACTTCCAGGGCTGGCTGCCCATTCGCCTCTGGCAAGGCGACGCCGGTTGGCGGGTGGACTGGTGCTGGTTTGGCGAGCGGCGCCTGACCCGGCCATTCTTTCGCGACGATGTCGACCTGGCGCTGCGCCTGCCGTTCAACCAGGCGATGCGCCGTGAAACCGATGTCCAGGCGCTGCTCGACGGGTATGCACGCAGTCCGGGCCTGAGCCCCACGGCCCTGCTGTTCCACGCTTCACGTTGTGGTTCGACCCTGGTCGCTCAGTTGCTGGCCAGCCAGCCCCGTAACATCGTGCTGTCCGAACCTGCGCCGCTGGACAACCTGCTGCGCGCCGCGCGCCAGGATCCAGCCGCTGCAAGCTGGCAAGCCGAGGCCCTGCGCGCACTGTGCTCGGCCTATGGCCAGCGCCGCCAGGGTGACGAGCAGCAACTGCTGATCAAGCTCGACGCCTGGAACATCTTCGACGCACCGCTGCTGACGGCGCTGTATCCCGATGCGGCCCGGGTATTCCTCTACCGCGACCCACTGGAAATCGTTGTCTCGCAACTGCGCCAGGCGGGCATGCACCGGGTGCCGGGGCTGCTTGGTGCTTCGGGCCTCGACAGCCTGCTGCCAGCCCCCCAAGCCATGGGCACGGTGGAATACACCTGCCGGATGATTGGCGAAATTCTCGCGGCTGGCCTAACGTTGTGCGAACGCCACGGCGCCATCGCCGTGAACTACAGCGAATTGCCCGACGCCGTCTGGGGACGCCTCGGGCCACTGTTCGGCATCCAGCCAGGCGATGTGGCTGACCTGCGCGCCGTCGCGGCCTTCGACGCCAAGCAGCCGGCCATGAACTTCAGCGCCGACAGCCAGCGCAAGCGCGAGGAGGCCGACGACGAAATACGGGCTGCGGTCATCCGTTGGGCCCAGGCGCCTTACAACGCGTTGGAATCCATACGGTTGCGAAACGTCTAGGAAATGGCGTCAAACGACCTCGAACGGGTGTTTGAGAAAAAAGTTGAAAAGACCCTGTTTGGGTAGTGGCTATTTGCCTTGCTCTTCGGCTACGCTGCTGCAGATTGTGTAGGACAATTCACTTGGATGTGCGCCCCTCACCATGGGGTAACCTTATGCAGGGAAGCCATACCCGATGTCCATTTCCGAGGTGAGCCTCCGTCCCATCGTGGACGTCGACCGGGCGTTCCTGCGCACCCTCTACGGCACCACCCGTGCCGCCGAAATGGCCCTGCTGCCGTGGCCCCAGGCCGCCATCGATGTGTTCCTCGACCAGCAGTTCCAAGCCCAGCACGACTATTACCAAGTCCAGTTCGCCGACGCCGACTTCTTCATCATCGAAGTGGCGGGCGAGCCCATTGGCCGCGTCTACCTGCACTGGACCGACAGCCACGTGCAGTTCATCGACATGGCCCTGCTGCCCGCCTGGTGCGGGCGCGGCATCGGCAGCCGGTTACTCGGGCAGTGGCTGGCACACGCCGATGCCGACGGCCTCAGCGCCGGCCTGCATGTCACCCCTCATAACCCGGCCTTGCGGCTTTACCAGCGCTGCGGGTTCGAGGTGGTCGGCGAGACCGGCCTGTCCCTGAAGATGCGCCGCCCGGCGTCCGCCCTTGCCATTCGTGCCTGAAGGATCAGCCGCCATGCATGCCATGCCCAGCTTCGCCGATTTGCATCAGGCCACCGGCAGCCACTTCCAGCTGTGGATCAGCGACGAACAGGCGCTCCAGGCGCAACTGCTGGCCGTGACCGAAGGACCGGCCATGTCGCCGCGTCACCAGCGTTATGCCGCGGAGTTCGCCCTGCCGGCCGGCACGGTGCTGCCGCAAGCGCTGTTTCGCCTGTCGCCACCAGGCGAGGAGGGCTGGCTACTGATGATGACCCCGGTAGGCCCCGACAGCGATGGGCGACCGGTGCTTGAAGCGATTTTCCACGTCGAGCGGCCGCTCTGAGGGCGGCTGTCATGCGTGATTTCCCGCGGGCCATGGGGCCCGCTCTTGCGGTGTTGTCAGAGGAGTGCAGCAAATGAGTGAGCCGTATCTCGGTCAGATCACCTTGTTCGCGGGCAACTTCGCCCCACGGGGCTGGGCCTTTTGCCAAGGGCAGATTCTGAGCATTGCCCAGAACACTGCGTTGTTCTCGATCCTGGGCACCACCTACGGTGGCAACGGTCAGACCACGTTCGCGCTGCCTGATCTGCGTGGTCGTGCGCCGGTCCAGCAGGGACAGGGCCCCGGATTGCCGATTGTCGACCTCGGCGAGGCGGCCGGTACGCCAACGGTCACCCTGACATCGCTGAACATGGTGCCGCAGGCGGTGAACATTCCGGCCAGTACCGTGTCGGTCGCCATTCCGGCCGCCGAAGGTGATGCCGATCTGCCCGCGCCTTCGACCACTGGCGTGTTGGCCAAACCCAAGGACACCACCGGTTCCGGCGCCGCAATCGACATCTACGCCTCGACCACCAGCAACACGACGCTCAAGCCATTCAACGTCACCATCCCGGCCTCCACGGGCGTGACCAGCGGCGGTAACCAGCCGTTCTCGATCCAGAGCCCTTACCTGGGCATCAACTTCATCATCGCCACCAGCGGTATCTTCCCGTCGCGCAACTGATGTCGGGCAGGTAGCAGGAGGACTGCGGGGCGCACATCGGCGCCCCGCCGTCCGTTCAGGATTTCCCAACAAGGACAGGCCGTCCTCATTCGCAAGGACGGCAAGCATAACCAGCCCCAGGGCTGAGCGAGGGCATCATGGCATTCTGGAAACGCGGCAAGGCCACCCACACAACCACTGTTTCCACAAGCCGCCCGAGCCTTATCCAGGCCCTGGAGCCACGCATGATGTTCGACGCCTCGGTGGGCGTGGTCGCCGACCAGGGGGCTCAGGCAGTCGAGACGGCGGCTGCCGCAGCCAAGGACACCAGCGCCGCCAGCGATGCGGCCAGCACCCGCGACAGCGCCACCCACGAGCCCGTCCACGAGGCGGCGCCCGCCACCGCGCCGGTCACGGCAGCCTCGGGCAACCACGAAGTCGTGTTCGTCGACTCCGCCGTCAGCGACTACCAGAAGCTCATTGCCGGCCTGCCCGCCGGGGTCGAAGTGGTGGTGCTGGAGAACGGCAAGGATGGTTTCAAGCAGATCGCCGATTACCTCGATGGCCGCAACGACGTGACCTCGATCGATATCATCAGCCACGGTGACAAGGGCTATGTCTACCTGGCCGGAAACGCCATCTGGGCCAACCAGCTGGCCAGCCATGGCGCGGACCTTGCGCGTATTGGCAGCAGCCTGGCGCCGGGCGGTGACATCCGCTTCTTTGCCTGCAACACCGGCGCCGGCAGCGACGGCCAGCTGTTCGTCAACGAAGTGGCACGGCTCAGCGGTGCGGATGTAGGCGCTTCGTCCGACGCCACCGGTAACCGCGCCGGCGAGGACTGGGCGCTGGAGACCGTCTCCGGGGTGGTTGCAACGGACGTCGGCGTGCAGCGTGGCAACCTGTCGGCTTTCAACACTTCGCTTGCGACCATCACCGTCACCACCACCGATGCGTCGGCCATCACCAACGATGGCCAGGTGTCCCTGGCCGAGGCCATCCAGGCCGCGAACACCGACACCTCGGTGGACGGCTCGGCCGCAGGCAGCGGCAGCGACATCATCGTGTTCCACCAGAACCTGAAAGGGCAGACCATCCGCTGGTCCTCGGCCACGGCACTGGCGGTGACCAGCAACATCACCATCAACGGAGATGTCGACGGTGACGGCAAGGGCGACATCATCTTGAGCGGCGACGTCAACAACAACGGTACCCGCGACCCCCTCGAAGCCTCGGGCCTGCAAAGCAACGGCGGTGGCGTGCTGACCGTGCGCAACCTGGATTTCCGTCATTTCTCCAGCAACATCGCTGGCGGCGCGATCCGCGCCAACGGCGGCTCGATCACCGTCGAGGACTCCAACTTCGAGAGCAACGCCGGCACGGTGATCAACTCGGCGACCACCGCAGGATCCACCGTGGTGGTGCGCAACACCACGATCCACGACAACAGCGCCAGCATTGTCGGCGGCACCGCCATGTCGACGCTCGTGCGCCTGGGCGGCGCCAACAACCACGTGCTGGAAAACGTCGCCATCTACAACAACACCGGCACCTACGGCGCCACCGGCACGGTGGCGGCCGGCTCGATCATCGTGCTGAGCAACAGCGGCGGCACGGTGCGCATCACCAACAGCACCATCGCCAACAACGTGTTCCTCAACACCAGTACCGGTAGCATCGCCTCGGGCGGCCTCGGCTGGGCCAGCGGCCAGGCCGGCACGGTGACGGTGCAGAACAGCATCTTCACCGGCAACACCGTGAACGGCACCCAGCTCGATGCGGCCACCAATGGTGGCGTTGGCGGCGGCTACACCAGCACCACCAACTTGATCGGTACCGCGGTCAACTTCGTCAACACCGCCACCGGTGACTACCGGTTGGCCAGCACCGCCAGCAACGCCATCGACCAGGGCACCCTCGTCGGCGCACCGCTCACCGACCTGCGCGGCTTCGACCGGCCCCGTGGCGGTGGCGTTGATATCGGCGCCTACGAGGTGCTGTATTCGGCGCCGCCGGTGGTCGACCTGGACACCGGCACCGGGGGCAACGACAGCACGGTCAACTTCGCCGGCACGCCGGTGGCCATCGTGCCGAATATCAGTCTCACTCAGACCGACGGCGACACCCAGGTCAGCGGCGCGACCTTGACCCTCGGTGGCGTGCTCGACGGCGGCAACGAAACCCTGTCGCTCAGCGCCGGGCAGATCGCCACCGCGGCCAGCTACGGCATCACCATCAGCGGCTCCGGCACCACGGTACTGTCGCTCAGCGGTGTGGCCACCCTGGCCCAGTACCGCTCGATCCTCGCCGTGGTCGCCTACGGCAACAGCACCGGGGCATACACCAGCGGCACGCGCAGCGTGACGGTCAGCGTCAATGACGACATGGGCAGCACCACCCGCACCGCTTCGGTGGTGGTCCAGCCACTCAACGCCGCGCCGGTGATCGCCAACCTCAACGGCGACAGCCAGACCTTCACCCAAGGCGCTGGCTCGGTGCTGCTCGACAGCGGCGGCAATGCCACCGTCACCGACAGCGACTCGGCCGACTTCGCCGGCGGCAACCTGACCGTGGCGGTGAGCGCCAACGGCGTAGCCGGCGAAGATGTGCTGGGCATTCGCAACCAGGGCAATGGCGTCGGGCAGATCGGCGTCAGCGGCAACACGGTCAGCTACGGCGGCGTGGCCATCGGCACCTATACCGGAGGCACGGGGGGCGCAAACCTGGTGCTGACATTCAACGGCAATGCCACGGCGGCGGCGGTCCAGGCGGTGGTGCGCAACCTCACCTACGACAACAGCAATGCCGCCAATAGCATCGGCCAGGCCACCCGTACCTTGTCGGTCACGGTCAACGATGGCGACGGTGGCACTTCGAGCGCGGCATCGGTGTCGGTGGCCATCCACGAGACCGTCCCGCCCACCGCCACCATCACACTCAGCGACACGGCCCTCAAAGTGGGCGAGACCGCGACGGTGACGATCACCTTCAGCGAGGTGGTGACCGGCTTCACCAATGCCGACCTGACGGTGGCCAACGGCACCTTGAGCGCGGTGTCCAGCAGCGATGGCGGCAAGACCTGGACCGCCACCTTCACCCCGACCAACAACCTCACCAATGCCAGCAACGTCATTACCCTGAACAACGCAGGCGTCACCGATCTGGCCGGCAATGCTGGCGCCGGCACCACCAGCTCGGCCAACTACAGCATCGATACCGTGCGCCCGACCGCGACCATCGTGGTCACCGACAGCAACCTGACCATCGGTGAAACCTCGCTGGTGACCATCACCTTCAGCGAGGCGGTGACCGGTTTCACCAATGCCGACCTGAACGTGGCCAATGGCACCTTGAGCGCGGTGTCCAGCAGTGATGGCGGCATCACCTGGACGGCGACGTTTACCCCGACCAGCGCCATCACCGACGCGACCAACCTCATCACCCTGGACAACACCGGCGTGACCGACCTGGCGGGTAACGCCGGCAGCGGCACCACCAACTCGAACAACTATGCCATCGATACCGTGCGCCCGAGTGCGACCATCGTGGTGGCCGACAGCAGCCTGAGGATCGGTGAAACGTCGTTGGTGACCATCACCTTCAGCGAGGCGGTGACCGGCTTCACCAATGCCGACCTGACCGTGGCCAACGGCACCTTGAGCGCGGTGTCCAGCAGTGATGGCGGCATCACCTGGACGGCGACCTTCACGCCGACCAGCGCCATCACCGACGCGACCAACGTCATCACCCTGGACAACACTGGGGTGACCGATGCCGCCGGCAACGCTGGGGCCGGTACCACCGACTCGAACAACTTCGCCATCGACACCCTGCGCCCGACCGCGACTATCGCGGTGGCCGACAGCAACCTGGCCATCGGCCAGACGTCGCTGGTAACCATCACCTTCAGCGAGGCGGTGACCGGCTTCAGCAATGCCGACCTGAGCGTGGCCAACGGCACCCTGAGCGCGGTGTCCAGTAGCGATGGTGGCATCACCTGGACGGCGACCTTTACCCCGACCAGCGCCATCACCGACGCGACCAACGTCATCACCCTGGACAACACTGGGGTGACCGATGCCGCCGGCAACGCTGGCGCCGGGACCACCGACTCGAACAACTACGCCATCGACACCCAGCGCCCGACCGCGACCATCGTGTTGGCCGACAGCAACCTGACCGTGGGTGAGACCACCACGGTGACCATCACCTTCAGCGAAGCGGTGAGCGGCTTCACCCTGGCCGACCTGACGGCGCCCAACGGCACCTTGAGCGGGCTGTCCAGCAGCGACGGCGGCATCACCTGGACGGCCACCTTTACCCCGACGGTCAACGTGCAGGACACCACCAACGTCATCACCTTGAACAACACCGGGGTGGCCGACTTGGCCGGCAACGTCGGTGCCGGTACCACCAGCTCCGCCAACTACACAGTCAGTACCCTGCAGCCCACGGCGACGGTGGTGGTGAGCAACCCGGCCCTGCGCGCGGGCGACACCAGCCAGGTGACCTTCACCTTCAGCGAGGCGGTGACCGGCTTCACCAATGCCGACCTGACGGTGGCCAACGGCACCTTGAGCGCGGTGTCCAGCAGCGACGGCGGCATCACGTGGACCGCCACCTTCACCCCGACCGGCAACATCACCGACAGCACCAACCTGATCGTCCTCGACAACAGCGGCGTGGTCGGCGCGAGCAGCGGCAATGCTGGCTCCGGCACCACCAGCTCGAACAACTATGCCATCGACACCCAGCGCCCGACCGCCACCATCGTGGTGGCCGACAGCAACCTGGCCATCGGCCAGACGTCACTGGTGACCATCACCTTCAGCGAGGCGGTGACCGGCTTCACCAATGCCGACCTGACGATCGCCAACGGCACCCTCAGCGCGGTGAGCAGCAGCGACGGCGGCGTGACCTGGACCGCGACCCTGACCCCGGCCGCCGGTATCACCGACACCAGCAACCTGATCACCCTGGACAACACAGGTGTGACGGATATCGCGGGCAACGCCGGCACCGGCAGCACCGATTCGAACAACTACGCCATCGACAGCCAGCGCCCGACAGCCACTATCGTGATTGCCGACCCCAATCTGACAGCGGGGGAGACCACCACGGTAACCTTCACCTTCAGCGAAGCGGTGACCGGTTTCACCAACGCCGACCTCTCGGTGGCCAATGGCACCCTGAGCGCGGTGAGCAGCAGCGACGGCGGTATCACCTGGACTGCCACCTTCACCCCGAGCAATGGGGTGAGGGACCTCAGCAATGTGATCACCCTGAACAATACCGGTGTCAGCGACCTGGCCGGCAACGCCGGTGTCGGCACTACCTCGTCGGCCAACTACACAGTCGACACCGTCGTCCCCACGGCCACCGTCGTGGTCGCCGACACGGCCCTGCGCGTTGGCGAGACATCACTGGTGACCATCACCTTCAGCGAAGCGGTCAGCGGTTTTACCCTGGCCGACCTGAGCGTGGCCAACGGTACCTTGAGCGGGTTGAGCAGCAGCGATGGCGGCATCACCTGGACCGCGACCCTGACCCCAACCAGCAATGTCGAAGACACCAGCAACCTGATCACCCTGGACAATACCGGCGTCGTGGGTGCGAGCTCCGGCAACGCCGGTATAGGCAGCACCGACTCCAACAACTATGCCATCGACACCCGCGCCCCCAGCGTGACCAGCGTCGGAGGCCCGGCCGGGGTTTCCTACAATGCAGGCGATGCCCTGGTGTTCGTGGTCAACGTCAGCGAAGCTGTGCAGGTGGCGGGTTCGCCGCGCCTGGCCCTGGACATCGGCGGCCACACGGTGTTCGCCGACCTGGTGGCTGGGGCCGGCACCACGACCCTGGTGTTCCAGTACACCATCCAGCCCGGCGACAACGACAGCGATGGTGTCACCGTCACCGGTCTCACCGCCAATGGCGCGACCCTGACCGACGCCGCGGGCAACGCCATGAACCTGACCCTCAATGGTGTGTCCGACACCCATCAGGTGCTGGTCGACACCCAGGCGCCGACAGCGGTCGGTATCGTCACCCTCGATCCGTCGCCGAGCAATGCACAGAGTGTGCGTTTCACGGTGACTTTCAGTGAACAAGTCAGCGGTGTCGACCTGGCCGATTTCACGCTGGTCGGCAGTGGCTCGGCATCCGGCACGCTCAGTGGCCTGCAAGCGCTGGGCGGCGGTGTCTATGTGATCACCGTCAGCGGTGTGAGCGGGACCGGTACCTTGGGCCTGAACCTCAATGGCAGTGCGACCGGCATCACCGACGTGGCTGGCAACGCGTTGGTCGGGGGGCTCACCGGTGCCGTGTACAGCATCGACCGCGATGCCCCCACGGTGGGCAGTGTCAGTGTGCCGGTCGGCGTCCTCTACAACACCGGCGATGTGCTCACCTTCGTGGTCAACACCAGCGAAGCGGTGGTGGTCGACGGGGTACCCCGTCTTGCCTTGGATGTGGGCGGGCGCACGGTGTACGCCGACTTCGTGGCCGGCTCGGGCACGCCGACACTGGTATTCCAATATCAAGTCCAGGCCGGTGACAACGATGCCGACGGCATCCAGGTGCTGGGGCTGTCGGCCAACGGGGCGAGCCTGAGGGACGCCGCCGGCAACGCGCTGACACCGGCGCTTGAAAATGTCGGTGACACCCATGGTGTGGTCGTCGATGGTACGCCACCCACCGTGGTGTCGATCGTGGCCAACCCCTCGCCGACACCAGGTGGCCAGTCGTTTACCGTGACCTTCAGTGAGGATGTCAGCGGTGTCGACCTGGCAGACTTCGAGCTGGTGGGCAATGGCAACGCCAGCGGCACCCTGCAATCGCTGGTGCGTCTCGACGGTCGCACCTGGCAAATCAACGTTGGCGGTGTGGCCGGCGCCGGCAGCCTGGCCCTGGCGCTCAGATCCAGTGGTACCGGCATTACCGATGCTGCGGGCAACGCGCTGGTCGGCGGCTTTATCGGGCAAGGCGTGGCCCTGCAGTCGAACGATGGTGATCCGGAGTTCCGGGCCTATCCGCCCGCGCAGCCGGTGCAGGTCAGCCCGGGCATGCCTGTGTCGGTCTCGCCCCTACCGGTGACCGCGCCATACCAGTCACCGCTGTTGCCACAACCGTTGTTCGAGGTTCCGACATCGGGTGGCGGGCTGCCAACCTTGGGCAACCTGTTCATCCACAACGGCGCGCTGGCGCCGAGCTATCTGGCCCAGGTATTCGCCGGTCACCAGGGTGACAGTGCCATCGGCAATGGTTCTGGGGCCGGCTTCCTCGGCTTTGGCGGTGGGGACGCCAATGTCTTCGGGGCCAGCAGCCTGGCCAACATCTTCGACAAGACGCTGCCGGATGACGGTGGCCAGTTCGAGCTCAGCGGCGGCAAGCCGTTCCGCCAGGGAGCGGAGGCAGAGAAGGGTTTGACCGGGGCTCCAACCCTGGGGCAGCAACTGCAGGCCTTCCGGGAGGGGGAGCAACGTCAGGCCAGGCAACTGGCGCAGGCGTTGGGGCAGGTAGAGGTACCCGCGCCGCAGGCATGAGCCAGCGGACGCAAGCTATCCATTAGAAGAACAGCAGTGCCGTACCAAGGGGGCGGACAGGGATGAGCAGAGCATCGAGGATTTTCGCGGTAAGCGTGCTGGCGTTGGCGGTGACGGGGTGCGCGGTCAAGACCCAGCCCATTGACCGCAGCGTCAGCGAGCAGCGGGCAAAGGCCGACCTGGCCAGTATGTTCAAAGGCCAGGAGGCGCTGCACGGGCCGCTGACGTTGCACCAGGCCATGGCCAGGGCGGTCAAGTACAACCTGGAAGCCCGCCTGAAGGTCATGGAGGAGGCCCTGGCCCAGCGCCAGGTTGACCTGGCCAGCTTCGACATGCTGCCACGCATGGCCCTGTCGGCCGGTTATGCCGGGCGCAGTAACGTCAGCGCGTCGAGCAGCCGTAGCGTGCTGACCAACACCCAGTCCCTGGAGCCGTCGACCTCCCAGGACCGTGACCGCGACGTGGCCGACCTGACCATGGTCTGGAACGTTCTCGACTTCGGCGTCAGCTACGTCAGCGCCAAGCAGCAGGGCGACCAGCGCCTGATCGTGCAGGAGCGTCGGCGCAAGGTGGTGCAGACCATCATCCAGGACGTGCGCTCGGCCTACTGGCGGGCCGTGGCTGCCGAACGCCTGCTCAAGCAGATCGATGCGCTGATGGTGCGCGTCGACCAGGCCAGGGACAACAGCCAGCGTCTGGGCGAGCAACGCATCGGCGATCCGATCCAGGCGCTCGGCTACCAGCGCGCGCTGATCGAGGCCACCCGCCAGTTGGAAGAGCAACGTCGGGCCTTGTCGCTGGCCAAGACCGAGCTGGGCGCGTTGATCAACCTGCCGCCCGGCACCGAGCTGACCCTCGCCGCCACCGATGACTACAGCGTGCCGGAGCTCAAGGTGGGCCTCGAAGCGCTGGAGCAGCAGGCCTTGGCGACCCGTCCCGAGCTGCGTGAGCAGGACTATCAGGCACGTATCAGTGCCGCCGAGGTGCGCAAGTCGATGCTGCGCATGTTGCCGGGGTTGGAGTTTTCGGCCGGCGGTCACTACGACAGCAACAGCTTCCTGATCAACCAGCATTGGGCCGATTATGGCGTGAAGGTCACCTGGAACCTGTTCAACGTGCTGTCGGGGCCTGCCTCCATAGATGTGGCCAAGGCCGGCGAGCAGGTGGTCGAGGCACGGCGCCAGGCCATGTCCATGGCTATCCTGGCACAGTTGTACGTGGCCAACGCCAACTACAATGAAGCCCGTCGCCAGTTCACCACCAGCCAGCAACTGGTGAGCCTCGACCAGCAGATCGTCGAGCAACTGCGTAACCGCCACCAGGCACAAGGGATCGGCGAGCTCGAGCTGATCCAGGGCGAGTTGAACGCGCTGCAGGCCGACCTGCGTCGCGATTTGGCTTATGCCGAGCTGCGCAACAGTTATGGCCAGCTGTTCGCCAGCGCCGGCCTCGACCCGCTGCCGCAGAGCCTGCCGTCCAATGAGCTGGCCGATATTGCCCAGGCCTTGAGCAACAATGAGGCGCGCTGGCAGCGTGGCGATATCGCCCCGGGCAGCTGAGCGCAACCAGCAGGCGCGGGGCCAGCCCGCGCCTACTGCGGTTGGTACAGTACCCGCTGCTGTACGTACGCCAGCAGTTGCGCCGTTGCTATCGACAGCGGCACGTGTGCCGTCTCCACCACCAGCTCCGGCCGCTCCGGCACTTCGTAGGGCGCATCGATCCCGGTAAAGGCCGCTAGCTCTCCCGCTCGGGCGCGGCGATACAGGCCTTTGGGATCGCGGGCCTCGCAGGTGGCCAGATCAGCGTTGACGTGCACCTCATGAAAGCCCGCCTTGCAGGCCTGGCGTGCGGCGGCGCGCCCCGCGCGATAAGGTGAGATCAACGCGGCGATGCATATCAGCCCGGCATCGGCGAACAGCGCCGCCACCTCGGCTGTGCGGCGGATGTTTTCATGGCGATCCTCGGGTGAGAAACCCAAGTCGGCATTTAGCCCTGTGCGTAATACATCACCGTCGAGCACGTAGCAGCCATGTCCCAGCTCATGGAGCTCTCGGGCCAGGGCCTGGGCCAGTGTCGACTTTCCCGCGCCTGAGAGTCCGGTAAGCCAGATGACCGCGCCAGATCGGGCACGTGCCGGTGGATGTTCATCGCTTCCTGCGTGATGCACCTTGGGCGTCTCCGAAAGGGGGAGGGGCCCAGTGTACTGCGCGGCGTGGTGGTATGTCAGTGGCCGGAAAACAGCAGTTGGGCAACGCTTGGATCGGTCAGCAGGTGGGTGGGGTCATGGCCAATGCCCGGCAGTACGTACTGGCGATGCGCGAGCGCTATCGACCAGCGCTGGGAAAGTAAAGCCTCGTAGCGCAGGTAGTTGAGTTGCCGCTCGACCCGGTCACGGCCCTGGGCCTGGGCTGCACAGCTGCGGTCCATGATCCGGCTGTGCGGGTGACGGTCGCGCTCGCCGACCAGGTAGGTCACGTCGCGTGCGGCGTAGCGGCTGAGCACCTGGCGGGCATCGAGATGCTGCGTGGCGAAGTAGTCCGGTGCGCCCGGCAGGCCATAGCGGTAACGGTCGTAGTCGGGGCACTGCGCGGCAGCTAAAGGGGCGAAGCCTTCGCCAAGGGGGCGGTTGGCATCCAGGTACAGGTAGGTGGAGGGGCTGGCGACAATGTAGCGCACGTGGATCCCAAGGGCTCGCAGCGCCTGGTCGCCCGTGCCGAGCAGCGTGTAGCGCTGCAACAGTTGGCCGCCGGCGGAATGACCGATCAACGTGATGTCTTCAAGGTGTGGAAATCGATGACGATCGCCAAGGTAGGCGAGAAGGTCGTCGAGCACCGCGAATGCTGAGATGCCGGTGCGTCCGGCCACGGACTCGTGGCCCTGCAGCCATTGGTTTTTTACCCACAAGGGCGCAGTGGGCGTTGTCTGGGGATCGTCTTCGCTGAAGAAGCGGGGGGCCAGCAGCAGCGTGTCGTCCTGGGTGAGTCCCGCATTGCCGAGCAGGATCAGGCCGTTGCGATAGTAGTGGTCGGCATCACGGTGCACGCCATGGAGCACGATCACTGCGTGTTGGACCGGCAGGCGGATGTCGAGCCTGACATTGGCATAGGTGAAGAAAGGGTAGGGCGCAGGCTTGCCCAGCGCCATCGTCTGCATGGCGTCGCCGGCCCACGCGGGCCAGGCCAGGCAGGCGAGCAACGCCAGCAGCACTCGATAACCGGTACGTAGTTGATCATTTGGCACCTTGGCGCACTCCTTCTATATAGCGCAGCACTGCGGGCGACTTTTCGAAGCGGCGGTGCACCAGGCTCAGCCATGAACTTGCCTGGGCGTCGGCGATGGGCCGGTAGTTGACCTGGGGCAAACTGATACGCGGGACCACCGACGCCGGTACCACGGCCACGCCCTGGCCCAGTGACACCAGGGTGAGCACCGCCACCAGGCTGCCCGGTTGCGGCCCCAGGCGCGGGGTGAAGTTGCCCTGGGTGGCAATTGCCAGTGTGCCGGAGATCTGCTCGGGCAAGATGAAGGTTTCGTCGGCCAGGCGTGAGGCCGGGATGGTCTTCAGTTCGTTGAGGCGCGAGCTGGCCGGTAGCGCCAGGACGAAACCTTCCTGATGCAAGGCGACGGCTTTCAGGGGCTGCGGCAGCTCCATCGGTGAACGCAAGTAGGCGAGGTCGAGTTGCCCCTCGTCGACAAGAGAGGGGAGCTCGAGCATGGGCACTTCGCGAATGTTCAGCTGTACGTCGGGATAGGCCTGGACAAACCGACTGACCTGTTGCTGCAGGGTACCGGAGTAAGCTGCCGAGGCAACGTAGCCGAGTTCGATCCTCCCACTGTCGCCGCGACCTGCACGCTGCGCACCCAACTGTGCTGCGTCGAACTGCTGCACCGCCTGTTCGGCCTCGGTAAGCAAGGCATGGCCGGCGGCGGTGAGGCTTACCTCGCGTTGGCTGCGTTCGAACAGCCGCACTCCCAGCTCACGCTCCATGTCCTGGATCTGCCGGCTCAGGGTCGGCGGGGCGATGCCCAGTTGCTCGGCGGCGCGGGTGAAGTGGCCGTGACGGGCGACGGCAAGGAAGTAGCGGAAGTGACGTATCTCCATGGGGCCTCGTTAGCCAGGCGCTAATGACGCGGGACGTGCTGGCTAACAAGCCAGTTGCCCGGCGGCGTTATGGTGAAGGCAACACTACAAGGCTGGCGTCGTGGCGGTAAAGCGGCGACGACCCGCCTGCTCTTTGTAACGGAGCCTTCATGCCTGCCGCCGCCTCACCGCGCTTCACCCTGTTCACCGCCTCGGCGGTGTGCGCCTTGATCATCCTCGACACCAACATCGTCGCGGTTAGCCTGCCCAGCATTGCCCGTGATCTGTCCGGCTCGTTCAGCGACATCGAATGGGTGGTCAGTGCGTATTTGCTGGCGTTCGCTGCCTGTCTGCTACCCGCTGGCAGCCTGGCCGACCGCTTCGGCAGGCGGCGCATGCTGCTGCTCGGCCTGGCGCTGTTCGGCGCTGCCTCGCTGGCGTGCGGCGCCGCGCCCAGCCTGTTGTTCCTTGAGCTGGCCCGCGCAGCCAAGGGCATCGGTGCCGCGTTGTTGCTGACTGCCGCGCTGGCCGCCATCGGCCACCGTTTCCACGCACCGCAGGAACGCATGCGGGCCTGGGCCTTCTGGGGCGCCTGCATGGGCGCGACCATCACCTTCGCACCGCTGCTCGGTGGGCTGATCGCCAGTACCTTGGGCTGGCGCTGGATCTTCTATATCAACCTGCCGCTGGTGATCGTGCTGGCGTTCATGGTCGCAAGCAGTATCGAGGAGTCCCGCGACGGTTCGGCGGCGCGGTTCGATCCACTGGGCAGCCTGACTTTCGCCGGTGGCCTGGGCTACCTGACCTGGGCCTTGATCGACGCCAATCGGGTTGGTTGGGATAGTGCCCCCACGTTGGGGCGTCTGCTGATCGGCGTGTTCCTGCTTGGCTTGTTCGTGATGGTCGAGCGCAGCCAGGCGCGGCCGATGGTCGACCTCGGCCTGATGCGCAGCGGGCGTTTCATCGGGGCCTTGCTGGGGATGCTCGCCTACGCCGCCTGTGCGCAGGTGATGATGACCTTGCTGCCGCTGTACCTGCAGAGCGGCTTGCAGCTCTCGGCCCTGGCCGCGGGCGCGGGCATGCTGCCGTTCGCCGTGGCCATGCTGCTCACGCCTCGGCTGGGCATGCGCATGGCTGCGCGCCTGTCGCCGGCCCAGGTGTTCGCATTGGGGTTGGTCCTGGTCGGGGTGGGCAACCTGGCCTGCGCCTGGGCCACCGGCCAGAGTGGCTATGCCGCGTTCGCCCTGGCCAGTGTCGTGCTGGGCGCCGGAGCCGGGCTGCTCAATGGCGATACGCAGAAGAACATCATGGCCTGCGTGCCGCGTGAGCGCACCGGTATGGCTTCGGGGCTGAGCACCACCACGCGCTTCGGGGCCATCGTCCTTGCCATAGGCATTCTCGGCGGCATCCTTGCGGCGCGCAGTGGGCAACTGCTGCGCGATGCCCTGACGCTCCAGGCACCCGAGGCGTTGGGTGTGGCGGGGGAGATGGCTACGCGGGTGGCAGCGGGGGATCTGCATGCCGCGTTGGCGTTGCTCGACCCAAGGCTGAGAGAGGTGGCGGCACCACTGGCGCGCCAGGCGTTCATCGGCGGCTTCGAGGCGGTGCTGTGCAGCGCGGGTGTCGCGGCGCTGATTTTTGCGGTGCTGGTGGGGGTATTGCTGAACAAGCCCTTGCCGATCGGGGAGGCTCCTCATCAGACAGCGCCGGACATTGCAAATATATGAAATAAACGGTTGACGGGCTTTCAGATCCCCTTATAATGCGCCCCACTTCCAGCGACATCGGGACGAAAAACTCCTTGAATATCAAAGAGTTGATTGTTGAAGAGGGTGGCGGAGGTGCTTCGATCATCTGATCGGCAGCGGTGAAAAAGGCAGTTGACAGCAGGTTGTAACGCTGTATGATTCGC